>JAQBYI010000029.1 GCA_027622655.1 Gemmatimonadota bacterium | reverse complement strand
AGGTTGCTGCGTGACCGTTGACCCCCGAGTCATCACCTGACTTTCAACTAGAAACGGGACATACCCCTACGCTCGGCGCGATTACCGTTGAGATCGACAGCGTTCACGCGCCGATCAGCGCCGCGAACTTTCTGGGGTACGTCGATGCCGGCGCGTACGATGGCGGACGATTTCACCGCACAGTCAATCCGAGCAACCAACCGCGCGACTCGGTGAAGATCGAGGTCATTCAGGGCGGCGCGAGCCAAGCCCCAGATCGCCTGCGTTTGCCGGCGATCGAACTCGAACGGACCAACGCCACCGGGCTCAAACACGAGGATGGCACGATCTCTATGGCGCGCGCCGGGCCGAATTCCGCCACGTCGGACTTCTTCCTGTGCATCGGTCAGCAGCCGGCACTCGACTTTGGCGGACACCGCAACCTCGACGGCCAGGGGTTCGCGGCGTTCGGCAAGGTGCTGAGCGGGATGGCCGTTGTGAAGGCGATTCAGCAGTCGCCAGCCGACGCGCAGAGTCTCACGCCACCGGTCGCAATCACGCGGATCGCGCGACGTCGCTAACGTAATCGCATGGCCGCTGCCTCCCCCACCATCGTCAACGTCGGCTACCGCTCCACCAACTACTGGGTGGTGAGCGTGGGCACGTCGCGTCTCCTCGTTGACCTCGGCTGGCCCGGATTGTTCGGTTCGCTCGAGGCGGAGTTGAAACGGATGGACGTTCCGCTCAAGGAGATCACGCACGGCCTCGCTACCCACTACCACATGGATCACGCCGGCGCAGCACAGGATCTCAAGAACAAGGGCATGCGGCTCATCGTCACGGCAGAGCAGGTAAATGCGATTCCGCTGATGAAGCAGTTCATGAAGCCGGACGACAACTACACTGAGATCGCGCTGAACGACAATGCGGTGATCACGTGCGAGGAGAGCCGTGCCTTTCTTGGCAAGCTGGGGTTCGATGGCAAGATCGTGCACACGCCGGGCCACTCCGACGACAGCGTTTCACTCGTGCTCGGCAGCGGCGAAGTGTTCACCGGCGATCTGACGCATCCCGGCATGGCAACCGAAGAGGCCGCCGAGACCGTCGCGCAGAGCTGGCAGCGCCTCCGCGACCACGGCGCGAAAATGGTTTACGCCGGGCACGGCCCCGTGCGCCCCATGCCGGGAGATCGTCAGGGCGAGTAGCGGGCACGGCGCGGACCGGTAGATTCAACTTCTCGCGCCCATAGCTCAATTGGATAGAGCATTTGCCTTCGGAGCAAAGGGTTGGGGGTTCAAGTCCCTCTGGGCGCGCTGCAGTCCCCACCCATGAAGTGAGCGTTCCGATGCCCAGTCTCAGCCGACTCTTTGTCTGTGTGGTCTGTGGGCTCTGTGGCCTGCTTCAAGTCGCGAACCCTCGAGTCGCGAACGCCCAAGTTACCGAGATCAGGTACGACGCCGACCCCAACGTGCTGAAGCTTCCCAGCGGCATGTACTTCGGCGAAGTCACCGGTGTCGCAGTCAACGCGCAGAAGCACATCTTCGTCTATCATCGCACCAGCCAGCGGAGCACGGTGCACACCGCCACGGCCGCGCAGCTCTGGGAGTTTGGCGCCGACGGCAAGTTCATCCGCGAGATCGGCAAGGACCTCTATGGGTTTGCCTTCGCGCACACCGTACAGGTGGACAAGCAGGGAAACATCTGGACGAGCGACGAAGGGACGAACATGATTGTGAAGTTCGCTCCCGACGGGCGCGTGTTGATGGCGCTCGGCCGCCGCGACGAGTCGGTGGAACCAGCGAGGGAGCCGACGCCGGGCACGCGGCCCACGCCGCGCTGGGGTGGATTCAATCGTCCGACCGACGTCACGTGGGACCTCGACGGCAACATCTTCGTCGCCGACGGCTACAACAACTCGCGCGTTGTGAAGATCGACAAGAACGGGAAATGGGTGAAGACGTGGGGCGAGTACGGTCGAGAGCCCGGCCAGTTCAACACGCTGCACACGATCGCCAGCGATGCGAAGGGGAACATCTACGTCGGTGATCGCGGGAACAACCGGATCCAGGTGTTCGATCCCGACGGCAACCCGGTGCGCATCATCAAGATCGAAGTGCCGTACAACAAGGAACCGAACGTCATGCTTGGCGGGATGCCGCGTCCCGGGGCGAACCTGCTGGGAGCCAATGGTGCGCCGTGGGCGATTTGCATCACGCCGCCGAACGCGCAGGGGACGCAGTACCTCTACAGCGCAGACGCGGTGCCGGGTCGCCTCTACAAGGTCTCGCTCGAAGGCAAAGTTCTCGGTGTAATGGGCGATGCCGGAAAGGAGGTCGGGCAGTTTGGATGGGCGCACCAGATCGCGTGCGTGTCCGAGAACGAGCTTTATGTGGGCGAGATACTCAACTGGCGCGTGCAGAAGCTGACGCTGCATCCGACTGCCGCGCAGCGATAGGAGTACGGGCGATGGCTGAATCCGAAGTCGAATCCCACGAGGGCATTTTCACCCTTCGCCAAGGGCCGAACACGCGCGGCTGGAACGGCATCCAGTACAAGACAGGGCTTGCCGCGCGCAACACTACGGCGAAAAAGCTCTCGATGAACGTTGCGACCGTTCCGCCGGGCGCGTGCGCGTATGCTCACATCCACGTGGACTTCGAGGTGATGCTGTATATCCTCTCGGGGCGCGTTCGGCACGAGTACGGCGCGAACCTCGAGAAGAGCCTCGAGAACGGTCCCGGCGACTTCATCTATATCGAGCCAGGCGTGCCGCACGAAGTGCTCAACCTGAGCGATACCGAGCCCGTGGTTGCCGTCGTGGCGCGGTCCGACGCGACCGAGTGGGAGCATATCATCAGCGTTCCAAGCAAGCGTCGGCCAGTTTGAAACTCTGAGGGGGTCGGGTGCCGTCGTATCAATAGGACCCGCTTGTCCTCCCACCTGGCCTTCCGCAAATGTCCACGATCGCACCAGACGTTCGCCTCGCCGGCCGACTGCTCACGAAGAGTCCGCTCTTCACGACCATCGTCGTCACAACCATCGCTCTGGCGATCGGGCTCAATACGGCGGTCTTTTCCGCGATCGACACCCTGCTCCTGAAGCCGCTCCCAGGTGTGCGCGCGGCCGACGAGATAGTGCAGCTCTACCGCAGTTGGCCTGGCGACGTGAAGTACGGGTCGAACTCGCTCCCCCATTTCCAGGACCTCCGCGACCGCACCGGCGACGCATTCTCCGGCGTGGCGCTCATCATGGGTGTTTATCTGCAGCCGGTGAGCGAAACTGTGCGGCAGGTCGGACTCTTCGGCTTCGACGTGTCAAAGGCGACGAAGAGCACGTACGAAGGACGCCCCGTGACGATCGTCGGCGCCGATTCGCCCGCTGACTCGACGTCCGAGCAATTCTGGATTGAGGACGAGCGGCAGGTGTTGGTGCGGGTGCGCGGTGCGGCGAGGGGGACGGGCCGTGCTGACGTTCACGTGGGTGGCTACGTGGCGCACGGCGCCGCACTGGGCGCCCAAGCGGCCGTAGCCGCACGCCGCCCAGTTCTACGCCTTGATGACTTCGCGAAACGCAGCGTAGAAAGCCCGCATCTCGGGCTCTGTTCCGAGCGTGACCCGTAAAAAAGTCGGCATCGCGCCGAACTCGCGGCCGACCAGCACACGTTGCTTTGCGAGCGCGGCAATAACGGGCCCGACCGGACGGCGAATGTCGACCATCACGAAGTTTGCGTGCGATTCGGTACATGAAAAACCGAGGCTGCGCATTTCGTTCACGAAAACCGATCGCTGCGCCGCGTTCCGGCGCGCAACGGTTGCCCGGTGCTCCGTATCGCCGAGCGACGCCATCGCAGCGTTCGCCGAAGCGCCAGTGGTAGCGAAGTCCACCGTAAACGGCGCGATTCGCGCAATCAGTTCAGGTTTTGCAATAGCGTAGCCGACGCGCATTCCCGCTAGCCCGTGAATCTTCGAGAAAGTCTTGGCGACGATGACGTTCCGGCCCTCACGCACGTACCGCACCGCGCTTTCGTAGCCGGGATCCTCGACGAACTCGGCGTACGCCTCGTCAACCAACACCGTCACCGATGGCGGCATCCGCTGTATGAAAGCCGCAATCTCGTCGCGCCGCACAATGGTGCCCGTCGGATTGTTCGGGTTGCAGATGTAGACGAGCCCCGTCGCGGCCGACGTCGCGCTGGCCATGCGAGGGAGATCGTGCCGGTGGTCGGCTGTGAGCGGAACCTTCGTGGTCTTTGCCCTGCTGTTCGCCGCGTACTGGATGACCGCTTCGTAAGCCGGTTCGGCTACCACGAGCGGAGCGCCCCCTGCAAGGAAAATGTCGTCGCACACCTTGAGGATTTCCGTTGAGCCGACGGCGACCCGGATGTGCGCCCGAGTCACCCCGTGGTGCGCAGCGAGCGCATCGCGCAGCGTGTCGTAAGTGTCCTCGGGGAAGTAACGGCTGACGACCGCGGCATCCGCGTCGCGGATCGCAGCCTGCGCCCGCGGTGACGGTCCGTAGGCGTTCTCATTGTAGTTGAGCAGAACGGTGGCGCTCTGCGCAGCCGGCTCGTTCGCCGCAACGCCGGTGCCGGCGAATACCCGGCCTGGCGCGAATACCGGGAACGCCGCAAACGCAGCGCCACCAGTTCCAATGGATTGCACGAACTTCCGGTGCGTCGGATTTGTCATGGCGCAAACATAGCCGCTGCGGGACCACGCCACCCGCTGCAGAAGCTCGCCCGAGCCGTCACATCCCCGCCGGAGCCTCGTACACGACCTTGCCGTTGAACACCGTCATCAAGCAGGTCATCTCTTTGAGGTCGACCGTCGGTACGCTGTACGGATCGCGATCCCAGACGGCGAGGTCCGCGTACTTCCCGACCTCAATCGAGCCGATCTTCTTGTCGAGAAACATCTGGTGAGCGGCCCAGATCGTCACGGCCTTGAGCGCGGTCTGTACATCAACCGACTCGTCGCGACCAAACGGATCCGTTCCATGAACGCCGAGCATTGTCTCGCGCGCGACCGCGGTCCAGATGGCGTAGCGTGCGGGGAACGGCGTCACGTTGTAGTCGGAACCGTTGGCCCAGATCATGCCTTTTCGCTGGAACGTCCGGAGCGGGTTCAGCCGCTTCGAACGGAGTGGGCCGAAATTTCCGGCGTACGTGTCGCCTATCCACCAATGGAACTCGGCAGACGGTTCGGGATATCCCGAATCGAAGTCGCGCTGCATGCGCGCCATCTCGTCAATTGCGCGATCGGTCGGGATGTTCGCGTGAATGATGCCGTGGCGCAGTCCCTTGGTAGGACGTTCGCCTAGCGCCTGGGCGTAGCTGTCTACGATCCAGTCAATCGCGCGGTCGCCGATGGCGTGCGAGCTCACGTGCATGCCGGCCGCGTGAAAGAGCTTGATCATCGTGCGCATCGTGTCAGGGTTCGCCGCGGGGTAGCCTGTGTTTCCGCTATCCGTGCCGGTGTATCCCTTGTTCCAGTCGTCGTACATCCACGCTGTGCGCGCGCCGCCCGAGCCGTCCATGAAGAGCTTCACTCCGCCTGCAATGACGTGGTCGTCACCGGTGGATTCGTACGGACGCGCCGTCGCCGCTCGGGCGGCGATGAGGCTCTCGGCACCTGCAATGCTTCGCCCACCGGAAAACAGCGCGAAGACGCGCACCGGTAGTTCGCCAGCAGCGGCGACGCGGCGGTATGAGTCGAAGTCTTCAGCAGAGATTCCGGGATCCTTCAACCCGGTCATTCCCTCGGCGTTGTACGCCTTCGAGAGTTCGCGCATGCCCTGTTCGATCTGGTCGCGCGAGTAGGGTGGAATCAGTCGCGTGACGAGCGACATCGCCGCTTCCTTGAGCACGCCGGTGGGCGTCCCGTCACGGTTCCGGTCAATCGTCCCGTTGGGCGGGTCTCTCGTGTCCTTCGTGATTCCCGCGAGCCGGAGTGCCGTGCTGTTCGCGACGCCGTAGTGTCCGGTGGTATTCAGGAGCCAGACGGGATTGTTTGGCGCTGCCGCGTCGAGGTCGGTGGCGGAAATGAGCCGGCGCTCGGAGAACTTTCCCTCGTCCCATCCGTGGCCCTGAACGAATACGTCCGCCTTGAGCGACGCGGCATGCACGCGCACTGAGTCCACGATGTCGCGGATCCCCTTCACGTTCGGGTAGCCAACGTCGAGGTCGAACAGGCGGTCGGCGCCGCTGATGCTGAAGTGCGAGTGTGCATCAAGGAGGCCCGGTGTAACGGCGCGTCCCTTGAGGTCCACGCGCCGGGTGTGCGAGTCGGCGAGTTTCATCACCTCGGCGTCCGAACCCACTGCGACAATCGTTGAACCCGTCACGGCCACGGCCTGCGCCACGCGGTCGCTTGCGTCCACAGTGATGATTCGACCGTTATGGAGGATCAGGTCGGGTGCGGCTGGGCGCGCCTGTTGCGCACAACTCAGTACGACCGCGGTGACCGTGACGACAAGAGTCATCGCGATGGCATTCCGCGTCCGCATCTAGTTTTCCTTCCGCCGCACCAACGTAAGAATCGTGTAGATCGCGACGGCTTCGTCGTCCTGGTTCTTCACCTCAACGTCCCAGGCGACCACGCCCTGCGGTACGCCGTCGGGAAGCGTTTCCTTCGCAGTCTTCTGTTTGACCGTGAGCCGCACGTGGATCGTGTCGCCCGGGTACACGGGCTTGGTGAACCGGAGGTTTTCGAGTCCGTAGTTGGCCATGACGGGCCCAAGAGCTGGCTCTACGAAAAGCCCGGCGGCTGCGCTGACAATGAAGTAGCCGTGTGCCACGCGCTTCTCGAACACGCCGTGAGCGGTCGCCTGTTCGTCGTTCATGTGCGCGTAGAACACGTCGCCGCTCAGCGCCGCGAATTTCTCGACGTCGTCGAGCGTGATCGTCCGTTTGCCGGTTATCAACGTGTCACCGACTTCGAGCTCTTCGAAGTAACGAGTGAACGGATGCGATCCGCCGGTCTTCTGGTCGGCACCCACGATGTACTCTCGTACGACGCGGGTGAGCGTGCTGGGATGGCCCTGCAACGCGGTCCGCTGCATGTAATGGAGCACGCCGCGCACGCCGCCCATTTCTTCGCCGCCGCCGGCGCGCCCGGGACCGCCGTGTACGAGGTGCGGCAGCGGCGAACCGTGACCGGTGCTTTCCTTGGCTGAGTGACGGTTGCCGATCAGCAATCGCCCGTGCCACGCGGCGGTGCCGAGTATGACCTTGCGCGCCACGTCGTCGTCTGCCGTGAATAGCGAACCGCAGAGCGACCCACGACCCTTGCGAGCGAGATCAATCGCGTCATCCACCGACTTGTACGGCATTACCGTGTTCACCGGCCCGAATGCTTCAACGTCGTGCGGCTCGGTCGCGTCGAACGGATCCTTGGAATAGAAGAGCAGAGCAGGGTAGAACGCGCCCTTCGTTGCGTCGGCACCTACGACCTCGAAATCGTCGCTCGTTCCGAACACACGCTCGGCAACCGACGCAATCCGATCCACGCTCTTCTGCACCTCGGCGACCTGTGGCCGGCCGGCAAGCGGGCCCATTCGGACGCCGTCAACCGCGGGATCCCCGACTTTCACTCCACCAAGCCGCTTGCTCAGCGCGCCCATCACGTCAGTGAGCATGCCCTCGGGAACGAACGTGCGCCGGATTGCCGTGCACTTCTGCCCGGCCTTGGTGGTCATTTCGTTCGCGACCTCTTTGATGAAGAGGTGGAACTCTTCCGTGCCGGGTGCCGCGTCAGGCCCGAGCATGGAGAAGTTCAGCGAATCCGCTTCCTGGTTGAACCGTACGTTGTTCGCGAGAATCGCCTTATTCACCTTGAGCATCTGACCGGTGACCGCCGATCCCGTGAAAGCCACGGCGCACTGTTCGTCGAGATGGTCGAGCAGGTCACCCGCGCTTCCGCATAGGAGCTGGATGCTCCCCTCGGGAAAGAGCCCGCTCGCGATCATCTCCACGAACACACTCTCGGTGAGATAGCTCGTCAACGACGCCGGCTTCACGATCGCGGGTACGCCCGCGAGAATCGTGGGTGCGAGCTTCTCGAGCATTCCCCAAACGGGAAAGTTGAAGGCGTTGATGTGTACGGCTACGCCTTCGAGTGGCACGCAGATGTGGCGACCGACGAACGTCCCACCCTTGGAGAGCGGCTCGGTGGGTCCTTCAACGTGGAACGTCTCGTTTGGAAAGTCGCGTCGGCCGCGCGACGAGTACGCGAAGAGCGTTCCGATTCCGCCTTCGATGTCCACCCAGCCATCGCGTTTCGTGGCTCCGGTGGCCGCGGAAATTCGGTAGAACTCATCCTTCTTTTCCATCAGGTGCTTCGCCATCGCTTTCATCATCAGTGCGCGCTGATGGAAGGTCATGGCGCGAAGCTTTGGACCGCCCACTTTGCGGCCGTATTCCACCACCCGCTTGAAGTCGATGCCCCCGGTGCTGGCCTCTGCGAACTGCGTACCGGTGACGGCATGTACGAGCGGGGCGGCCTTGCCGGTGCCTTCGACCCACTGGCCGCAGACGTAGTTCAGCAGGCGGCGGGGTTTGGTGCCTGTCAGGTCGAGAGCAGTGATCATCTGTCGTTATTGGCGTTCGGGACTTGATGGTGACCGCAGAACACAGAGAGCACACAGACCTCTGAATCTGCCCGGTCTGTGTGCTCTGTGCCAATCTCGTGTGAACGCTCGTGCGCGCGTTCGTGCTACGCGTGCGCGGGGTTCACGGTGCCGTTCCCGCTACTGCATCGTCTCCAAGCGCTACTGGAGCTCACGATACACTGCGGTCCAGGGTGAGTTGTTGGTGTTGACGAGCCAGGCGGCGTACTCATTCGTGCCACGGAAGCGCACTTCGACGCCGAGGCGGATCTTCGACTCCAGCGGCCGGATCCGGACCGTGTACCGCTCTTCGACCGCGCCCTCACCCGCTGCTACGACAGTTCGGGCGAGCGTGCGGTCCGTGGGGGCCCGCCCGTACATCGTGTTGCTCGGCTTGTATTCCGTCCTCATGTAGCCGCTTTCCCGATCCATTACGGCGACCGCGGCGCGCTCGCCGATCACATCAATCACGACCCGCCAGATCCGATCGACATTCTTTTCCTGCATTGGGATGTCAATCCAGTATGGCCATTCCTGCACCCGGATTTCGCGTGGGAGCGCGGCGATAGCGATGGGAGACGGCGGTGGCCCGCCGGCGCAAGACAGCGAGAGCACGATGGGTATTGCGACGAGACAAGAAGCCAGAGCGCGCCGGGGCGAGCTGATGTGGCGGATGAACGACGGCATGTGACCCGCTTGCGTGGGGAGATTCGAATCCGAACGTGCTCGAACGTAGTTGTCCACAAGTTCGCCTGCAATAGAACTACACTCGCTCAATCACCGTGGCCATTCCCTGGCCTACGCCGATACACATCGTGCACAACGCGTAGCGCTTGTTCGTGGCCTCAAGCTCGCGCATCGCTGTGAGCAACAGGCGGGCGCCGCTCATTCCCAACGGATGCCCAAGGGCAATCGCGCCGCCGTTCGGGTTCACACGCGGGTCGTCGTCGGCCATGCCCAACTCGCGCATGCAGGCGAGCGACTGAGCGGCGAATGCCTCGTTGAGCTCGATCACGTCCATCTGCTCGAGCCTAAGGCCCGCGCGTTCAAGCGCTTTGCGCGACGACGGCACCGGGCCCATTCCCATGATGCGCGGCTCCACACCGGCCACGGCGCTCGATACCACCCGCACCTTCGGTGTCAGGTTGAAACGCTTGACCGCTGTTTCGGAAACGACGAGTAGAGCTGCCGCACCGTCGTTCAGCCCGCTCGCGTTGCCGGCCGTGACGGAACCCTTGCCGTCGGTTCGGAATGCCGGTTTCAGCTTTCCCAGGATCTCAACGGTCGTATCAGGCCGAATGAACTCGTCCTGGTCCACTCTCTTCGGATCACCCTTGCGTTGCGCAATCTCGACCGGAATGATCTCGGTCGCGAAACGACCGGCCGCGCGCGCCTTGGCCGCCTTGAGCTGCGAACGCATCGCAAAGGCGTCCTGGTCGGCGCGCGTCACGTGAAACTGCTCGGCGACATTTTCGGCGGTATTTCCCATCGAGTCAGTACCGTACTTCGCTTTCATTGCGGGATTGACGAACCGCCACCCTAGCGAGGTGTCGAACAGTTGCATGTCGCGCGCAAACGGCGTTGCTCCCTTGCTCAGCGCGTATGGCGCGCGCGTCATGGACTCGACTCCGCCGGCGACGTACAGATCACCCTCGCCTAGCTTCACCGCCCGCGCCGCATTGGCGACGGCCGACATTCCCGACGCGCACAGTCGATTTATCGTTTCGCCCGCCACCGTCACCGGCAGCCCTGCGAGCAGGAGCGCCATCCGCGCCACGTTTCGGTTGTCTTCGCCGGCCTGGTTCGCGCAGCCGAAGATCACGTCCTCAACCGCGGCCGGATCGACATTCGGGTGGCGCGCCATCAGCGCGGCAATCACGCGCGCGCCGAGATCATCGGCCCGCGCCTCGCTCAGCGATCCGCCGAGGTTGCCGATCGCAGTTCGCACGCCATCGATAATGAACGCTTCGCTCACTTGCTTCCCTTGTTTTCGACTGTCGTCGCAGTTTCGCCGGCTCGGCCCGCGCCGTGATCGTCCTTGGTCTTGTACACGGTTCCGGTGAACGTGGCCACGATCGCGTCGTCCTGGTTTCTCACGACTACGCGGTAGTAGCCGAGCCGGCGCGACTCCCCTTCGCTGTCGGCAACGGCTGTCAGCACGTCGCCCACGTTGACGGCCGCGGGGTAGCTGATGGCATTGTTGATCGCCACCGTCACCTTACCGTGCGTATTCGACGCAAAGGCGAGCGCGCTGTCGGCAAGCGAATACGCCACGCCGCCGTGCGCGACGCCGAATCCGTTTACCATCTCGGCCCGCACTGTCATCCGCACGGTCGCGGTGCGCGGTCGCACGTCCACGACCGACATCCCCATCCACTTGCTGAACTCGTCCTTGGCCATCATTCCGCCAACGACACGTTCAGCGACGATCTGTTCCGTCTTCACGCCGGTGCGTGCGCGGCGGCCAGCTGTCGGCTTCTGCGGCGTCATGAGTGAAACCGCCCGTTCGTGTGCGCCAGGCGTCTGAGCAGCGGACTCGCGCGATAGCGGTCCTCACCGTACTCGGTTTGCAATACGTGGAGCTGGTCAAACGCCCACGACGTTCCGAGTTCGTCGGACCACGCAAGAAGTCCCTTCGGATAGTTGACGCCCTTCTGCATCGCGAGGTCGATGTCGGCAGCGCTCGCCACGCGATAGAACACGGCGTCGGCTGCTTCGTTGATGAGCATGGCCAGAATCCGCTCAAACACCCGGGTCCCGAGTTCCTTGTCGCGTGTTGGCTCCGGCGCTGGCTCCGTTCCGTATTGGTAGAATCCGCGGCCAGTCTTGCGACCGAAAAAACCTGCGTCCACGAGTCGCTTCTGCGTGTGGGACGGCCGGTAGCGCGGCTCCCAGAAACAACTCTCGAACATGGACCGCGTCACGGCGTAGTTGACGTCGTTGCCGATGAAGTCCATCAGCTCAAACGGTCCCATCCGGAATCCGCCGATCTCTTTCATGGCCCAGTCGATCGTGGCACAGTCGGCAATCCCTTCGTCGTGGATGCGAAGCGCCTCTCCGTAAAACGGACGGGCGACGCGATTCACGATGAATCCCGGCGTATCGGCCGCGATGACCGGTGACTTGCGCCACGACTCAATGAGCGACCGCGTGCCTTCGGTGACTTGGGGGTCGGTGCCGATCCACGGCACGATCTCCACGAGCGGCATCACCGGCGCAGGATTGAAAAAATGAATACCCACCACTCGCTCGGGTCGCACGCAACTGCTGGCGATCGACGCGATTGACAGTGACGACGTGTTGGACGCCAGCACAGTGCCCGGTGCCACGGCCGCCGCAAGCGCGCCAAAGAGCGCCTGCTTGGCGCTGAGATCCTCGTGGATCGCCTCGATCACGAGCGCGCTGTCGCGATACGGCGACATATCGACGCCGAGCGGTTCTTCGTAGAAATCGATGCGCGAGAGAATCATGCCGCGCGTCTGCGCGTCAAGGCGGCCCTTGTCCACGAGCCGGTCGAGCGACGAACGAATGCTGGCCTGCGCGTTGCGTACGGCACCGGCCATCGCGTCGCCGAGGAGTACGTAATAGCCAGCCGCCGCGGCGACCTGCGCGATGCCCGTGCCCATGGAGCCGGCGCCGACAATTCCGATCTTCGTGTCGTTTGGAGCAGCCGTGACCATGGCCCAACTGCCGGAATCGCGTGTCAGTTGCGTCATTTTCCGGTGAACCTCGGCGTGCGCTTTTCCAGGAAAGCCTTCACGCCCTCAGCATAATCGGCGGTGCGTCCCGCTTCGCGCTGAAGCGTCTCCTCAAATTCGAGCTGAGTGTCGAGCGATACTCCGAGCGACGCGTTGAAACCCCGCTTGATCAGTCCAAGGGCGCGCGTCGGCTGCGTGGCCAGCTGTTTTGCGCACGCCAACGCTTCGGCCTGCAGCTCGTCGGGTTCGGCCAGCTTGTAGACCAATCCCCACTCCAGCGCCTGCTGTGCCGGGAGCTTTTCAGCGAGCATTGTGAGCGCCGTCGCGCGTTGCAACCCGATCAGGCGCGGCAGAATGAACGTGCCGCCTGAGTCGGGAATCACGCCGATCTTCGCAAATGATTGAATGAACGTCGCCGATGTCGACGCGAATACGATGTCGCACGCAAAGGCGACGTTTGCGCCTGCGCCCGCCGCCGTGCCGTTTACAGCGCAGACGACCGGCTTCTCGAGAGTGCGAATCGCACGGATGATCGGATTCCAGGTCGTGCGAACGAAATCGCCGAGATCCGGCATCACGCCGTCTTTGGGAAGCGCCTCGGCCAGATCCTGGCCGGCGCAGAATCCACGACCGGCGCCGGTCAGCAGTACTGCACGGATCGTATCGTCGGCCGCCGCGTCGGCGAGCGCGGCCTGAAGCTCCCGCGCCATTTCCGCGTTGAAGCTGTTCAGGATTTCGGGGCGATTGAGGGTGAGGCTGAGAACGCCGTCAATCCGCTCTTGCAGGAGGGTGGCAGACACCCACCAAAGATACCGCCCGAGTCACCACCTGCGCGACAGAATCAGGCCCAGTTCCGTGCTGGCGGTGTTCATGCCGGGGGCGCAACTTTGCTCCCATGACCCATCATCGAAACCACACTCAGCGCATCCTCCGCGCGGTCGTAACCTCGTGCGCCATTTCACTTTCCGTCGCGGCGTGCGCGTCGTCCGGGCGAGGGAGCGCTTCACCTTCGGCCGGCGCCCGGTATGATCTCATCATTTCGAACGGCAAGGTTGTCGACGGAACGGGAAACTCCTGGTTCTACGGCGATGTTGGCATTCGCGGGGATCGGATCGCGGCCGTTTTGCCGGCTGGTGGGCTGCGCGATGCGTCTGCGACCGAAAGAATCGACGCAACAGGGCTCGTAGTCGCGCCGGGATTCATTGATATCCAGTCGCATTCCTGGGACGCGCTGCTTTGGCGGGACGGACGCGTGGTCAGCAAAGTGACGCAGGGCGTGACCACCGAAATCCTCGGCGAGGCCACGACGCCTGCGCCGGCGAACGACCTGCTCGATTCGCTCATGGTTAGGGGCGAGGAGTGGCCGCCCGAGCGCGCCGCCATGCAGAAGAACTTTCGCGGCGACCGGGGTTTTGCAACGTGGCTGCGCGCGATGGAGCAGCACGGCAACTCCGTGAATGTCGGTTCGTACCTGGGCGCGACGAGCGTACGCGCACTCGTGATGGGGCAGAAGCCGGGTACGGCGAACAGCTCGCAACTCGATGAGATGCGACGGATTGTACGCAACGCCATGGAGGATGGTGCGTTCGGGATTTCCACCGCACTCATCTACCCGCCTGGATCGTACGCGGGAACTACCGAGCTGATCGAGATGGCCAAGGCGATGTCACCGTATCAGGGAAAGTTCATCACGCACATGCGCTCGGAGGACGACTCGCTTTTCGAGGCGATGGACGAGGCGTTTCGCATTGGCCGTGAGGGCGGCGTCGGCGTGGACATCTATCACCTGAAAGCGTCGAACCGGCGGAACTGGAACAAGGCATCGGGGATGGTGGCCAAGATCGATTCTGCCCGCCGTTCGGGATTCGACGTCGGCGCGACGATGTATCCGTACCCGTTCAGCGGGAACAACCTCGGGGAGTGTTTTCCCGACTGGGCCAGCGAAGACGGGAAGCTCCTCGACAACCTGCGCGACCCGGCCAATCGGGCCCGCATTCTGCGTGAAATGGCCGATCCAAACGGCGCTCCGCTCTGCCAGCGTGAAGGGCCGGGCGGCTACATGGTGGTGGACTTCAAGAAGCCGGAGTACGCGAAATACGAGGGCAAGCGCGTAAGTGAAATCGCCGCCGACCTCAGGAAGCCGTGGCCCGAGGCCATCGTGGAAATCATCCTCGGTGAGGGCCGTGACTTGTCGAAGCTCAACTTCACGATGAGCGAGGACAACGTCCGCATGCAGATTGTTCAGCCGTGGGTTGTGATCGGGACGGACGCCGGTGGCATTGACCCAGACAGCGCTAAGGGGCGGGTGCATCCGCGCGCGTACGGGAGCTATCCGCGCATTCTCGGACGCTATGTCCGCGAGCAGAAGCTGCTCACGCTCGAGGACGCAATACGCAAGATGTCGTCTGCCGTCGCGCTGCGGCTTGGACTCCGCGACCGGGGGTTGCTCCGCGAAGGGATGTTCGCCGATCTCGTGGTATTCGACGAGAAAACGATCATCGACGTAGCTACGCCGGAGCAGCCACACCAGATCTCAACGGGCGTGCGGCATGTCTGGGTGAATGGCGTACGAGTTCTGACGGACGGCCGCCATACCGGCGCGACGCCGGGCCGGGCGGTGCGCGGGAGTGGATGGAAGGGGTACTGATCGGCTACCGCACGCCGGTGTCCTGACTCGCCACCACCACGCTTGGTGGCGGGTCGGGCCACACTCGCCGCACGACGATTCGCCCGCCGTACTTGAGGTGCGGGCAGTCGCGGGCCAGCGCCACCGCGGCGTCACTGTCTTCGGCATGCACGAGGAAGTAGCCGATGAAATCGCTTCCGCTCGTTGGCTGGTCGTCGACGATTACTGAATCGGTTCCGAGCGCCACCGTATGCACCGCGAGCGAAGCGACCGACGTACCGAGCGCCTCGCCACCGATGACTCGCCCCGACGCGTGATTGGCCGCCGCCCACGCACCATACTCGCCGGCCCGGTTCGCATGTGTCGCAGAGTCGTCGCCTGAGCTGCCGCCGTACAAGAGGAGCGCGTAGGTCGGCTGAGGCTCTGGCGCGGAGAGCCGCGTGGCAAACATCGACCCGCCAACGAAGGCAATCCCCGCGATACTAGCGGCGAGCACCCACGTCATCAGGTTGAAGCCAGCCCGCAGCGGCGATCGCAACAGGCCCGCGCGTCGAAGCGATGCAACGGTAGCGTGTTCGAGACCCGGCGGCGGAGTCATTTCGCGCGGGAGCCGTCTGAGCGCTGCGGTTACGAAATCATCGGATTGGTCTTGCATGGTCAGGTACTCGCTGTTGCAGATGGAGCGTCGCCCGAGAGGCGATTGCGCAGTGCCCGTCTGGCGTGAAAGAGCTGACTCTTCGACGTGCCTGGCTGCATGCCGAGTCGCTCCGCGATTTCGTCGTGCGTGTAGCCCTCGACGTCGTGCAGGATCAACACCGCCCGGTAGCCGGGCGGAAGCGCGGCGACCGCCGCCTCGAGGTCGAGGCGGAGGTTCAGGTCCGCAGTGGGCGCGGCGGAATCGAGACCGTCGCTGCTGGGTTGGATCTTCTCGCGCCACCGTTCCCGGCAGCAGTTGAGGACAATCGACGAAAGCCAGGTTCGGAGCGACGATCGCCACCCGAATTCTCCAATGGCGCGCACCGCGCGCAGCCACGCGTCCTGGACTACGTCGTCCACGTCGGGGGATTCGCCGCCCATCATACGACAGGCGAATGCGTAGAGCGCCGGCGTGTGGCGCCGGTAGAGTGAGCGGAACGCAGCTTCGTCGCCGTTCGCGCTTACTGCACGAACGTCGCGCCGGTCCGCGTCGCCGTCGCTCAGCACGATGCCAGGGGCGTTCAGGCACTCCTCCAGAGTGTTCGACAAATTTCTTCACCACTAACGACCATTGAACACCGTTCGGCTGTGTCGGCGTATATCGGTGGCCTCCGCGAGCCGAAAGGTTGCATCAGGGGTCGCAGTCGTTTTGGTGGGTGCCGTTGTAGTTGTAGTTGTAGTTGTTGGAGTTGCGGGTTCTGCGTGATCTGCGTGTTCTGTGGCCCCCATCAAGTCCCGAACCCTTCCAAAGACTCGCGCATACTCAGCCACGGGCTCAGATTTCCCTGCAATGGCAGCTCCTGTTTCCTCGAAAAAGCGCGCCGCCACGCCAGCGGGCTCCGACACTCCGTTTCCGTGGCGCGACATCGCCCGAACGGCGCTGATTTCCCGCGCCCTCGATGATCTGGAAGAGGCCACCAACAAGAACAAGGCGAACGTTCCCCGCGACCACCTGATCCTCTATCAGTTTTCCGCGCGCGGACACGAAGTAGCGCAGGCCATCTTGGCTTCGCTGATCACCCACAGGCATGACGCGGCGAGCGCTTACTATCGCAACCGCCCGCTCCTTCTCGGCCTCGGCCTCACGATCGAAGATGCACTCGCCAGCCCGCTCGGCCGTTCTGGCGGGTTCAGCGACGGGCGCGACATCGGCGTCGTGTGCAACCTGCCGAACCCCGATGGGCCGTGCGTCCTTCCGATGAGTGGCGATGTCGGGTCGCAATACACGCCGTGCGCCGGGTGGGCGCAGTCCGTCATGTACCACCGAGACGTTCTGGGCGACAAGTCGTGGAAAGGCGCCATCGGACTCGTTCTTGGCGGCGACGCCTCGGTCGCGACGAATGGGTTCTGGTCATCGCTCACGATGGCCACGACCCTGAAGCTACCGATGCTCTTCTTCATTGAAGACAACGGGCTCGGGATTTCTGTACGCGGCGGCTTGCAAACGCCCGGCGGCGACATCACCTCGAATCTGGCCTCATTCGGAAACCTGCTCCTGCGCGATGGCGACGGAACTGATCCGGTCGAGGCCGCCTCGATGCTTGCCGAATGCGTGAATCACGTGCGCAGCGGCATCGGCCCCGCGCTCGTGCGGCTTACCGTCCCGCGGATGTGCAGTCACTCCGGTCCGGATAACCAGAAGGGGTATCGCACCGACGCCGAGATTGACGCAGACACCAAGCGCGACCCGCTTCCGAAGCTCAAGCGCTACTTGGTGCCGGATTTCCTCTCAGCCCGTGACTGGACTGCGCTCGAGAAGGAAGTCGAACGCGATGTGGCTGTCGCACTCGAGGCAGCCCGCGCGAGGCCCGGTCCCGATCCGGCGAACGTCGCGCAGTTCGTGTACGCCGACGAGTCGTCCGGCGTGGCGGAAGCGCAGGGTGGGCTCTCGCGCTCCGAACGTGACGCTCTTGGTGGCACCGATGTGCCGGAGGGGGGCGGCGACACGTTGCGGTTCGCCGAGGCGGTTCGCCGCACACTCGCACGCGAGCTCGAGGTCAATCCCAAGCTGCTCGTCTTCGGTGAAGACGTTGGCCGAAAGGGTGGCGTGCATCTCGTCACTGAAGGACTGCAGCGCAAGTTTGGCGACAGGCGCGTGTTCGATACGTCGCTGTCCGAAGAGGGGATCATTGGCCGTTCCGTCGGAATGGCGCTCTCGGGGCTGATGCCGGTGGCCGAAATCCAGTTCCGGAAATACGCCGATCCGGCCTCCGAACAGCTCAACAACTGCGGTACGCTGCGCTGGCGCACCAACAACCAGTTCGCTGCGCCGATCGTCGTGCGCATGCCCGGTGGATTCGGCAAGGACGTCGGCGACCCGTGGCACTCGCTTTCCGACGAAGTGCGTTTTGTTCACGCATACGGCTGGCAGGTAGCCATGCCGTCGAACTCGGCGGACGCGGTTGGCTTGTTGCGCGCTGCGATGCGGAGTCCGAATCCGACGATTTTCTTCGAGCATCGGTCGCTCCTGATGACCGGCGCGGGCAGCGCGCCGTATCCCGGTGATGACTACGTACTTCCGTTCGGCCGCGCGCACGTCGTCACGGAGGGAAGCGACATCACGGTCGTCTCGTGGGGCGCGATGGTGCATCGCTGCGCCGAAGCCGCGTCGCGTTTCGGTGGGCGCGTCGAACTGATCGACCTGCGCACCGTGATGCCGTGGGACAAGGCGTGTGTGCTCGAGTCGGTGAAGAAGACGGGGCGTTGCCTGATCGTGCATGAGGACGCGATGACCGCCGGCTTCGGCGCCGAGATTGGCGCGACGCTGGCGCAGGACGCGTTCTGGCACCTGGATGCGCCTGTCGAGCGGCTCGCGCCGAAGGACGTTCCGGTGGCGTACCACGAGGATCTGCTCGCCGCGATGATGCCCGATGTGGACGGTATCGCCGGGCGGATTGAGGCGGTGCTGGGGGCGTAGGGCCGGTCGCGCGTCTTGCCGCTGACGCGCTGCGGGCGCAACATTAGCGCCGTGCTCGGTTTCTATATCTTTTCGGCCATTCTCGGTGGCGGCCTGCTTCTCGTGTCGTTCGGTGACGACGCGTCGGACGCCGGCGGCGACGCGAGCGCCGGTCAGGACCTCGATGTCTCGTCTGATGGCGGAGGTAGCGGTCACGCGGGCGGGGTGCTTTTCGGATTCTTAAAGCCCCGCAACCTCATCTTCTTTCTCGCCACATTCGGCATCACCGGCTCTCTGCTCACGTGGACCGGATCCGGCGCAACGACGACAGCAATTGCTTCGGCCGCGATGGGTGTGGGCGCGATGTCGTTGACCCACGCGATCTTCACATGGCTGCGTCGAAACGAATCGGCGGTGGATGTAGTTGGTGATTCCGCGATCGAGGGTTCCATCGCTCGGGTGGTGCTTGCCGTCGGGCCGGGCACACGTGGTCGCATTGCCTGCGTGATTGCTGGTCGTGAGGTGCATGTAGTCGCCCGGCTCGCGCCGGGCGCAGCCGAAGCGCTCGAAGCGGGACGCGCGGTGCTCGTCGTCCGGATGGACGACGGCGAAGCAGAGATTTCTCCGTACGCCAACATGGATTGAGGTCGATCGTGGACATTCAAACTCCGGTAATACTCGGGCTTGTGGCATTTGGCGTCATTGCGACGCTGACCTTCATCATCAAGTCGCTGATCATCATTTGCTTGCCGAACGAAATGGTGGTCATCACCGGCCGACGGCGCATCGGCCCGGACGGGCGCGAGGTCGGCTATCGGCTGCTGCACGGCGGACGCACGCTGCGCATCCCGATCATCGAACGGGTCTCTCGCATTGACCTCACGACAATCCCGATCGAGGTGGTCGTCAAGAACGCATACTCGAAGGGCGGCATTCCGCTCATCGTGCACGGCATCGCGAACGTCAAGGTGTGCGCCCGTGAGCCGGTGTCGTACAACGCGGTGGAGCGGCTCCTCGACAAACCATTCGAAGACGTGATGCAGATCGCGAAGGACACGCTGGAGGGCAATCTCCGCGGCATCCTAGCCACGCTCACGCCCGAGGAAGTGAACGAGGACCGAATGAAGTTCGCCCACGTGCTCATCGAGGAGGCCGACGAAGATCTGCGCAAGCTCGGTCTCGAACTCGACACGCTGAAAATCCAGAATGTCACGGACGAGGTGAACTACCTGGACTCCATCGGCCGAACGAAGACAGCCGAGGTCCTGAAGATTGCACGCGTATCGGAGGCGCAGCGGACCTCGGAAGCCGAGCAAATCGAAGCGGCGGCGCGTCAGGCCGCGCAGGTCGCAACGATTCAGGCCGATCTCAAGATTGCCGAGGAAAGCAACAGGCTGCGTGTGCGCAGGGCAGAGCTCGATGGCGAAGCACTCGCGCGAGAGGCCGAGGCTTCGGTTGCGGGCGTGAAAGCGCGAGTCGTGGCTGAGCAGGCCCTGCAACAAGAACGCATTGGGCTCGAACAGCGCAGGCTCGAAGCCGACGTGCTCCTCCCGGCAAAGGCGGACAAGGATGCCGCCGAGCTGCGGGCGAAGGGCGCGGCTGCAAAGATCACCGAAGACGGCCGGTCGAGACTTTTTGTGCTCGAGGAGACGATCAAGCTCTACAAGGGCGCCGGTTCGGAAGCCGAGCGCATCTTCATGCTCAACATGTTGCCGGACATCATCAAGGAGATCGTGTCGTCGGTCGACGGAATGCAGATCGACAAGGTTACGGTGTTCGACTCCGGCGATCGCGCGAGCGGCGTTGGCAGTGCAGCCGGTCAATTGCCCGGGGCCGTCATCAGGCTCACCGAGCAGATCGAGGCCGCGACGGGGATCAACATCCTCAGCCGGCTTGCCGCGCCGAAGGTAGAAGCGCCACCCGCTGCTCCGCCCGTCGCTTCGCCGGCCGAGAAAAGCTGACCGGCGCGTTCGGCCGTTCCCAGCTCAACTGATGCTCTCGGGACTGGCTGGCTACGGCGAACGTACGACGTCGCACGCCGATGCGATGGCCTGCGCCGAAATACGGAAATGCGAGTCGTTCCACGTCACGGCCGTGATGTTCAGGGACAACTTTCCCTTGCACAGCGCGACAATGGAAAGTGCCGCCGCGCGAAGGGCTAGATCGCCTTGAATTCCTCGAACGGCTGAGTGCACGCGTTGCAGTAGTGCAGCGCCTTGCACGCCGTCGATCCGAACTCACTGCGCTCCGCCGTATTGGGCGATCCGCAAAACGGACACACGACGGGCTCGCGCCGGCGAAGCTGTACCGGCGAGTGCACGCCCGAATGTCCCGGTGGAGCGATTCCGTACGCGCGGAGCTTCTCGCGGGCGGCCGACGGAATCCAGTCGGTGGTCCAAGCCGGTGTGAACACCGTGCGCACGCTGGCACCGGCGATGCCGGCGGCGTTCAGCGCCGCGAGGATGTCGTCTTCAATGGTCTGCATCGCGGGACAGCCGGAATACGTCGGTGTCAGCACAACCGTTACGGCGTCGCCATCGAACTCCACGTCGCGCACGATCCCGAGCTCCACAACACTGAGCACCGGAACTTCGGGGTCCTTCACCGTGTCGAGAATGGCGAGAACGGATTCCTTGTTCACTCCTCACTCCTCACTAGTTCCTCCTCACACCTCACTCGTCACATCCACCTCACTCTTCACTCGCGCTCCTCACCACTTTGCTCCCGGATATGTGCGGGGCAAAACCTGCATCTCCGCGAGCATGACCCCAAGGTGCTCCGTATGCATTCCGCTGCGGCCGCCGCGCTGCATGTACACATCGCCGGGCATGCGGAGTGTTGCGCGCGAGATCACGTCGGTGACGTCGCGCTTCCAAGCGTCGAACAGCGAGGACGAATCAACGGCGAGTTTCTGCTTCACCAATGCCTGCTCGACGTCGTCGGTGAGGAATAATTCGCCGGTGAACCGCCACAGTTCATCGAGCGCATCCTGAACGCGACCGTGGCTCTCGTCAGTTCCATCGCCGAGTCGCACGAGCCACTCCGCGCTGTGCCGCACGTGGTAGCGCGTCTCCTTGAGGGCCTTCGCCGCGATACCGGCGAGGTCGTCGTCCGCACTCGTGGAGAGTGCCTCCCACTGGTGGAGCGCGTACACGCTGAACAGGAACTGCCGCGCGACGGTAAATCCGAAGTCTCCCTTCGGCAGCTCAACGATCAGCGCGTTCCGGTATTCGCGTACATCGCGCAGGAACGCGAGCGCGTCGGCGTCACGGCCAGCGTTCTCGGCGGTCGCCGCGCGCCCGAGCAGCAGATTCGCTTCACCAACGAGATCGAGCGCGATGTTCGTGAGCGCAATGTCTTCTTCGAGAATCGGCCCGTGCCCGCACCATTCGCTAAGTCGGTGGCCGAGCACGAGGCGATCATCCGCCAGCCGCAGCAGGTACTCGAAAAATCGGTCCGTCAGACTTTGATTCCTCGCGGGACCTTGTAGAACTGTGGATGTCGGTACGGCTTGTCGTTGCCCGGGTCGAAAAATGGTCCTATGTCTTCAGGCGTCGACGCAACGATCGCGCTCGACGGCACCACCCACAGATTCACGGCTTCACCGCGTCGCGCGTAGACATCGCGCGCGTTTTGCAGCGCCATCTCAGCGTCGGGCGCGTGAACGCTTCCGGCATGCTCGAACGGCTTTCCGCCGCCGGGTTGTGTGAACACTTCCCAGAGCTGGTGCTCGGTGGCGCCTGTCTCTGCCGGTTCAGGTTGTTTCTTCTTTGTCATCTATGGGCTCTTCGGTTCACGTCAGGCTACGGACTCAAGTCGCGCGCGCTTTGCCGCATGCGCCTCGGCTGCTTCTCTCACCCACGCACCATCAGCGTGCGCTTTCCGGCGCGCGGTGAGTCGTTCCCGATTGCACTGCCCGTCGCCCTTTACCACGCGCCAGAACTCGTCCCAGTCGATTTCACCGAACGCCCAATTTCCGGTTTCGGCGTCGTGCCGAAGCTTGGGGTCGGGAATCGTGAGATTGATGGCCTTGGCCTGCCCGACCGTGAGGTTCACGAATCGCTGCCGCAGCTCGTCGTTGCCTTTCTGCTTGATTCCCCAGCGCAGCAACTCGCCGGAGTTCGGCGAATCCTTGTCGTGCGGTCCGAACATCATCAGCGAGGGCCACCACCACCTATCAAGCGCGTCCTGCGCCATCGCGCGCTGCTCGGGCGTTCCGGCCGAGAGCAACGACATGATCTCGAAGCCCTGGCGCTTGTGGAAGTTCTCTTCCTTGCAAATGCGAACCATCGCACGCGCGTACGGCCCGTAGCTCGCCTTGGCCAGCATCGTCTGGTTCACAATGGCAGCGCCATCAACGAGCCAGCCAATGGCGCCGATATCGGCCCACGTCAGCGTCGGATAGTTGAAAATGCTCGCGTACTTGGCGGTACCGTTCAGGAGCTGCGACACCAGCTCGTGCCGGTCCACACCGAGCGTTTCAGCACCGCAATAGATGTAGAGGCCGTGACCCGCTTCGTCCTGCACCTTGGCCAGGAGCGACATCTTGCGCCGCAGCGACGGTGCGCGCGTGATCCAATTTCCTTCGGGGAGCATGCCGACGACCTCGGAATGCGCGTGCTGCGACATCATGCGAATGAGCTGCCGGCGGTACTTCTCCGGCATCCAGTCCTTGGGCTCGATCGTATCGCCGCGCGCGATTCGGGCCTCGAATTCCGCGAGGCGCTTTGGGTCCTCGGTGGCTGCTGGCGTCGGTGTCATTGGATGCGCTCCGTGACCTCGGAATGTAGGCCTCGGCTTCGGGACCGACAATCGAACACCTAATATTCAGTGTGCTGAAAACACCCGACATACGGTTGCTCCCTCCCCTCCGCACGGTGCCATGAGCGCAAGCAACGAAGAACAGCAGGAAGGCGTGGTCACCGAGTCCGTCGCGGACGGCGTGGCTGTCGTGCAGTTCACGCACCCGAAAGGGAATTCCCTTCCTGGCGCGTTGCTCCGGGAGCTGGCCCTTACGATTGCAGGCGTTGGCGCCAGGCCGGACGTGCGCGTCGTCGCGTTGCGCAGCTCCCAGGAGGGCCCGTTCTGCGCAGGCGCATCGTTCGACGAACTCGTGGCGATCAGTGACGAACATCAGGGAAAGGAGTTCTTTCTCGGGTTCGCCCACGTGATCCTCGCCATGGTTCGCTGCCCCAAGCCGATCGTTACGCGGGTACAGGGCAAAGTCGTCGGCGGAGGCGTCGGCATCGTTGCGGCGTCTGACTACGTGATCGCCACCGAAAAGGCGCAAATTCGGCTCAGCGAACTGGCGGTCGGCATTGGTCCCTTTGTCGTCGGGCCCGTGATTCAGCGAAAGGTGGGGCCAGGCGCGTTCAGCGCGATGGCGCTCGACGCCGACTGGCGTTCAGCGCACTGGGCGCTCGCGGCAGGTCTCTATGCGCAGGTGCACGACACGATTCCAGCGCTCGATTCGGCGTTCGACGGATTCACGGCGCAGCTCGCCAAGGGGAGCGGTGAGGCCGCGGCGCGCATCAAGCAAACGTTGTGGGAGGGTACGGACGACTGGGACGCCCTGCTCGATGAGCGCGCAGCGATGAGCGGGAGACTCGTGCTGTCCGAGCACACCCGCAACGCGATCGAGGTGTTCAGGAATCGCTGAGGCGCGCTGAGGCGCGCTGAGGCGCGCTCAGGCCGTCAGGTCGCCGCAGCCTTCGGCTTTCGAGCCGGGATCGAATTTTCGATTCCCACACTGAGCGAAATCGTCGCGAGCACGATCAACGCAGCCGTGTAGAACGGCACTCCGTGCCCGAGGTAGTCGTACGTGAAGCCCGCGTAGATCGGGCCGATCACCCGCCCAACGCCGCCGAATGTCTGCTGCACGCCCATGTACAGGCCGCGCTCGTGCTGCGGCACCACCTGCGAGAGCATCCCCGTGACGCATGGAAAGGTGAACGCCGTTCCGAGTGGCACGAACGCAACCGCGATCGCGAGCATCGGGATGTTCGGCGCCGCAGCCATTCCCGCGAGCCCTGCTGCGAGCAGCACCATTCCAATCCGTGACAGTCGGGCTTCTCCGAACAGGTCGACCATCTTGCCGAGGAATACCGCGCGCGTAATGAAAGAGAGTCCCCCGACGTAGGCAAAGAAGTAGCCGATCGTCTGCTCGGTCACACCGAACTTGAACGCCAGGAAGAGCGCGAGGACCGTCGTCATTCCCTGGAACGATCCCATCGTGATGCCGTAGACCCAAATCAGGCGCGACGCCGGCTCGCGCGGATGCGAGAGCACTCGCCGCAGCGCCTCTGGGGACTTGCGTACGGCCGGCCTCGCTGACGCGTGCACACCTGCGAGTTCATTCGACTCGGCCAGGTATTTCCACGCGAACCCCATGTTGACCAACAAGATCCCTGCGGCCACGAGGCCCGGGCCGCTGTAGCCGAACGTCATGGACCACGAGCCGATTGCCGGACCAATGGTCACACCAGCGTTGGTCGCGGCAGAGAGCCAGCCGAGCGCCTTCGAGCGATCCTCGGGCTTGGTTGCGTCCGCGACGTAGGCCTGGATGACGCCGACCGTGCCGCCGCCGGCGCCCTGCACCAGGCGGCAGAGGAACAGCAGTTCGAGCGAATCGGCGAACGCAAAAACGACGAACGCGACTGCCGACCCGGCCATGCCTATCATCAACGCCGGGCGCCGGCCGAATTTGTCGGAAAACCTGCCCCAGTACGGCGCGCTGATGAGCTGGGCGACGGCGAATACGATCACCATCAACGACACGACGGCGCCGTCGCCGCCAAGGCCGATCTTGTCGAGGGCAGTCCAAAGCGGACCGTGCCCTAGCAACCGCTGCGCGTAGTAGGGAATGAGCGGGAACACGATGAGGTTGCCCATCATGTCCACGAACGCCGTCACCATCAGTACGACCAACCGACCCAAAGCGAATTCTCCCGAAAACCGTTTCTGAGTCTACTCGCTCGTACGGCCGAGCGCTGACGGTGGAACGCTGCGGCCGACGACGCCGGCGACCGCCACGATAGTGAGTACGTACGGAATCATTGCCACGAACTGTGACGGAACGAGCTGCGCCGCCTGGAGGCGGATCTGCAACGTTTCGGCGCCGGCGAACAAGAGGCACGCCAATCCCGCGCGAGCGGGGTCCCACCGGCCGAAAATCACCGCCGCGAGGGCAATGAAACCACGGCCTGCAGTCATTGAGTCGGTGAACTGGTGCTGGTCGAGGGCGAGGTAGGCACCGCCCAGCGCGGCGAGCATGCCGGAACCGAGCACCGCCGCGTAGCGCACTCGATTGACGGGGACACCCACGCTCGCGGCCGCATCGGGGTGTTCGCCCACGGCGCGTACGCGAAGGCCGAACGTCGTGCGGTAAACGACGAACGCCAGCGCCGGCATCACCACGACACCAACCCACACCAGCGGATTAGATGCGAGCGCAAGCGCACCGCCGACGTTGTCCGCGCCGAACCCGACCACGCGCGGCGAGTTGGAACTGGAGTCGAACGCGAGTTGCAGCAGGAATCGCGTGATCCCGACGGCGAACAGGTTGATGGCGATGCCCGTCACGATCTGGTCGGCCTTGAATCGAATCGTCCCCACTGCGTGCATGCCGGCCAGGACGAACCCTACCGCCACGCCGGCCATGACACCGATCCACGCGCTTTCGCCATAGTACGCGCCGATGGCAGCGCCGAACGCACCGCCGAGCATGTAGCCCTCGAGCGAGAGACTCACGATGCCAGCGCGTTCCGCGAGGGCGCCGCCGGCCGCGGCAAACAGGTACGGCACCGCGATGCGAATCGTCTGCGCCAGAAACAGGAGGAGTGTCATCGTCGGGCCGCCTGCCGCACGAGACGGCGCACTTCCGGCACCGCTGCGGCGACCGCCAGAATCACGATCCCCTGCAACACGTCCACCATCTGCTTCGGCACCATCGCGTTGATCGCGAGGCCACCTTGCGACAGTGTTGCAAAGAAGAGCGCGGCAATCACGACGCCGAGTGGGTGATTTCGCCCAACGAGCGCGACGGCGATACCCAGAAAACCGGCACCGCCCGCGAATCCGTCTTCGTAGTAGCCCTTGTAGCCAAGGACGTAGTTCACGCCACCGAGTCCGGCGATCGCGCCCGAGAGCATCAGGGCGTTACGCCACGCGCGCGGCACGTTCACGCCTCCGTATTCGGCCGCCGCCGGCTGGAGCCCCACTGCACGCAACTCAAAACCCGCGCGCGTGCGAAAGAGGTACCACGCAACACCGATTACTGCAGCAGCAACAATCACGATGGTCCAGCTCGCGGCCGAACCATGGAATGCCTCGATGGACGATGCGAGTCGGGGCACAGCGCCGGCGCGTATCGTCGGCGTGTGCAACGTCTCGGGAACGTGGAGCTTCGCCGCCACCACGTAGTTGAGCAGCGCGAGCACGATGAAGTTCATCATGATTGTCACAATCACTTCGTGTGCACCAAACCGCGCGCGCAGTACGCCTGGTACCGCGCCAACCGCACCGCCGCAAAGTGCCGCCGCACCCACGCAGATCACGATCGCCACCAGGGACGGCGTGCCCGCCGGCAATGCGAGTCCGGCCAGCGCGGCACCAAATCCACCCGCGGCGAGTTGACCCTCGGCGCCAATGTTGAACAGCCCGGCGCGCAGCGCAAAAGCCACGGCGAGGCCGGTGCAAGTCAGCGTGGTCGCTTTGTAGAGCACCTGACCGATGCCGTACGCGTTCCCCCACGTGCCCTCCGCGAGCAGGCGCCACACGGCTCCCGGTGCTTCGCCATAGGCCAGGATCAGCAGGTCGCCGGCAACGAGAATCACCGCCAGAGCCACGAGCGGCGGAAGCAGCGCTTCCTCCAATGCGGCGCGCCGCCTCATGGCTCGGGCAGTCGCGTCGGGCACCGGCGTCGGCTCAGCGAACGCTCCAGTGTGCCCGCTCATGCGGCCGTGCTCTTGCGTGCGCCGGTCATATACGGGCCGAGTATTTCTTCGCTTGCCTCGGCGCGCGGCATCATCGCTACGATGCGGCCGCCGTACATCACTGCGATCCGGTCCGAGAGCGACAGCACTTCGCGCAGTTCGGCCGAGACCAGCAGAATGGCTTTGCCGGCGTCGCGCGCCTTCCGCAACGCGTCGTGAATGAACTCAATCGCTCCCACATCTACGCCGCGCGTCGGCTGCGCGGCGAGAAGCGCGATGAAATCGCGCGACAATTCGCGGGCAATGACCACCTTCTGCTGGTTTCCGCCGGACAGCGTGCGCACGGCGAGCGCTGGATCGGTCGGACGGATGTCGAACGCTGCTATCTGCGTTGCGCCGTTCGACGCCACGGCATGCCGGTCCATCGCGCCGCGCGACGAAAAACGGTGTTGCTGTCCCAGAATCAGGTTGTCTGCAACCGAGTACTCGAGCACGAGTCCACGTTGGTGCCGGTCTTCGGGAATGTGTGAAAGCCCGGCGTCGCCGCGCGCGCGGACGCTCTCGTTCGTCACGACCTTCCCGCCGAGCACGATCTCTCCGGAAGTGGCGCGCCGAAGCCCGGCGATAGCTTCGAGCAACTCTGTCTGACCGTTCCCTTCGACACCGGCGATGCCGAGTATTTCGCCCGCCCGAACCGTGAAGGACACATCGTTGACCGCGCGCTCTACCCTCGCTCCTCGCACTACGAGGTTTTGAACGCTCAGCGCTCCTCGCTCCTCCCCCCTCACGCCCTCCTCACCACCCTCATCCCTCGCTTCCTCCTCACTCCTCACTCGCGCTCCTCGCACTGCCAGATCTACCTCTCGCCCCACCATAGCGTGCGCAATGCCCTCTGGCGTCGTCTCGCGTGTCGCCATGCGCGCAACCGTCATCCCTTGCCGCATGACCGTGATCTGCTCAGTCACGGCCATCACCTCATCGAGCTTGTGAGTGATGAGGATGATCGTGGTTCCGGCGTCACGCACTCGGCGCAGCACCCCCCACAACTCAGTCACTTCAGGCGGCGACAGCACGGCGGTGGGCTCGTCGAGCAGCAGGATTCGCGCACCGCGATACAGCGTCTTCAGGATTTCGACTCGCTGTGCTTCACCAACCGAGAGGTCGGCGACGAGCCGGTCGGCCGGGACGATCAGTCCACTTTGCTTCGAGAGCTCGTCAACGTCGTGCAGGGCGCGCGCGCGGTCGAACGTACCGACACTCGCCGGTTCGCGCCCGAGCACGACGTTTTCCGCCACGGTCAGCGTCGGAATCAGCATGAAATGCTGGTGCACCATGCCGACGCCGGCCGCGATCGCTTGCGCCGTCGTCCAGCCGGTAACGTCGCGGCCGCCAACTGCGATCGTTCCCGCATCGGGCACGAGCATCCCGCTGAGCACCTTCATCAGAGTGGATTTGCCGGCGCCGTTCTCACCTACCAGCGCGTGAATCTCACCGCTTGCCACGCTGATCGCGGCGCCGCGGTTCGCCTGCACGGCGCCGAAGCGCTTGTCCACGCCCGTCATCCGGACAGCGGGCACGGGCGAAGACGCGCCGCCAGCGCCCGGAGTCGCGCCGTGCGCTCCCTCGGGTGCGGCGCCGGAGGCCTTCACCGTGAGCTTGGCACGATGATTTTCCCCGCGATGATGTCGGCCTTGAGTTGTTCGAGCCGCGCACGCACTGAATCGGGGATCAGCGCGCGATTGTTGTCGTCGTACACGTATCCGACGCCGTCCTGCTCGAGGCCGTACTGATAAACTCCGCCTTCGAACCGTTCGTCCTTCACGCGCGCGATCATGTCGAACACCGCGTTATCCACGCGCTTGATCATCGACGACAGCACGAAGCCCGGCGCTTCGTTGAACTGGTCGGCGTCCACACCGATTCCGAACTTCTGCATCGTCCGCGCGGCCTCGAACACGCCAAGCCCGGTCGAACCGGAGGCGTGATAGATGACGTTCACACCTTGCTGGTACGCCGACAGAGCGAGCTCTTTCCCGCGGCCGGGATTCCGAAACGCCTCCGGCGTGACGCCGGCGTACTGCGAAATCACCTGGCAGTCCGGGCACACGGCTTTCACGCCGGCCGCGTAGCCGACCTCGAACTTGTGGATGAGAGGCGAATCCATGCCGCCAATGAATCCGAGCTTCTTCGAGTTGCCCACCAGCGCGGCGAGCGCTCCCACGAGAAACGATCCCTGCTCCTCTCGAAACTTGAGCGCTGCCAGGTTGGCCGGCGGGGCGACCGGATTGCCTGCGCGGTCCACCGTGACGGCGTAGTCCACGCCGGCGAACGCCACGTTGGGGTACTCGTTCGCAAGCTCCGTGAGGTCGTCGGTGAAAATGAACCCGACTCCGATCACCAGATCCATGCCCTCGGCGGCCAACAGCCGTAGTCCGGCCTCGCGGTCCGATCCCTCGCCGGGCTCAACGAAACGGACGCGCGCGCCAAGCTCCCGCATCGCGCGCTCGGCACCGAGGTAGGCGCCGTCGTTGAAGGACTTGTCGCCGCGCCCCCCGAGATCGAAGACGATACCGATGTCGAGCCCCTCGCCGACGGGCGGCGTCGCCGCGCCTTCCGGCCTCACAAATGAGAGCACCAGATGGGCGGCGAGGAGCACACCGAGCAGTCCGAAAAGTCGTCGCATCGAGAAAGATAGATTCGCTCGCCGCTCTCTCCGGGGCAAGCATCGGGTAAATTGAATCGATGCAAGCTGGCCGAACCGGCGCCTCCTTCGATCTGCTCGCCGCACTGGTCGCGGCTGCGCTTGTCGCGTCCGCTGCCTGCGGCCCTTCGGACGGTGGGCGCGTCGTGCCGCCTGAGTCCGGTGCCACCGACATCGTGGTGGCCCGCCCGTCGTTCACGCTGACTGCCACCGACGGAACTCCGTTCGATTTCGCAGCGCGCACGGCCGGGCGGCTGACGTTCCTCGAGTTCGGTTACACCAACTGCCCCGACGTCTGCCCGGTGCACATGGCGAACCTGTCGGCTGTCATGCGCAACCTGACGCCGACGGAACGGATGCGAATCGATGTCGTCTTCGTCTCAGTCGATCCCGACCGCGATTCGCTCCCGGCACTCCGCAAGTGGCTGGATGCTTTTGACGCGACGTTCATCGGGTTGACCGGCACGAGCGAAGACATCAATGCCGCCCAGGCCGCCGTGGGATTCGGGCCCGCGATCATTCAAGTCGCCGATGACGGGTCAACCATCGTATCACATGCAGCTCCGGTGCTGGCATTTACCGCCGACGATACGGCGCACGTCATGTATCCATTCGGAACCCGGCAGGCGGACTGGGTGCGGGACATACCGCGACTGTTGAGCAAACGCGGGACGCGCGATCGAGGCGTGTTTGCCGGCGCGTCTGCCGCAATGGCCGACCGAAGCGTGGTCGAGCGCGCGTACGTAGTCATCCCGGTCGGCGCCGGGCCGGCTGCGATTTACTTCGTGGCGCGCAACCCCACGTCGCTGCCCGACACGATCGTCGCCATTGATGTAGGCGCGATTGGAAATGCGTCATTGCACATGACGATGGAAGGTCCGACGAGCGGAACGGCGACGATGCACGCCGTGGATGCAGCCGAGGTGCCGGCTCGGGGCATGTTTCGTCTGAGCCCTGGCGGATACCACGGAATGATCGCCCCGGTGACGCGGACGCTCGTCCGTGGCGAGCGCCTGCCCGTTGGCGTACGCTTTGCGCGCGCCGGGACGGTGCGTGTGGACGCGACAGTCATTACCTACGCCGATCTCGACACGGCAACCGCGGCGCGTCCGCAATAGGAGTCGGCTCAATGCAATGGTGGTGCGCCGCCCTCGGCGAGCAGTGGACGTGGACGTGGCGCGCGTACCCCGGAGTGTGGCTGTTCGTCATCGCGGTGGGCGCCGGCTTTCGTTGGCTTGCCGGGAGCGGTGCGTGGTCACGGGCGACAGCTACCGAGCGTGGAGCCCTCATCGTTGGCGGCCTCACGCTCTGGGCGTCACTCGACTGGCCGCTGGGCCCCATTGCAGCCGGGTACCTCGCGTCGGCTCACGCGTTGCAGTTCCTGATCGAGACGATGGTTGCGGCGCCGCTGCTTTTGTTCGGTGTTCGCTCAGGGTTCGCCGCGCGTGCGCCTCGCACGATGCCGCCGCTGGCAAGGCGCGCAGGTCGACTGGTCGTCCATCCTCTCATGGCGGCCATAGTGTTCAACGTCGTCGTCGCGACAACTCACGTGCCGGCTGTCGTGGACGGGTTGATGCCATCGGCCCTTGGTGCGTTCGCGATCGACGCGGCGTGGTTTTTCAGTGCGGTGCTGTTCTGGTGGCCGGTCATCATGCCGGCGCCCTCATATCCGCATTTTGGACCACCGCTGAAAATTCTGTACCTGCTCGTCGGGACGCTGTTTCACACCGTAATCGGTATGATCATGCTGTCGGCCGAACTCCCGATCTACGGTGTCTACGAACTTGCTCCACCGATTTTTGCGATTTCGCCGCGCGCCGACCAGCAGCTGGCCGGTGGCATCATGGAACTCGGGGTATTCGGCGCGATCGTGATCAGTTCGGCGATTGTCTTTTTCCGCTGGGCGAACAAGGACGAGCGACGGGCGTGAACTGATGAAACGCATTCGCACGAGGTTTCTCGTTGTCGGCTCCGGTATTGCGGGGCTGCACGCGGCGTGGCGCGCATCCGCACACGGTGATGTCGTGGTGCTGACCAAGCGCTCACTCTTCGACAGCGCCACTGCCTATGCTCAGGGCGGCATTGCCGCAGCGCTCGGGGCGGGGGACTCGCCCGAGCTCCACCATCAGGACACGCTGGCCGCCGGCGCGGCGTTGTGTGATGCCGCAGCGGTCGCAGTGCTTGTTGCCGAGGGTCCGGCGCGCGTGCGCGATCTGGCATTGCTCGGTGCGCGCTTCGATACCGATCCCGACGGGCGATTCTCACTGTCGCGCGAAGCGGCGCATTCGCGTAAACGCATCGTCCATGCCGACGGTGACCAGACCGGTGCCGAAGTGGCCCGCACTCTCATCTCGCGCGTTCGCGACGCGAAATCAATCACAGTCCTCGAACGTGCGCGTGCGCTCGACCTGATCGTCGTGGCCGGTCGTTGCGTTGGAGTGCGCGCGAGCCACGCAGGACGTCCAATCGAAATCATCGCCGACGCGACCGTGCTCGCTACCGGCGGCTGTGGTCAGATCTATCGACATACGACGAATCCCCAGGTGGCCACTGGCGACGGGTACGCCATTGCCCACCGCGCCGGCGTCCGTATCGCCGACATGGAGTTCGTCCAGTTCCATCCGACGGCGCTCGACACGCCCGAAACGCCGCTCTCGCTCATCTCGGAGGCGGTGCGCGGCGAAGGAGCGGTGCTCGTCAACGATCACGGACAGCGGTTCATGACGCGGAAGCACAAGCTCGCCGAGCTTGCTCCACGAGACATCGTGGCGCGCGAAATTTATCGGGAAGCGAAATCAGGTACTCGCGTTTGGATCGACGCCCGCAAACTCTCGCGGACGTTCGCCAGTCGCTTTCCCGGCATCCTCAAGATCTGCCTTGCCCGGGGCATCGATCCGCTGAAGGATCGCATCCCGGTCACGCCGGCCGCACACTACATGATGGGTGGTATCGTCACCGACCTCGCCGGGCGGTCGTCGCTCGAGCGTCTCTACGCGTGTGGCGAAGTGGGTCGAACGGGAGTGCACGGCGCCAACCGCCTCGCGTCAAATTCGCTTCTCGAAGGTCTCGTGTTTGCAGAGCGGGTGGCCCGCGATGCCATTGAACTGCCCAAGCTGCCGCGTTTCGCGCGACGTCCTGATTGGACTGTGCCCGTGCTCCGTGATCGGGGTGCCGCGCAGGTCGCGGCCGACGCGATCCGGTCGTTGATGTGGGAGCACGCCGGCATTGACCGCAACGAAAAGGGGCTTCGCCTCTGCCTCCAACAACTCGACGAAATCACGAAACGCCTGAGTCCGGGCGCCACCGAAGAGCTCAACATGGCCGCTACCGCGCGACTGATCACCGAAGCGGCGCTGATGCGTCGCGAATCGCGCGGAGGCCACTTTCGGCACGATTTTCCCCGCGAAAAGCGGAAATGGCGGGGCCGCCATATCGAGTGGTAGTAACGGCTTTGCCTGCACGACGACTGTGTGTGGTCCGCGCGTCGCGGCGCCCGCCCGCCGACTCACCGCGCATACGATAGAATTGAGGCATGGGCGCACCACCCGTTGCAGCTGACACCGCGTTACACGACGAGATCCGCGGCCTCGCGCGCAAGCGAAACGCAGTCATCCTTGCGCACAACTACCAGCGTCCGGAAGTTCAGGACGTCGCCGACTACGTCGGTGACTCGCTCGGCCTCTCACGCGAGGCCGCCCGCACTGACGCCGAGGTCATCGTTTTCTGCGGCGTCCACTTCATGGCAGAGACGGCGGCCATTCTCTCCCCGTCCAAAACAGTGCTGTTGCCCGACCTCGCTGCCGGTTGTTCGCTCGCGGCAACTATCGACGCGCGCCAACTGCGCGCCTGGAAGGCCGAACACCCCGGTGCAGTCGTCGTGTCGTATGTCAACACGAGCGCCGAAGTGAAGGCCGAGAGCGACTACTGCTGCACGTCGGGCAACGCGGTCGAGGTCGTCAATTCGATCCCGGCCGATCAGGAGATTCTCTTCCTCCCGGACATGTTCCTCGGTGCGCACGTCCGCCGGTTGACCGGTCGCAAGAACATGCACGTCTGGATGGGCGAGTGTCACGTGCACGCGGGCATCGATCCTGAGAACATTCGGCTCCAGCGATCGCTGCATCCCGGCGCTGAGTTCCTCATCCACCCGGAATGCGGCTGTGCCACCAGCGTTGTCGAGGCCGTCTCGGCCGGCGACGTGGATCCAGATGGAGTGCACATTCTCTCCACCGAAGGGATGATGAACCGTCCGGCGCACTCGCCGGCGAAGGATTTCATCATCGCCACGGAAATCGGAATCCTTCACCGCCTCAAGCGAAACTACCCCGACCGGAATTTCTACGCCGCCAATGAACGAGCGTCGTGCGTGTACATGAAGGTGACGACGCTGGCGAAGGTGGCCGAGGCCCTCGAGCATCTTCGGCACCGAATTACCGTTCCGGCTGAGACGGCCGCGCGCGCACGACTCGCTATTGAGCGCATGGTTTCCATTGGCGGAACGTCGCCGTCAACACCGCCAGGCCCCGGAGTGGATCCCGGCGAATGAACGCCGCCGCCGACCCGCGGCCGCCACGGCGGATCACTCCGTTCGACGCCGTGCACTTCGCGGATGCCGGATCAGGCTTTCCGCTCACCGACGCCAGTATCATCGCCCTCGTTCAGGACGCGCTCGACGAGGATGCCGCGATGCGCGACGTCACGACCATCGCCACCGTGCGTTCCGGCCTTAAGGCGCGCGCGATGCTCGTGGCACGCGAGGCCGGAGTGATTGCCGGCATTCCGCTCGCGCTCGCCGCGTTCCGGCTGCTCGATCCCGAGGTGTCCATTCGCGTGGACGTCGAGGATGGTTCGAGTGTGGGCAAGGGAACGGAAGTTCTTTTCCTCTCCGGACGTGCCCGAGGACTTCTCTCAGCGGAACGCACAGCTCTCAATTTCATGCAGCGGCTCTCGGGAATCGCGACGCTGACACGGAAGTTTGTGGACGCGGTGAAGGGAACTCGCGCGCAGATCGTGGACACGCGCAAGACTTCTCCCGGGCGACGCGCGCTCGAGAAGTACGCCGTCCGTTGCGGTGGCGGCGCGAATCATCGATTCGATCTTGCCGAGGCCGTACTCATCAAGGACAACCACCTCGCAGCTCTCGGCGGCGACATTGCCGAGGCCGTGCGTCGGGTGCGGGAGCACGCGGAGCCGGGGACGCCCGTCCAGCTCGAGTGCGATTCGGTGGAACAGGTTCGCGCTGCCGTAGACGCCGGTGTGGAGAGCGTGCTGCTCGACAACATGAGCCTGAATGCGCTGAAGGAGTGCGTTGCGATCTGCGCAGGCCGGTGCGTTACCGAGGCCAGCGGGGGCGTGACGCTCTCAACCGCCGCGCTGATCGCGGCTACCGGTGTGGACCGTATTTCGGTGGGCGCGCTGACGCATTCGGCGCCGGCGATGAATCTGGCGCTCGACTTTGAGTAGGCCGGCCCCCGCTCGTGAGGCGGACGGCAAGCGCGAAACCGCACCCTGTGATTTCTGCGGAGTGACGCGTCTCGTCTGGCGGAAGTGCAAGCTGATTTGCGAGGCGTGCGGCAACATCAACAAGTCCTGCGCGGACCTCTAGCGTCGCGGGTGCTGGGTTCGCGGGTGCTGGGTTCGCGGTGCTATCGCAGGATCGGATTTCGCGAATCATCCGGATCTCCGCTGATCGCTCAGCCGTGGCAGATGGATCGGCGTAAGGCGACGACCGTGCGGCCGGACGTCGTCCTGCGACTCGCGATCTCCATTGCTTGGAGAACCCGCAGCGATCATGGCCATACGGAACGTCTCCGTCATTCCGATGGACGCGCCGGGGCATCGTGCCCGCACAAACCGCAACGTATCGCCACAGCAGCGGCGTGTTCAAAAACAGGTGTTGTCAGTCTATAGTCTGATATTGTGCCTTGTTAGATAAGACTATAGACTTATATGTCACTACGATAAATAAGGCTATACTATGACAAAACGGTTGCCAAGAGCGAAAAAGAAATCTGCTGGCTCACTGGAGCTTCAGCGAAGGCAGATCGATGCACGACTCACGAACCTACCGTCTCTGGAATCTCCAAGAGGAGGTTGGATCAGAACGATTCGGCAGTCCTTGGGAATGACCATGCGGCAGTTAGGGCTCCGTCTCAAAATGTCGGCGCAATCCGTGCTTGACCTCGAGGCAAGAGAAGGGAGCGAGACCATCTCCCTGGCAAAGCTCCGGCAGGCTGCCGAAGCGCTCAGCTGCGAACTGTACGTCGTTTTCGTTCCAAAACCCTCACTTGAGGAAACGGTGAGGCGACAGGCAGCGGTCAAGGCGCGTGAGGAACGCAATCGACTCGTGCACACGATGCGGCTGGAGGCGCAGGACGCAGGCATCGAGAGCGTCCTCGACGAGAAAACGTCCGCGGAACGGTGGCTTTCTGAACACGCACGAAGACTGTGGGATTGAGCAGTGCCGCCCGATGAACTGAATAAGCACCAGATCGAAGACGGAAACACGCCCCTCACCGGAGACGAAACGGGTGGCCTGATCCCTCCACACCTGACTACCAGGGCAGACCTGAACCAGTGGGAAATCCGGAATATCGAGCGCGCGATGGGTTGGATCGGGGGGCGTACGTTGAACGTCCTGGACCAGGCGATTCTGCAGGAATTGCATAGGCGAATGTTCGATGAAACGTGGAAATGGGCCGGCGAATTCCGCGATTCCGATAAGAGCATTTCAGCTTACCACTGGACGGAGGTCCCGCGCCTTGTGAGGGACCTCCTGGCAAATACTCAAGCGCAGTACGAACACGGCGCGAAGATACCGAAGGCGCTGGATGAGCTGGCGATTCGCTTTCATCACGAGTTTGTTCGCATTCACCCGTGGCCAAACGGCAACGGGCGGCACAGCCGACTCGCGACCGACTTGTTGCTGCAGAGTTGGGAGAGGCCGCCATTCAGTTGGGGGAATGCAGCGCACCCGACGAAGTCTGGGGAGGTCCGCGCGCGCTACATCGCTGCGCTCAGGGCCGCCGATGCCGGCTCGTTCGACGAACTGCGGCGCTTCGCCCGCGCGTAACGCAGGACGTCCATCTGACGAATTGGTACTCGACGCGGATTTCGAAGTCACCGCTGATCGGTGTACGCCGATGCGCTCGCCGCCTTTCGCCGGGGCGACAGCGGCGGCGGCGCGAATCATCGATTCGATCTTGCCGAGGCCGTGCTCATCAAGGACAACCACCTCGCAGCTCTCGGCGGCGACATTGGCGAAGCGGTGCGGCGCGTCGGCCGGCCGGGCGCTTGCGCTAGGCTTGCGCCAGCGACGATGTGATGGGAAGTTCAGCCATTCATCGTCGTGCGAGGTTCGCACGCAACCGGGGAGAATCCGATGGCACGAAACCGTGGAGTCGATCGCAGGGCGTTCCTCAGGACGGCCGGAGCGTCGGCGCTCATCGGCGCTGTCAGCGCGAGACCGGGCATCGCATCCGAGCTGGCGAGCGTTTCCGATCCTGCAGAGTCGAGCCAGCAGGGATTTGACTTCGACGCGATTTACAACCGCGTCGGCACCGACTCGACCAAGTGGGACGGTGCGATCGCAACGTATGGAAGCAAGATCGAGGTGGGCATGGGCATCGCCGATCTCGATTTCCGGACGGCTCCATGCATCGTCCAGGCTCTCTCGAAGCGCATGGAGCACGAGAACTGGGGCTATCTTCGCCAGCCGCAGCGCTACGTCGACGCAATCGTTGACTGGAACCGCCGCCGGTACGGACTCGTGATCGATCCCGCGACAATCACCTGGACCAGCGGTGTGCACCCTGCGCTGATCTTTGCGCTCGAGACGTTCGCGCCACCGGGAACGCGCGTGCTGCTGGCCACGCCGACCTACAACGGATTCTATTCCGACCTGCGCTACACGAACACGCTGGCCGAAGACAGCCCCATGAAGCTCGTCGACGGCCGCTACTCTATCGACTGGGAAGATTTCGAGCTGCGCGCCGCGCGCTCGAACGCCTTCATTCTGTGCAACCCGCAAAACCCCACCGGCAACTGCTGGTCACCGGCCGACCTCACCCGGATGGGCGAGATCTGCCTGCGCCACAAGGTCGTCGTGCTCGCCGACGAGATCCACTGCGACTTCGTCATGAAGGGGCAGAAGTACACGCCCTTCGCCAGCCTCCCGAACCGTGCGATCGTCGACAACAGCCTCACCTTCAAGGCGGCGAGCAAGACGTTCAACCTCGCCGCGATGAAAGTCGCGTGGTTCTTTTCGACCAACCCGAGCCTGCTCGCGAGGGTGCGGGCCCGGACCCGCGCCGACCTCACCACTCCGGGACTCGTGGCGAACCACGCCGGCCTGACCGAGGGCGAACCCTGGCTCGAAAAGCTGGTGGGCTACATCGACGGCAATCACGACTTCACTGAATCGTACATCGCCGAGCGTGTGCCGTACGTGAAGTACACGAAGGCCCAGGCCACCTACCTGGCCTGGCTTGACGTTGGCGAAGTCGTAGAGAAGATCGGCGCAAAGAAGACTGCCGAGGAAGAAAGCAGGCGCTCGGTGACGCCCGTCACGCCCGAGGACGTAGTGCAGCGCTGGTTCGCGAACAACGCAGGCGTTTTCCTCAGTCCCGGTGCGGGCTTCGGCGCTGGCGGCGCGGATCACATGAGGATGAACATCGGCACTTCGCGCAAGCTGATCGAACGCGCGCTGGGTAACATGGCGGCCGCGCTGAAGCGCGCGTGATCCGCGTGGATCGGGGCGCACGCGGCTTTACGGCAACGGCACGGGCCGTTCACGAGGCGGCTCGGTTGGACTAGCACCGCGTAACCGTCGAGTGCTCCTTATCCCCGCTGCGAGAGCGAGAGGAGTTCGTCAGCTCGATTGTCTGACCGTGCAGCAACCGTGCGATCGCGACACATATCTCTTCCGTGACCGTGCTTCAACGCCCTCGGGATTCTCGGCTGCGTAACGCAAGCTTCTGCAGCAAGCACCGTTAGGCCCGCGCCACGCGGACGTTGCGTCGAAACAGCCCGTCGCGCAACGGAATGGTGACAGACGGCGCGGTCGGTGGGCGTATGCTCGGCGCTCCCCGGTCCCGGAGCGCGCATGCCCGACGCGGCGCCGGCGACGCGCGGCGTCTACAAGCCCCGACGCCCGCAAGCGTCGCCGCTGTTTCGGTTGGTGTCGGATCATCTGCATCGCCTGCAGACGGTCTACGACGAGCGCTTCGCGCGCGAGTATGGCCCATGGCGTCCCGTCGTCGCGCGGGTCGCTGACAAGTTCCTCGCGTGCGGCGTGTTGGAGCACGGGTTCGCGCGCATCCGCTGCGATGCGTGCACGCACGAGTATCTGCTGGCCTTCTCCTGCAAGTGCCGATACTTCTGCCCGAGCTGTCACGCCAAGCGCCTCGCGATCTGGACGCAGTGGCTGGACACCACTCTCCTCGCGCCCGTGCCGCACCGGCAGGTGGTACTCACCATCCCCAAGCGGCTGCGCGCCTACTGTCTGTATCGGCGCCTCCTCCTCGGCGAGATCGCCCGCGTCGCCGCCCGCACCGTCACCGACGCCATTTGCACGCTGACGGGGGAGCGCGAGCTGGTCGTCGGCATCGTCGCGTGCCTGCAAACGCACGGCTCCCGCGCCAAGAGCAACACCCTGGCATCCGCACCTGCACCTGCTCGTCACCGACGGCGGTTTCCGGCCCGACGGCACCTTTGTCTCATGGCCCGCCCACGACACGGCGCGGTTGACGGAGGCGTTCCGCCGCGCCGTCCTCCGCTTGTTCGTGCGCCTTGCGCTCTTCGGCGAAGACCAGGCCGCCGGCATGCTGACCTGGCCGCACTCGGGGTTCCACGTGCACACCGCCGTCTGGGTCCCCGAGGACGATCGCGCGTTCGCGACCCGCCTCGCGCGCTACTGCGCCCGCAATCCCGTCGCGCTAGAGCGGCTCATCTACGACCGAGCCGCCATGGCCGTGACCTATCGCTCCGATAAATCAGAGGGCCCGACGGCGGGGACCGAAACCGCCGACCCGCTCGAGTTCCTCGCTCGGGTCCTCGTGCACATTCCGGACAAGGGCCACGTCACCACGCGGTACTACGGCTGGTACGCCAACCGTCCGCGCGGGATGCGGCGTCAGGCCGAGCCCGCAGCAGCCGATACGCCACCCCTGATCGTCCCCGCGCCACGACTCGCGCCGACCGAGGCCACCCGCCGATGGGCGGCCCTCCTGCAGCAGATTTTCGAGGTTGACCCGCTCGCGTGCCCGACCTGCCATGGCCCCATGCGGGTCGTCGCGTTCATCACTCAGGCCTCGGTGATCGACCGGATCCTCGCGCATCTCCGAACCCGCGCCGCGCGCGAGGGGCACGGCGGGCCGCGGAGCCCCCCATCGACGCGGGCCCCCACGAGCTGGGGCGCGTCACGCGTG
>JAQBYI010000028.1 GCA_027622655.1 Gemmatimonadota bacterium | reverse complement strand
ATCGAGCGATGCATCGCAACAGCATCGGAACCTGTCAACGATTTTGAGACACCGGGTGGACTGAGTTTACTGAGCAGCGTCCTGTGACGCGACCAGGAGTTTGGGTGGATTGATCCACGCCGCCGTCGGAAGTGCGGCGGGTACGGGGTGGTGTCGGACGAAGCGGTCCGGCCGCGCGATGTACGCGGCCGTGAGGACCGTGGCCCGCTGGGCGCGGCGCGCTTCCGCGAGGCCGTAATGCACATCGTGCGGCGTGTGGAGCCCGAGCCCCGAGTGCCGGTGCTCGGTGTTGTACCACGGAAAGAAATCATTGCCGTGCACGCGCGCGTGCTCGAGGGAACCAAAGCGGTTGGGAAAGTCCGGCCGGTACTTGAGCGTTTTGAACTGGGCCTCGGAGTACGGATTGTCGTTCGACACCGAGGGGCGGGAGTGCGTTTTCGTGACGCCGAGATCGGCCAAGAGCAGCGCGACCGGCTTCGACGTCATCGAGGATCCGCGATCGGCGTGGATCGTGAGCTGGGCGGGGCGGATGTCCTGTCGCGTGCAACTGGTCGCGATGAGGTGTTCCGCGAGCGCGGCGGCTTCGCGCCGCGCGACCATCCAGCCCACGACGTAGCGGCTGAACACGTCGAGCACGACGTAGAGGTAGAAGTACGTCCACTTCGCCGGGCCCTTGAGCTTCGTAATGTCCCAGCTCCAGAGCTGGTTGGGGGCGGTGGCGAGCAACTCGGGCGCCGCGTAGATCGGCCCGCGGCGTTGGGCGCGCCGCTCGCGACCTTCGCCCTGGGCGGCGAGCACCCGGTACATCGTGCGTTCGGCGCAGTGATACGTGCCCTCGTCGAGCAGCGTGGCGTAGACTTGGGCGGGTGCCAGATCGAGGAAGCGGGGCGCGTGCAGCACGTCGAGCACGGTCTGGTGTTCGGCCACGGTCAGCGCACGGGGCGCGTGCAGCACGTCGAGCACGGTCTGGTGTTCGGCCACGGTCAGCGCACGGGGCGCGTGCCGGCGGGGCCACGGCCCCAACACCGCCGGTTGTTGATGCCGATAGTACGTGGCCGGCGCGACCCCAAGCGCGCGGCAGGCCGGACGCACGCGCAGTGGGGCGCCGCGGGTCTGGACGGCGGCCATCAGCGTGCTCCGTTCGGCCCGTCGGCCGTCGGGAGTGTTCGGCCGAGCAACTCGGCCACTTTTTTTTGGAGTTCCACCAACGCCTCAGCGTGCTCGGCGCGCGCGGTGGCCTTGGCGAGCGCGCGTTCCAGCACGAGGATCCGCTGCGTGCGCGGATCCGGCGGCGTCTGTTTCGGGCCACGGCGCCGCGCGGGGCCGGTCAACTCCCCGCGCTTCGCCGCCGCCCGCCACACGCTCAGGTGCGACGAGTACAACCCTTCCCGGCGCAGCAGCGCGCCGAGCGTGCCGGGCGCGACGCAACGGGCCGCCTCCTCGAGGATCTGCAGCTTGAACGCGGTGGTGAACCGGCGGCGGTCACGGGCGGGCGACACCCCAACATCGTGTGCGAGCACTGGCCTGGAAGCAAGAGACAACGACGACATGCGGACATCCTCGATCACCCTCGTACACTAAACTCCGGGAGGATCGGTGTCTCACTCATATTGGCAGAGAGGGTGTGTAGTTGATTGTCGCCGGGAGCGGGACACGCCGTACCCTGACAGGACAATCTGTTGCGCGGACTTCACATGGGCCCCCGCCTTGGGCCGATGCGGTTGAAAGGCCTGAATATCCACACACCCTGACTCCGCATCGGAGTCGAAGCTAGGCCCTCCAGTTCCGATGTGCAAGAGGTTGTTCGACCACAGATCCCGTACCTCGAACAGGCTCCGAGCGGGACTAAACGGACGCCTGATTGCGACGGAAAATTCCGTTCGTTTGGCGCGCCCGCCAATGCCAAGTGCGTTTCCCGTCCCCCCAGAAGCTTCCGACTTCAAGTTATGCTTCTACCGCTTTCCCGATCTTCAAGGAGAACGCTCGTTTCGTGATTTTCAAACCACGCCGTCAAACCGTCACGGCCCGAATCGGACCGGTGTCGATCGGATCATCTGCACCCATCGTCGTCCAGTCGATGACGAATACTGACACAGCCGATGCCGCGGCGACGGCTGCGCAGGTCATCGCGCTCGCAACCGCCGGCTCGCAGCTCGTCCGTATTACGGTAAACAACGATGAAGCTGCGAGCGCAGTACCGGAAATCGTCGCGCGGTGTGCGGATGCCGGCGTCGACACCCCGATTATTGGCGACTTCCACTACAACGGCCATCTGTTGCTCGTTCGCCACCCGGCGTGTGCATCTGCGCTGGCGAAGTACAGGATCAACCCCGGCAACGTCGGGACTCGGCATCGCGACGAAAATTTCCAGACGATTATCAAGGTGGCAGTTGACCACGATCGGCCGGTACGAATCGGTGTGAACTGGGGATCGCTTGATCAGGATCTATTGACATCGATGATGGATGCCAACGCGACCGCGGCCGAGCCGCTCGACGCCAAGCATGTGTACATGGAAGCAATGATCGAAAGCGCCCTTCGATCGGCGTTGCTCGCGGAAGAGACCGGGCTTGCTCACGACCGGATCGTGGTTTCTGCGAAAATTTCGCAAGTGCAGGACCTGCTCGATTGCTATCGACGGCTCGCAGTGCGTTGCGACTACCCGCTGCATCTCGGACTGACCGAAGCAGGGCTCGGAATGAAGGGCACCGTTGCCACGACAGCGGCGTTGTCGCTCATCCTGGCCGAGGGCATTGGCGACACGATCAGAGTATCGCTGACCCCGCGACCCGGCGGTGATCGGACGGAAGAAGTGCTCATCGCTCAGCAAGTACTGCAGTCGCTCGGACTTCGGAGCTTTACTCCACAGGTGAGCGCGTGTCCCGGTTGCGGGCGTACCACGAGCACTTTTTTTCAGAAAATGGCAGAAGACATTCAGGAATATCTTCGCGTCCAGATGCCGCTGTGGCGCGATCGTCACCCCGGCGTCGAAGAGATGAATGTCGCCGTCATGGGGTGCGTCGTAAACGGGCCGGGCGAAAGCAAGCACGCGAACATTGGCATTTCGCTTCCGGGGACATTCGAGGAACCCAAAGCCCCCGTGTACATCGACGGAGCGCTGCACGTAACGCTGAAAGGTGACTCTATCGTGCCGGAGTTTCTCGCGATTCTTGAGGACTACGTCGCGCGGCGTTACCAGGCTACGTAAATCAGTGCACGAGCGGCAACGCCTGGCTCTTCGCAGCGTGTACCCTTCGTTCGCCTGGACCGCCGGTTAGTCAGCAGCCTGGTACAACCCGGGGACATAGGTGACAGGTGTCCGGCGACATGGGTGACACTTCTTCAACCCCTTCTGGGTGGAGGAGTGATGCCTTGGCAGGAGACCAATCCCGTGCTGGAACGTCACCATTTTGTGCAAGATCTGGAGAGCGGTCAATGGACGATGACCGAACTGTGTGAACGATACGGCGTCAGCCGCAACACCGACTACACCTGGGCGCATCGATATGCGACGCAGGGCGTGCGCGGGTTGCATGACCAGAGTCGCGCGCCGCGGTCGTCGCCACACGCAACGCCAGCCGACGTCGTGGAGCTCATTCTGCGTGAGCATTCCCGCTATGGCTGGGGCGCCCGCAAGATTCTGAAGCGGCTCCGCACGCGCGACGCGACGCGTGAGTGGCCGGCCCGGAGCACAATCTTCGACATCCTCGAGCGCCACGATCGCGTGCGACATCGGCGCCGGCGTACCAAGTGGAAGCACCCGGGCACGGTGCCTGCCGTCACGACCGCGCCGAACCAGATTTGGACGATCGACTTCAAGGGGCAGTTCCGGACGCAGAACCGGGTCTACTGCTATCCCCTGACGGTCATCGATCACTTCAGTCGCTTCCTGCTCTGTTGCCACGGCCTGCTGGACGTGAAGGGCGCCGGGGTAAAGCCCCTCCTCCGCCAGCTCTTTCGGCGGTGGGGCTTGCCCGAGGCGATTCGCAGTGACAACGGTTCGCCCTTTGCCTCGACGGGGATTCACGGGCTCAACCGCCTTAACGTGTGGTGGCTGCAGCTCGGCATCACACACCAACGCATCACACCCGGGAGTCCGCAGGAGAACGGCGCGCATGAACGGCTCCACCGCACGCTCAAGGCGCGCGCGATCCGACCGGCGGCCGCGAATCTCTGCGTGCAGCAGCGCGTCTTCAACACCTTCCAGCGTACCTACAATGAGATCCGGCCACATGAAGCCCTCGACGACGAAACACCGGCATCACGCTGGCGCCCTTCGCCCCGCCCGTACCCCGAGCGCATTGCGCCCCCAGAGTATCCTGGCCACTTCGCCGTGCGGCGCGTCAGCAGTGCCGGTACGTTCCGCCTGCATTCTGGCCAGCACTTCCTGAGCCAAGCGCTCAACGACGACTACATCGGCCTCGAGGAGGTGCAAGACGGGCTCTGGAACATCATCTACTATGACACCCTGCTCGGTCGCTTCGACGAGCGCACCCACCTCATCACCGGGGCACCTTCTCAGAAGAAAAAGTGTTAGCTATGTCCCCGGACGTTCTGTCACCCATCTCCCCGGCTGTTCACACTACGCTCTCTATCGCGAACTGATGCACGCGCCAGGACCTCTCAGCCGCCGCGAACGTGAGGTGATGGCGCTGCGGGTGTCGGCGCTCAACAAGTGCCGTTATTGAATCCACCATCACGGAGCGGGTCTCCGTCTCATTTTCGAAGCAGAGGGAATGGAACCGCCGGCGCAGGACGCGCTCCTGACGGCGCTCGAACATGGTGATACGCGGCCGAGTGCGCTCAGCGCGCGCGAGCGTGCACTCCTCGACTACGCGGAGCGACTAACGAGTGACCCGGCATCCATTGGCGCGGGCGACATCGCGAAACTGCGCGATGCCGGACTCGACGACGTGGCCATCCACGACGCATGTGCCATCGTGAGCTACTTCGCGTTCGTGAACCGGATTGCCGACGGACTCGGGGTAGAACTCGAGACTGGCGGCACGGCGCCGTGAGCAGCAAGCGAGGGAAGCCGGCGCCGCGCTCTGGAATGAGCCGATGGCACGAGGCCCTTCACTAGATTCCGTTCCGACACTACATCACCGCCTATACGGCGGCACGGAGATGAAACACCATGGATCGTCGCGCAGACGCACGTTGGGACGGAGATCTCAAGACCGGCACGGGAACGGTCAAACTCGAAAGCGGATCGTTCGACGGTCCGTACTCATTTCTCAGCCGATTTGAACACGGCGCCGGCACCAACCCGGAAGAACTCCTCGGTGCTGCCCACGCAGCGTGCTACTCGATGGCGCTCTCGGCTAGCCTGGGCAAGGCGGGCCACTCGCCCAAGAGCGTGTCCACGACCGCCACCGTCCACATCACGAAAGGCAACGCAGGCTTCTCGATTTCCGGTATCGACCTCGTGACCCGCGGCGACGTGCCCGGCCTCTCGGCTGAGGAGTTTGCGAAGTTCGCCGAGGAGACCAGAGTCGGCTGTATCATTGCGCGCGCCCTGTCCGCGGTACCCTCAACCGTGGACGCACAACTCATCACCGGCTGAGGCACACACCCATGTCCGTGACCACGCGCCTTTTTCGTGCGTTTGCGTTCGCCGCACTGCTACCGCTGGCCGCCGCGGCCCAGTCGGCACCCACCGTGGTGGTGATCGTGCGCCACGCCGAAAAAGGAACCACGCCCGCGAACGATCCGCCGCTTACCGAAGCCGGTGTGGCGCGTGCCAAGGACCTCGCCGCACGGCTCGCCAATGCGAAAGTGCAGGCCGTCATCACGACCCAGCTGGTGCGCACGCGTGAAACCGGGCGGCCAACCGCCGATGCGAACGGCGTGACAATGGAAACTGTCAGCGCGGGCGGGCCGGTTGCCGTTCACGCCAGGGCCACGGCTGACGCCGTCCGCAAGCACGCCGGTCAGACGGTGCTCGTAGTGGGCCACAGCAACACGGTGACACACATCATCGAGGCACTTGGCGGCCCGAAAATGGCCGAGCTTTGTGATTCGGCGTATTCGAATCTGTTCACGCTGATTCTCGACGGTTCTTCGGCGCGACTCGTGTTGGGTTCGTTCGGCGCGCCGTCACCGGAAGTCCCGACGGGCTGCCCCGCGACGAGGTAGTTGCCGGCGGCCCGGCCCCGTACGCTTGCGTGGTTGCTGGGTCAGCCGCAGTTTCAACAGGATTGTCCTAAGGGGACTGCGTGAAGACACTCGCTGCGTTGGCGACCACGGTCGGACTCATTTCTGCGTTCCGCGCCATCGGCCCAGCCGCTGACGCGGCGCCCGCTGTCCTGACCAACGAGGGCGTCCACGCCGTTCCGGCGCGTGTTCATCGCGCGTCCCCAATACCGGCTGCGGAACTCAACGACGTCATCCGGCGCAGCTGTCAGCGTTGCCATAGCGACAGAGTGCGTCGCGGCAATCTGTCGCTCGAGCACTTTGACGTATCGGCGCCGACCAAGTCGCCCGAGATGGCCGAAAATGTCATCGCGAAGCTCCGCACGGGGATGATGCCGCCGCCCGGGCAGGCCCGTCCGAGCGCGGACACACTCGCCGCGATCATTGAAACACTCGAGAACCAGCTTGACGCCGACGCGCGCGCGAACCCCAATCCGGGCGCCCGCACGTTTCAGCGACTGAACCGCGCAGAATACTCGGCGGCGGTGCGCGACCTCATCGGCCTCGAGATTGACGCCGCGGATTGGCTGCCGCTCGATACAAAGAGCGAGAATTTCGACAACATCGCCGACGCGCAGCTTCTCTCGCCCACGCTTCTCGACGCGTATTTGCGGGCCGCAAGTGACATCAGCTGGCGCGCAGTGGGAAATCCGCAGGTAACGCCGTCGGCGGCGACGTTCACGGTCCCGCGCACGGCATCGCAGACCGACCACGTGGAAGGCGCGCCCATCGGTACGCGCGGCGGCGTTTCGGTTGTGCACACGTTTGCCGCCGATGGCGAATACGTTTTTCGCCTCTTCTTCTATCACGAGACGACGGGCGCTTTCGCCGGCGGCAATGCGCGTAGCGAGCAGGTTGAGCTGTCGGTTGACGGCAGCCGCGTGGCCGTGCTCGACATGGATCGCTGGATGACGGCGTCCGACCCGAACGGCGTATCGATGGCAACGGAGCCGGTGCGCATCACGGCAGGACCACATCGCGTTTCGGCCGCGTTCATTCCGCCCGTGTCCCAGGACGTGTTGCAGGATCTGATCTCGCCACTGGCGTGGTCGCTCGCCAGCACGTCGAACGCCACTGCGTACGGCTTTTCATCCGTTCCGCACCTGCGCGACCTGGTCATCGCCGGGCCCACGAATCCGACCGGCGTGTCCGACAATCCTACGCGACGTCGGATTTTCACCTGCAGGCCTCCGGCTGGCGCGTCGGCCGATGTGTCGCGCCAATGCGCCCGATCGATCGTCACACGCCTCGCTGCGTCAGCGTACCGGCGCCCCATTTCTGATCGGGAAGTTGATCCGCTGATGGAGTTGTACGATATCGGCGCTGCGACCGGCGGGTTCGAGGCCGGCGTGCGAACGGCACTCACGGCGACGCTCGCGAGTCCTGACTTCGTGTTCCGCTTCGAACGCCCAACGGCGCCCGAGACTGAAGGCGAAAACGTCCGGGTCGGCGGAACAGATCTGGCGTCGCGCCTCGCATTCTTCATCTGGGCCGCGCCACCCGACCACGAACTGGTGACGCTCGGAAGTCAGGGCAAGCTCGCCGACCGCTCAGTGCTCAACGGACAGGTCGCCCGCATGCTGGCCGACCCGCGCGCGGCGACCCTCGCCACGAGGTTTGCCAGCCAGTGGCTGCGATTGGCCGACCTCGATGCGGTCCAGCCTGACGTGCGCCAGTACCCGAACTTCGACGAGCAGCTCCGAAGTGCCATGCACCGCGAGACCGAGTTGCTGGTTGAGTACATCGTGCGCGAGGACCGCAGCGTCCTCGAACTGTTCAATGCCGACTACACGTTTGTGAATGAGCGGCTCGCCGCGCACTATGGAATAGCCGGTGTTGCCGGCAACCAGTTCCGTCGCGTGCCGCAAACCGACCCGAATCGCCGCGGACTGCTCGCGCACGCGAGCGTTTTGACTTTGACGTCGCAGGCCACGCGCACATCGGCTGTCGAGCGCGGCAAGTGGGTGATGGAAGTCCTGCTCAACAGTCCGCCGCCGCCACCGCCGCCCGGTGTGCCTGACCTCGAAGCCACTGCCGACTCGCGTGACGGCCAGCTGCTGACCGTGCGCGAACGGATGGAAGAGCACCGCCGCAGCCCGGCTTGCCAGTCGTGCCACAAGATGATGGACCCGATTGGGCTCGCACTCGAGCACTACGATGTCACGGGCCGGTGGCGTGTGCGCGACAATGGGATGCCCATTGATCCGCGCGGTGAACTCTGGGATGGCACGCCGGTAGCCAGCCCAACCGATCTGCGCCGCGCCCTGCTTGAGCACAAGGAAACACTGCTACGCACGTTCACCCAGAACCTGATGGCGTACGGACTAGGACGCCGGGTTGAGTACTTCGACATGCCGGCCGTGCGCACGATCGTCCGGACCGCTGAGAAACAGAATCATCGCCTCTCGTCGTACGTGCTCGGCGTCGTGAACAGCGCAGCGTTCACGATGCGGCGGAACGAAGCCGCTGCCGAGCCCGAACGATGAACCACCTCCGCACACCGGCAACCGACGCATGCTGATTCCAGGGAAAGAGCTTCCGCGACGCACATTCCTCCGCGGCATGGGTGCGACAGTCGCACTGCCAATGCTCGACGCGATGATCCCCGTCCGCGGGTTGATGCGGTTCGCGGAAGCGAACGACCCCACGCGCCTGATATGCATTGAAGCGGTGCATGGAGCTGCCGGAAGCAGTCCGTACGGCGCGACGCAGAACTTCTGGGCCCCGTCGGCGATAGGCAGCGATTTCGACCTCACGCCCTCAGCGCTGCTCCCGTTGGAGCCGTGGCGAAAGCACCTGACGATTGTGAGCAACACCGACGTGCGCATGGCCGAGGCATACAAGTCTGAGGAGATCGGCGGCGATCACTTCCGGTCGAGCGCCGTCTTTCTTACCCAGGCGCATCCGACGCAGACCGAAAGCTCTGACATCTTCGTCGGCACGTCGTTCGACCAGCTCCATGCGCAGCGCTTCGGCCAGGCGACGCCGATTCCCTCCATGCAGCTCTGCATCGAACCCATCGATCGTGCCGGCGGCTGTGCGTACGGCTACTCGTGCGCGTACACCGACCTGATCAGTTGGGCGTCGCCCACCGAACCGCTGCCGATGATTCGTGACCCGCGGGTCGCCTTCGATCAGCTTTTCGGCGCCGGCGGAACGGTGGCCGAGCGAACGGCCCGGCGGCGTACGACGGGGAGCATTCTCGATTTCATTACCGGACGCGTGGCCGACTTGCAACGCGAGCTTGGCGCTGCGGACCGACGCCGTATGGAGCAGTACCTGGAGAACGTGCGCGAAATCGAACGCCGCATCCAGCGCACGGAGGCCCGGAACAACAGCGGTGAGCCGCGCGAGCTTGCGGCCGCGCCGACGGGCGTACCCGATTCGTACGAGGAACACATCAAGCTGATGTTCGACCTGCAGGTGCTCGCGTTCGAAGCCGACACGACCCGCGTGTTCACGCTGAAGACTGGGCGCGATGCGTCCGGGCGCGTATTCCCCGAGAGCGGAGTTTCGACGGGGTTTCACAACGCGTCGCACCATGGCAACAACCCGAAGCGCGTTTCCGAATTCTATGAGATCAACAAATACCACGTCGGAATGCTCCCGTACCTGATGGAGCGGCTGAATTCGACGATGGACGGTGAATCACCGCTGCTCGACAAGACGCTGGTGATGTTCGGCTCGCCAATGGCCGACAGCAACGTGCACAACCACCGCCGTTGCCCGCTGATATTTCTCGGGGGCGCAAACGGCCAGCTGGCCGGCAACATGCACCTCAAGGCGCCCGATGCGACTCCGATGGCGAACGCGATGCTCACGATGCTCCATCGGCTCGGCCACGATGACCTGCAGAGCTTCGGCGACAGCACCGGAGAGTTTTCGCTGTGAGCGTCGCGAACCGGGTGACCCGATTGGGTGCGGCGTTCGCGGCCGCGGCATTGTTGGCCGGTGCGCGGCCGGCGGCGCCGTTGCACGTACCGGCGTCGGCGCCGCCGCCGACACGTCAGCCGACATCGGTGAGCTCAACGGTGGCCAACGCTGCGCAACGACGCGACGCAGCGGCCGTACGCGCGCTTGTGAGCAAGGGCGCCGACGTGAACGAAGCACAGGGCGACGGCATGACCGCTTTGCACTGGGCCGCACGCAACGGTGACACCGAGCTGACTGCGTTTCTTTTGAAATCCAAGGCACGCCACTCGGCGACAACGCGGATCGGCGCGCTGACCCCGCTCCATCTGGCGGCGGAAAACGGGCACGCGCAGGTGGTAGCCGCTCTGCTGAAAGGCGGCGCCGACTTCGCTACGCCGAACTCGACCGGAGTGACGGCACTGCACCTGGCCTCTCTCTCCGGCAATGCCGACGCGGTGCGGCAACTGCTCGAACGTGGCGCGAATGCGAACGTCATGGAGCCCGCGTGGGGTCATACGCCATTGATGTTCGCCGCCGCGCGGGGGCGAACCGAAGCCGTGCGCGTGCTGCTTGCGCGTGGCGCCAACGCTGCCGCAACTGCGAAGGTCGTGGACCTCGTTGCGCTCGAGGCGCAGGATCGCGTCACTCGTCAGCGCCGGAACGAGGTGCTGGGCCAGCTTCGCAAGGCGCAGGGCGCCGACACGGTCGTCGGCTGGCATCCCGACGCGCAGCAGGTTCAGCAGGCGGTGCGCGCCGCACTCACGCTCGAACGCGCGAGTACGGGCGACGTAGCTTCGGCAGCCGCTGATTCGGCAGAGGACACGGCGCGCGCCGCCGTAGCCGCGGGCAACGCGGGCGACACCGATCCTCCGGGCTACACCGCGCTGGTGGGCGTTCAGGGCGGCCTGACCGCTTTGATGCTCGCCATTCGTGACGGCCACACCGAAACTGTACGTGCACTGCTCGACGGCGGCGCAAACATCGATCAAGCCAGCGCCGCGGACAGCACGACACCGCTGCTCCTCGCGACGATCAACGGGCACTACGACATCGCGAAGATGCTGGTGGCCCGCAACGCGGATCCCAACCTTGCGAGCAATGCGGGCGCCACGCCGCTTTACGCCGTGATCAACAAGGAGTGGGCACCCACGTCGCGCACGCCTCAGCCGACGTTCAATCTCCAGCAGCAGACTTCGTACATGGAATTGATGGAAGCGCTGCTCGCCGCCAAGGCCGACCCGAACGCGCGGCTCAAGAGTAGCCTCTGGTACACCACCTACAACCGTGACAACCTGCGTGTGGACTTCAACGGCGCGACCCCGTTCTGGCGCGCGGCGTACGCGACGGACATTCCGGCAATGAAGCTGCTCCTCGCGCGCGGCGCCGACCCGAAGATCGCGACAATTCGCGAGCCGGTGCGCGCTCGAGGTGGACGGGGTGGCCGCGGAAGTGATGGTGCGGCCGGAAGCGGAACCGTTGGTCCCGACGGTGGCGCGGACGTTCCGGTCCGCCTCGACCCGTCAGGACTTCCGCCGATCCAAGCCGGCGGTCCCGGCATTCCCGCCATCGTGGCCGCGGCCGGGGTAGGGTACGGGCAGGGATTCGCCGCGAACGATCACCGGCACGCACCCGACAGCTGGGTTTCGGCGGTGAGGTTTCTTGTCGAGGAACTTGGCGCCGACGTGAACGCGCGCGATCCCAACGGTTTCACTGCTCTCCATTTTGCCGCCGCACGCGGCGACAACGATCTCATCAACTATCTCGTTTCGAAAGGTGCCGACGTCAAGGCGGTCGCCCGCTCGGGGCAGACGACGGCAGACATGGCGAACGGGCCAGTGCAGCGAATTTCGCCGTACCTCGAAACGGTGGCGTTGCTCGAACGACTGGGTTCAAAGAACAGTCACAAGTGCGTGTCGTGTTAACACGGCGCACAGCGCAGTGAAGAAGCTGTTTGTCTTTATCGCCACGACGGTAGGCAGCTCGCTCGACTGGTGGCTCGGCGCGAAAATCGGGATCATGACGGGGTTTGTCTTGATGATTGTGGGAACCGGCTTCGGCATCTGGTACGGCGTCAGGCTCGCCAGACGCTACGAATAGCCCCGAGTGACTGGCGTGCCATTGACGCCACACGACACGAACACCGAACTTCGTACTCTCTCGAAATAGGACCTGTTCTCATGAATCGCTCAGCGAAATCGACGATTGCCGTGCTTGGCACGGTAGCCATACTTGCCGGTGGGTTGGGCCTTTGGGCGCCGGCCGATGCCGAGCCGATCGCCACGGCGATCGCTGGAGCGAGCAACATCGATTCCATTGATAGTCCAACCGGTCCCGGCGCCGCCGAATCGAACCTCGCGGTCGGCCCCGATGGCAAGGTGTATCTGTCGTGGCTTGAGCCCGCTCCCGACTCGGCGATGGCGTTGCGATTCGCGTCGTACGACGGCAAACGGTGGTCCGCTACCCAGACGATTCGCGCTTCGCGGGACTTGATGGTGAATTGGGCCGATTTCCCGTCGATGGCCGTGCAGACCAACGGACGTCTGGCCGCGCACTGGCTGCAGAAGCACGGCACGACGTCGTACGCGTACGACGTGCGCATCGCGCAGTCCACCGATGGCGGGCGCACATGGAAGGAACCGATCGCACCGCACGCGGACCGGTCGTCAACAGAGAAAGGATTCGTGACGCTCTGGCCCGAGGGGAACGGCTTCGGCGCCGTCTGGCTCGACGGGCGAAAGGCAGACAAGACCGGCAAGGCTCCGATCCAGGAGATGATGGTTTTCGCGACGACGCTCGGCGCGCCGGGAACGCCGGTGAAGGAGATACTCCTCGACGGGCGAGCCTGCGACTGCTGCCAAACCACGGCTGCGATGACTGCGGACGGCCCGATCGTGGCGTACCGTGACCGGAGCGAGAAAGAGATCCGAGACATCTACGTGACGCGGCGGGTGCGGGGCGCGTGGACCACGCCTACACCAGTCCATTCTGACGGTTGGGAAATCAACGCGTGCCCCGTGAACGGTCCGTTCGTCGCGGCCGCGGGCAAGCGCGTCGCGCTCGCGTGGTACACAGCCGCCAAGGATGTGGCGCGCGTGAAAATCGCGTTTTCATCGGATGCCGGCGCGACGTTCAGCGCGCCGATCACGGTCGATGAGGGAAATCCCGCAGGGCGCGTCGGTGCGGTTCTGCTTCCCGACGGTAGCGCGCTTGTGAGCTGGATCGAGCGCACCGGCGGCGACGTGGCGAGCGTGAAGGTGCGACGTGTGCGCGAGAAGGAAGGCGCGTCAGCACCGATGACAGTTGCGTCGTCCACGGCTGCGAGAGCGAGCGGCTTTCCGCGAATGGCGCTCGCCGGCGATCAAGTCTATTTCGCCTGGACTGTTCCGGGTCGCCCCTCGACCGTGAAAGTCGCGCGGGCGAGCGTCAGCGAGTTTCGGTGAAAGGCTCCACAGGCGCTCGAGTCGGCGCCCGTACGAGGAGCGCTCTGGCACTCTCCATCGCGGTGACGGCAGCGTTCGTTGCCGCGTGCAGCGCCGACGCGCCCAAAGGAACGATTGCCGTGGGCAGCGTGGCGCCGGACTACGCGACGCTCGCCCTCGAGGGTGATTCGGTGTCACTCGCCGGCCTGCGCGGCCAGGTCGTGCTGCTCAACGTCTGGGCGACGTGGTGTCATCCGTGTCGCGACGAGATCCCTCAGCTGGAGGCGCTCCACCAGCGCTACGCAAAGGACGGCCTCGTAGTGGCCGGCGTAAGCGTCGACGTTCCCGGAATGGAAGCGGGGATTCGCGAGTTCATGCGCGACTTCTCGATGACCTACCCAGTCTGGCTCGACCCCGACGAACGGGTATCGGCGCAGTTTCGGTTGATCGGCGTGCCCGAGACGTTCCTGATCGACCGTCAGGGCGTCATTCGGTGGCGCAAAATCGGCCCCATCCAGCCAACCGACTCCACCCTGAGCGCCGCGCTCGAAAGCGCGCTGGCTGGCTAAGGTAGTGTTGCAGCGGCTCCGGACTCCGGGCCGCGATCGTTCTCCCCACATCAACGGGCTCTGCATGCGTCCTATCCACACGCTATCCCGCGCCGCCACGTGCGCGTCGTAGCTATCGGTTGTGCACTCGGGCTGACCGCGCTCGCGCTCTTCGCGACATTGCACGCGATCGTCGTCAAGCCAGTATGGGGCGACCTCGTCGGTGGTATTCCCTTCGTCATCGCCGTCGGGGTGATCGTGACGTGGGCCTACCACGAATTCGCGATTGCGGTGCCCGGTCGCGTCACGGCGGCCGGAGGGGTGCGGTTTGGCGCGCTGATGTGGCTGTCAGCCCTGCCAGCCACGGCGCTCGCCAACATCATGCGATACCGTACCGACGCTTCGTTTCCCGCGTGGTTCGACTGGATTGCGCTGGCGCTCGCGCTGTGCGGCGGAACGCTGGCGCTCTGGCTGGTAACCAAGTCTCGACGCGCGGCGCTCGCAGGTGCGCTCGCCGCCGCCATTCTCCTCGCCGCGGGAGGCGGCCCCCTCCCGGTGGTACGTGGAGGCAACGTCGTTCAGCTCTGGATCGGGCTCTTGGTGCTTGAAACCATGAGTGGAGCAGTTCTGGCCGCCTTTTACCGGCGGTGGGCCGCGCCGCGGAACACGGTTATCCTTCAGCAGTAGAACGGTCATCCGCCCTTCCCCGAGGCAGTCAAGCAGCATGCGTTCCATTACCCGATCCGCGTCAGTCGTCCTGGTCGCTCTCGCGTGTACGTCGTGCACGTTCGAGTCGCCGTTGGCGCCGGCACTGGATGTCGAGCACACTACGTTCGCCAGTTCGCTCGGCATCGACCTGACAACGATGACCAAGACCGCGAGTGGCCTCTACTACCAGAACGTGACGGTCGGTGCCGGGGCACCGACGGCGGCCGGTAATCACGTGACGGTGCACTACTCGGGCTACCTCGCTAACGGGACCGAGTTCGACTCGAGCATTGGCAAGACGCCGTTCGGGTTTACGCTCGGCGCCGAGCAGGTGATCAAGGGCTGGGACGAGGGAATGCTCGGCGTGCGCGTCGGCGGAACTCGAAAGCTCGTCATTCCGTCCGAACTGGCGTACGGCGGAGGATCGGTCGGCGCGATTCCGCCGAATTCCGTCCTCGTGTTCACGGTTCAACTGATCAGCATCCCGTAGCGTGGGCAGCGTCGGCAAGCTCCTCGAGAACAACCGGCGCTGGGCCGAACGCGTCGTCGCGGAACGGCCGACGTTTTTTTCGGACCTCGCCGCCCAGCAAGCACCGCGCTACCTCTGGATCGGATGCTCCGACAGCCGCGTTCCGGCCAACGAGATCGTCGATCTCGCCCCGGGCGAACTCTTCGTGCACCGCAACGTGGCTAACGTGGTTGTGCACACCGACCTGAACTGCCTCTCGGTGATTGAGTTTGCCGTAGACGCGCTGCACGTCGAGGACATCATCGTGTGCGGTCACTATGGATGTGGCGGCGTGCGTACGACGTACGACAATGGAAAAATCGGGCTCATTGATAATTGGCTGCGGCATGTGCACGACGTGAGCGACAAGCACCGCGCCCTTCTGCAGCGGGCGGCGAACCCCGACGCAGGGGCTGATCGACTTTGCGAGGCGAATGTGCTCGAGCAGGCCCGGAACGTCTGCGGAACTACCATCGTGCAGGACGCGTGGGCTCGCGGCCAGTCACTCACGGTGCACGGCTGGATTTACGGGCTGCACGATGGGCGACTTCGCGACCTCGGATTCGAGGCGTCGTGCGCGGCTGAAATCGAGACTGCGTACGAGAAGGCTGTTGCGGCGCTGAACGGCTGACAGGACACCGTAACGCAAACGCGGCGCCCGGTTCTGAACCGGGCGCCGCGTTTGCACTGTTCACACTGTCACACCTGCGCCAAGCGCTATTTCTTCGCGGCTCGCGCGGCACGAGCAGCGGCAGCCGGATCGTCCTTGAGTGTCGGCGTCGTGCCGTTGTATGCGAATTTCACGAACGCCGCCTTCTCCAGTGCGTCAATCGCCATCTGCTTCGACTCAAGCGACGCTTCCATCGTTACGGTGCGGCTGAGCAGCGCTTCATCGGTCAGTTCAATGGACAGCGCGTAATACTTGTTGAGCAGCGGCAGGAGGCCGCGAATCGGCATGTCCACGAATTTCACCGTCCCATCCACCCACGACGTGGCAATATCGACCGCCACTGAGTCCGCGTCTGAAACCGTCGAGTCCTTGCCAATGTAGAGCAGCGCAGGCGCCGTGATTTCAAGGCGCGCATCCTTGGCTCTCACCTGGACCGAGCCGGACGTGAGCTTGAACGTCGCATCGCCTTCATCTTCATAGCTGCGCACCACAAACGCGCCTTCATCCAGCACGAAAATGCCGCCGCCGGCGCGCACTTCGAGCGGAACACCGGCGCTTGGCTTCACGTCGAACCCCGCCGTTCCATTGACCTGCACACCGCGATACAGGGTGTTGTATTCGGGAATGATCGTAAGCTTCGTGGCCGGCCCGACACTGAGTATTGAGCCGTCGCTCAGCGTGACGTTGCCGCGCTGCCCGTTGTTGGTCGTGATCTTTCGCGTGTCCTGTGACTTGAACAGCGTATTGAGCTTGGTGTCCTCGCCCTTCCGGTCGAGGTACCACAGGCCGCCGCCGCCAAGCAACGCGACGATACCGCCGACGATCAGGATCTGACCAATCGGCATGCCCGCATCGACAGTCTGGATGTGCGCATGGTGATGCGGGTGCGCATGCGGCTGGTTGGTGGGCTTTCCCGGGTCTACGGCCATACTGATCTCCTGGAGTGGGGTCGTTCGGTCCTGCCGATACACTACCGCCACAGCCCGGGATCGGAAAGGGCAGCAACGGTTACCGGGGACAGGGGCGCAGCGCCATTCGCCAGCGGCACGCCTAAGCAATACGTTAACCCGGATAGGTTCACTTCTCCACGCTTCGAAAGGCCTAAACCGATGCCACGAATCCGTTTCGTTCGCCGCGCTGCCGTATTCGCGCTGATCCCGATCGCGTCGATTGCGCTCGGCGCGTGCAAACCTGACATCGGGCTCGACGAAACGGCCCGGGGTATTCACAGCCGGGTCATAAAGCTCGACACGCACGTCGACTTTTCGGCGAACGTGATGAGCGATTCGGCGCCGAACTATGTGACGGGCCTCCCTAGGCAGGTGGACCTGCCGAAAATGCGCGCCGGGTTCAACGGCATCTTCTTCAGTATCTACATCGGCCAGGCGAACGACTTTACGCCGGCAGGCTACGCCCGCGCGCACGCGTCGAACGTCGCACTCTTCGAGGCGGTGCATAAGCTGGCTGAAAAACTGGCGCCGGAGCAGATCGAAATCGCAAAGACGGCTGCCGATGTGCGGCGCATCGTCGCGGCCGGAAAACTCGTAGCTCTCATGGGCGTCGAGAACGGATACGGCATCGGCACCGACATCACGAACGTGAAGAAGTACGCCGACTATGGCGCCCGTTACCTCTCGCTCGCGCACAACGGCCACAGCCAGCTCTCCGACTCGAATACAGGCGAGCGAGACGATGTTTGGATGTGGAACGGTGTCAGTCCGTTGGGCAAGCTGGTGGTGGCCGAAGCGAACAAGTACGGCATCATGCTCGACATTTCGCATCCGTCAAAGGCATCGAACCTGTGGGTGATGGCCAACAGCGAGGCGCCCGTCGTCGCCTCGCACTCCGCCGTTCGCGCACTCTGCACTACCGCGTCGCGCGACCTTGACGATGAACTCCTGCTGGCGCTCAAAGAGAACGGCGGAGTGATGCAGACGGTAGCGTTTTCGTCGTACGTGAACTGCACACCGGCGCCTTCAGCCGAGCGCGTGGCGGCGCTTGCCGCGCTGGCGAGCGAGTTTGGCGTCCCGGCAAACAACGTTGGGCGCGGTGGTGGCGGGCGCGGCGTCGCACTCCCACGCTCGGCGGAGTGCTCGGTCGGATATCCACCAGAGGGCGCAGCCGCGGCCGACGGTCGTGGCGGAGGGCGGGCCGGCGGGCGCGGTGGCCGCGGCAACCCGCTCGACGCCATGGACGACGCGACGCGCACACGGTTCCAGGCGAAGCTGGACGCCATCGACAAGACCCATCCGGCACCGACCCCGGCGCGCCGCGCCAACGTGCAGGACTTCGTCAATCACATCGATTACGCGGTAAAGCTGATCGGCATCAACCACGTGGGCATCAGTTCGGACTTCGATGGCGGCGGCGGAATTGACGGGTTCAACTGCGCGGCCGAGGCGATCAACGTGACGATCGAGCTGGTGAAGCGGGGCTACACGGAAGAACAGATCGGCAAGATGTGGTCCGGCAACCTGCTGCGCGTGATGGAAGCGAACGAACGCGTCGCTCGTGAACTCCAGTCCGGTAGCCAGCCGTAGGAGCTCCGCTCCGCACCCGTTTCGCGCCGGCGCCCACCGGCCACCTCCACCTCGGGCACGTCGTCAGTGCGATCCACGTCTGGGGCGTGGCGCGCGCGCGCGGCGCAGAGGTGCTGTTACGCATCGAGGATCATGACGGATCGCGGTCCAGGCCGGAGTTCGAGGCGTCGATCCGGGACGATCTCGCGTGGCTCGGCTTCGTCCCCGACGCCGAGGTGCCGCGCCAGAGTGAACGTGGCGAACGGTATTCCACCGTCCTCGCGCAGCTCGAACGCGCGCACCTCGCGTACCCATGCGAGTGCTCGCGCAAGGACATCGCGACGAGCGGCGGCGGCGACGCGATTGCGCCCGGCGTCGAATACAGGTATCCCGGCACCTGCCGCGATGCCGACCTGGGTCCTGCGACGACTCCGGCACGGCGCGTACGGATGGACGCCGGGATCGAGCGGTTTGACGATCTCGCGCTCGGACCGCAGGCGCAGTCGCCGGCGGATGAATGTGGCGATTTCCTCGCACACGACCGGTTCAGTCAGTGGACATACCAGTTCGCGGTTTCCGTGGACGACTTCGATCAGGGCGTGAATCTCGTGGTACGTGGCGACGACCTGCTTGCCTCTACGGGACGCCAGCTGCGACTTGCCCGCCTGATCGGGCGAGCGAAGCCGGCTGCGTTCTACCATCACGCGCTCGTGCGAAAGACCGGCGGCGCGAAGCTGAGCAAATCGGACGGCGACACCGGTGTTCGCGAATTGCGTGCCGCCGGATTGACAGCGGCTTCGGTCATTGGCGAGGCGGCCCGGGCGGCTGGACTGCAGGCCGAGCCGGAGCCCGTTCACGCGCTTGACGTCGCCCGGATGTTCGCGCCGGCTGAATGAATTCAGGAGCGGCGCTATCGTCAGGCGCCGAAACAGGCCAACTTGTATGTCTAATGACTGATCCCGGCGGCAACTTCGGAATCCGCGTCGACCCCGTGTCGGTACGCCGATTCATCAAGCTCGCGCGCACTGTCTTCATCGCGGGCTTCCTGCTTCTCGTAATCGTGCCGTGGTTCGGCGGCTTTGCCGTGGACTGGCTCTGGTCACGGGAAGTGAAATTCGAGCAGGTCTTCCTCGCATCCTTCGGATGGCGGATCGGACTGCTCCTGCTCATGGGCGGACTCACGTTCGTCTTCCTTTACGCGAACATTCGGCGCGCGGCGCCGCGGTCAACGCACGAGCTCACGCTCTTTGCGACCGGACTTGGTGCGGAGCCTACGGTAATTGGCCGGGCGCTCCCCTCAATGTTCCTGGTCGGGTCCGGGTTCATCTCGTATGTGATCGGAATGACGGCGTCGAACAGCTGGATGAGCTACCTCCTCGCGGCGCGTGGCAGCGACACGGGCATTACGGAACCGCTTTTCGGCAACGACATCAGCTTCTATCTCTTCCGGCTGCCGGCGTATTCCGGCTTACTCGCGACGGCGCTGTTCGTGACAGCGCTCACGACCATTGTGGTCGCGTTTCTGTATGTGCTCAAACGCGAACTACCTGTGCCGCAGGCCGTGCCGCAGACGCCGGGCGCCGCCGCCACGCCCCGCGCCAGCTGGCACGTTGCCGGGCTGGCGGCATTCTTCTTTGTCCTGCTCGCGGTGCGCCTCTGGGTAGTCACGCGCGCCGAGCTGGCCTCGTCCACCACCGGACCACTCGTCGGCGCGAGCTACACCGATATACACGCGACGCTTCCGGCCATCATCGTGTCCGCCGTTGCTGCGCTTGGCGCGGCGGCGGCAACGCTCTACGGAGCGGCCAAAGGGCAGTTGATGAGGAATCTGGCGATCGCGGCAGCCGCGTACGCCACGATCGGCATTGTCGGGCGCGGGGTGATTCCGACAGCGATGCAGCGCCTCCTGGTCACGCCGAACGAACTCGCCCGCGAGCTTCCGTACCTCGAGCGGCACATCGACGCCACGCGGCGGGCCTGGCGCATCGATGACGTGGCCGTGCGCGATCTCTCGGGTGAAGCGCAACTCACGATGGCGAACATCAGGGCGAACGCACCGACAATCACCAACATTCGCCTATGGGACCGCGACCTCCTCATGCAGACGCTCGGTCAGTTGCAGGAGATTCGCACGTACTACGACTTCGTGACGGTGAATGACGACCGATACATGATTGACGGCCAGTACCGCCAGGTGCATCTCTCCGCTCGCGAACTGAACTCGGCGTCACTCCCGACGCAGAGTTTCGTGAACGAGCGGCTGACATTCACGCACGGAATGGGTCTCGCGATGGCCCCCGTAAACGAAGTCACGACCGAGGGGCTGCCGGTGCTCTTCGTGAAGGATCTGCCGCCGGAATCCACGACGTCGCTCAAGCTGACGCGGCCCGAGATCTATTACGGCCAGCTCACGAGTTCGTACGTATTTGTGCGCACGGCTCAGCGCGAGTTCGATTACCCGGCAGGCGACGCCAACATCTATTCCAAGTACGAAGGCACCGGGGGAATCAGCGTGGGCTCGACCTTGCTGCGCGCACTCTTCGCGTGGCAGCTCGGGTCCCTGAACATTCTCACGTCAAGCGACATCGGTGACTCGGCGCGCGTCCTGATGCACCGCAACGTTCTCGGACGCGCGTCTCGTGCGCTTCCGTTCCTCCAGTTCGATCCCGAGACGTATCTCGTCGTGACGGAAGACGGTCGGCTCGTCTGGGTACTCGACGCCTACACCAGCAGCACGCACTATCCGTACTCAGCGCGGGTGGCCGGAGGCGTCAGCTACATGCGCAACAGTGTGAAGGTGACCATCGACGCTTACGATGGCGCAATCACTGCATATCTGGCGGACTCCACCGACGTGATGGCGCTTGCGTACGAAAAGATCTTCCCGGACGTGTTCCGTCCGTTGAGCGAGATGTCGCCGGATCTCCAGCGCCACCTCCGCTACCCCAATGGAATTTTTCGCCTCCAGGCGACGCTCCTGAGCACGTATCACATGAAGGAGCCGGACGCGTTCTACCATCGCGAAGACCAGTGGCAGATTCCCGAAGGGGCGCAGCGAGACCGCGGGATCAGCCCCTACATGCGCCACATGATCATGCGGCTCCCGGGTGAAACGGAGGCCGAGTTCATCTATATGACGCCGTTTACGCCACGCGGAAAGGACAACCTCGCAGCATGGCTCGTGGCGCGGATGGACGGCGACGAGTACGGCAAGCTCATAGTCTACCGTTTTCCAAAGCAGAGCCTGGTGTACGGTCCGCGGCAGATCGTGAACCGCATCGAGCAGGACACTGAAATTTCGCGCCAGCTCTCACTCTGGGACCAGCGCGGCTCGCAGGCCATTCGTGGCGAGCTGCTGGTGATTCCGATCGACGAGTCACTGATCTACGTCCAACCGATTTACCTGCAGGCGTCGGGCGAAGCGTCAATTCCCGAATTGAAGCGTGTGGTCGTCGCGCACGGAAACCAGGTGGTGATGGCGACGACGCTCGACGAAGGACTGGCGATGGTGTTCGGGACCGGCGGCGTTCGGCCCGTGCAGACGGCAATCGAAGCGATTGCAGCGTCTGCCCCCCAACGCGATTCCTCGATTGACGCCCTGCTCCAGCGGTCGCAGCAGCACTACGACCGCGCGATCGCGGCGCAACGCTCCGGCAACTGGGCTGACTACGGTCGGGAGATCGAGCAACTCGGCGCCGTACTGCGCGAGTTGAAGAGTCGGACGGGGAATCCGTAGAGAGGCACCCGTAGAGCTAAAACACACCTCACGTTCGCAATGGAGGGGAGCATGACACGTCATCGATCCAGTTTTCTCTGGCTCGCGGCTTTTGTCGCGTCCGTTCCGGCCGTGGCGGTGGCGCAGGGCGGGCGCGAAGTGCTCGCCGTTCAGAACAACGGGCCGACGCCGCTCGCCATGGGCACGACGCGCGGCGTGTCGGTGAAGCGGCTCGTTGTGCGCGGCGCCATCGTGCTCTCGGGCCGCGGGACGCCCGGCACCAACCGCGCGATGCCCCCCGAAGGCCCAGTGGACATAGTCATCGAGAACGGCATCATCGTCGACATGGTCCCGATGGATCCCGTCAACGCCCGCGGCTACGGCCGCGACTTTCGGCGGCCCACGGGTGACCTCGTGATTGATGCCACCGGCATGTACGTGACCCCAGGTCTCGTCGAGATGCACGCGCACCTTCCGCCAAAGGACAATGATCTCGGACCGCGCGGACTCGATTACGCCTACCGGATGTACCTCGGTCACGGCGTGACCACAGTGCGTGACGCCGGGAACGGTGCAGGCATTGGATTGCTCGCCGATAGCCGGCAGCAGTCGGCGGCGAACGCCATAGTCGCGCCGCGCCTCGTCCTCTGCCAGCGCTGGCCGATTCCGCTTCGCCAATGGGACGTGGGCAACACGCCGGACAAGGCGCGCGTTCTGGTGAACGAGATGAAGGCGCTCGGAGCCGATTGCGTGAAGGTGTCCAAGAGTCCGGGCCACTATCCCGACGTGATGGAAGCCATCGCCGACGAGTCCAACAAGCTCGGCATGTTCACGATGGTGGACCTCAAGATCTCGGAATCGGACGCGCGCGTCGCATCGAACGCGGGAGTGCGCAGTATCGAACACTGGTACGGAGTTCCCGACGCGGCGCTGACGGGGTCGCAGACCTTGCCAACGGACTACAACTACTGGAACGAACTCGACCGCTTCCGCTACGCAGGGTTGCTCTGGTCCGAGGCCGACAAGCAGCCGGAACGACTGAGCGAGGTCATTGATTTGATGGTCAAGAACGGGACGAACTGGAACCCGACGCTGACGGTGTACGAGGACAACCGCGACCTGTGGCGGGCGATGGGCATGCCGCCGAAGGAGTCACTGTTCCATCCGAGCCAGATCGCCGCCAGCCCGGATTCGGGCGCACACGGCGCGTTCAAGACCGAGTGGAAAACTTCGGACGAGATCAACTGGAAGCGCAACTTCGCCATCTGGATGAAGTGGGTGCGGACATACCACGAGCGTGGCGGGCTTCTCACAGCCGGCAGCGATGAAGGAGCGATTGGCGGCCTCGCTCTCATTCGTGAACTCGAACTGATGCAGGAAGCGGGGATCAACCCCATCGACGTCATCAGGGTCGCGACGACGAACGCCACGAAGGCGCTGGGGATGAAGGACGGGTGCGGCGTGCGCGTCGGATGCACCGCCGATCTGGCGGTGATCAACGGGAACCCGATCGACAACTTCAAGGTGATGTACGGGCGCGGCTACGGATTCTACGGGCTCGTACCGCGCGCGGAACAATGGAAGCAGGGCGGCGTTGCGTGGACCATCAAGGGCGGCGTCGCGTTCGACGCGCAGGCACTGCTGCGAGAAGTCGAGTGGTACGTACAGCAGGAGCGACGGCGCACGGGAATAGGCGCTTTGACGCCAGAGTAGTTGCCGGCGGGGGAACTGCTCAGACGGTAGCTCGTCGTTGCAGCCCCCCCCCAGTATTTGCTCTTGCAGTTGTAGTTGTGTTTGCAGTCTCCGCGAATCTCCGGCTTTGTTCCGTGGAGTTTCCGCGGTTAAAGCAGTAGTACCGTCTCGAGTACCAAACCCGGCCTACGGCACGATTTTGCGTTCGAGCAGCGCCGCCGCTTTGTGGATGAGTGCCGCTTCCTTGTCGAGCGCGCCCGCCACGCGAGCGAGCTCGAGGTTGGCGCTCTTCCAGTCGTGCTGGTCCATCGCTTCGCGCGGGCCCGGCATCGTCTTCACGCCGTATCCCGTGTACAGCCCCGGGGCGTAGAGCGAGTGCTTGAACCACGGCCGCTTCGGCAAGCCCTCCTGAAGCAACAATTCCTGATCGCTCATCCGCAGAAGAGCATTCAGCTGGCCCAGCGCCACCGATGCGAAGTTGAGCGCCATCGCAGTTGCCTGGGCCTGCTCATAACGTCGTGCGGCCCGCGTGAGTGAGTCCACCGCGTTGTCCACCGCGCTGAACTCCAGTTGCGGCGCCAACGCTTCCCGCTTCGGCGGCAGGATCGGATTCTGCGGATCAGTCGTTGCGGCAAACACACCCTCATCGAGTTGACGGTTGGTCTCGGCGATCCGGGCGGCTTCGGTTGTGCGCAATGCCTTCAGGTCCGCCGCATAACCACGCGCCGTTTCGGCCAGATGATCGAACTGAAACGGGAGCACATCGGCACTTGCCGTGCGCATCACGGTCATACCCGCGACCTGCGCCAGCGCGCGACCATACTCGAAGCTCGTATCGCTGAACCGCGTATACCACGCGAACGAATCGTAGATGGAGTGATAGATGCCACCGCCACCCTCACCACCAAACCCGAGATTCAACGTCGGAATGCCGAGGTGCTGAATGAACGGGGTGTAGTCGGAGCCCGAGCCAAGTGCGTCGATCCGGAGATCGGCGCGTCCGCCCCGCGCCTCGGCCCTCGTCGTTTCGTTTCCGTTACGGATCACTGCGGCCTGCATGCGCTTCCAAACCGATTGCTTCGTCTCGGGGTCCTCGACGTCGCGCGCCACCGAGTTGATGAGATTCTCCAGGTAGTGCGAACCGCCGACGTTGAGGTACCCGCGTCCGTTGCCGTCAGTGTTCACGTACATCACGGCCTTGGCCTGCAACTCGTCCGCGTGGAGTTCGGCCCATTCGGTTGACCCAATGAGTCCGTGTTCCTCACCGTCCCACGAAGCGTACACAATCGTGCGTTTTGGCTTCCATCCCTGCTTGGCCAGTTCACCCATCGCGCGTGCTTCCTCGAGCATTGGCGTCAACCCGGAAAGCGGATCCTGCGCGCCGTTGACCCAGCCATCCATATGATTGCCGCGCACGACCCATTCGTCCGGCCACGTCGATCCTGGCATGCGCGCGATCACGTTGTAGAGTGGCGTGATCTTCCAGTCGAAGACGAGCTTGAGGTGTACACGTGCGGGTCCGGGACCGATGCGATATGTGATCGGAAGCCCCCCACGCCACGCGGCCGGCGCGACCGGGCCCGTCATGGCAGCCAGCAACGGCTGGGCGTCGGCGTACGAAATCGGCATCACGGGGATCTTCATGATCGTCACTGCGTCCTTCATGTCGAGACGCTGCGCGTCCTTCGTCGCACCGACGTTTGGCGTCAGCGGGTCGCCCGGGTAGACCGGCATATCCATCACGCTCCCGCGCTGCACGCCGTCCTTGGGGCGCCACGGACCCGCCGGATATACCTCACCCTGCGCGTAGCCGTCGTCGCGCGGATCGGAGTAGATCAGGCACCCTACGGCCCCGTGCTCGTATGCGACCTTTGGCTTGATACCACGCCAGCTTCCGCCGTAGCGCGCTATGACGATCGCACCGCGCACCGATATTCCGCGCCTGTCGAGTTCTTCGTAGTCCGCCGGCGTACCGTAGTTCACGTAGACCAGCGGGGCCGTGACATCGCCGTCGCCGGAGTACGAGTTGTAGGTCGGTAGCTGCTCTTTCTTCTGCGACGATGTCGGGTCTTCTTTGAGCACCGGCTCGTCGAGGCGCGCGACGAACCTTGTTGGCGCGACCATTTCGAGCACCCGCTCCTTGGGCGTCGGAAAGAGGACGTGGAACTCCTCGATCTCGGCCTGCCATCCCCACGCCCGGAACTGATCGCGCAGGAATTCAGCGTTCTCCTTCTGGTGCGCCGAGCCGAGGTGATTCGGTCGCGACGCGAGGTTCCGAAGCGACGCACGGAGGCGGGCGGTATCGGGAACCGCGCGGAACTTCGTTTCCCACTCGCGCTGAATCTTGCTCGACTCCGCGGTGTAGCCGCGCAGCGGCGGATCTTCCGCGGAGGCAGCGAGGAGCATGAGAAGTGCGGCAGCAGCAGAGGCGAAACGAGCAAGTCGGGGCATGGTTTTGGCTCCTGAGTGATGCCAAACGATAAGGCGAGCCGCTGACCGACGTAACCCGGTGGTCGCGCCGTGCGCGTCCGCGCACCGGAGGGTGAACACCTCCGGTCTCAACCTGCTGGCGACCTCACGGACTCACCAGCCGCGCATTACCTTGGCGGTGAATCAATTGGAGTCACACACGTGGGCGTGCAAGGCGATTACGCGAGACTGATCGGCCGCGAACTGGCAACGGTGCGCGATCAATTGCTGGCGTATCCCGACACGGCTTCGATCTGGGCCCTGCCACCAGGGCTGCCCAACTCTGCGGGCACATTGGCACTGCACATTGCGGGCAACCTGCGATGGTTTATCGGCACTCAGCTCGGTGGCGGCACATACGTGCGTGACCGCGAAGCCGAATTCAGTTCCCGAAATATTGAACGCGACGAGCTCGTACGCGTGGTGGAAGCCGCGGCGGACGAGGTCACGCGTGCGCTTGCCATGCTCGACGACGATCGTCTCGATCAACCGTTCCCTCTTGAGGTCGGCGGTGCACGTCTGCCGATCGGACGGTTTGTTGCCCACCTGGCCGTGCATCTAGGATACCACCTCGGGCAGATCGACTACCACCGGCGCATCGTCACCGGCGTGAACAAGTCGCTCGGCGCGCTCGCACCCTCGGCGCTGGCCGACCGATGACGCGACTCGACAGTTCGCTGACGTCGCGCTCATGAACACCGTGTCGCCAAACCTCTACATCGCCGCCCTCGGCCCGCTTAGCGAACTGCTCGGCGTGCTGGTGATCGTTGGCGTCTTCACGCTCCTGCGCGGTCAGGCAGACCGTCGGCCGTATTTTACGACCTGGGAAAAGGCCTTCGTCTTTTTCGCTGTCTCGCTCACGGCCGGACTGTTTTACGAACGATTCGTCAACCCGTCGAGCGTGTTCTATCCAAGCTCGCCCGTCACGACGAAGCTGACGGCGATGGCGTTTCTCGTCTTCCGCGTGATGGCGATGGCGATGTTCGTCAGCGGCGCTCAGCTCTTTACGCGGGGGGAGGTAGCCAAATGGATGCCACGCGTCGCCGTAGCGATCGGCATCGTGCTTGCCCTGCTCGCCAATACAACGACCACGCCGCTGGCGCCGTTTCGGATTATGCACGGACCGTTAGCCGCGCTCGCGTATACCTACGCCGCATTTCTTTTCGGATCGCTCCCGCGCTCACGGCGAAGCATCGGAACGTGGTTCGCCGCGATCAGCTTCGCTCTGCTGGCGCTGCTCGGCGCTTCGCTCGCGGCATTCTACGCATCGCAGACGCTAGCACCTGAGCTGGCCTCGATGCCGTGGGCCGTGCGCTGGGCACGGTACGGATTCTACACCGATCTCCTGCTTCGCTTCGCACTCGCGTGGGCGATGGTGCGCCTCCTCACGGAGGACAGCCGCCGTGAGGCGGACGACACTCGCGCCCATATTCGGCTCCTTCAGGATCGCGAAAAACTCGGCGATCTCTACGACTCGAAGGCGCGACTTCTGGGCCGGAGGGCGTTCGACGCGTTTGTCGGACTTGATTTTGCCCGCGCAAGCTTTGGATCGGTAGCGCTGCTCAGGATTGCGAACTACGAGCGCGTCACGACGCAGTACGGACCGGCCGTCGCAGACGCGATGGTTGCCAACGTCGGTGGCGTGCTCGACAGCGCGGTACGAGCGCACGACCGCGTGTACCGTTGGAGTCCCGCCGAGTTGCTCATCGTGATGCCGCGTGCCGTGCCCTCGGTGGCGCGTGAGAGAATCGAGTTCATGGCGGGCCGCGTGGCCGCGCTTAGCGTTGCCGGCGCCAAGGAACCGCTGCGGGCTGAAGCCGCGGTCTCCGTCCAGTTCTTCCGTGGCGGAGAACACCTCGCCGAGGCGGCAGCGGCGGCGGCGCGCGTTTAGAAAATGCTCCGAAGCGTCGTTGCTCTGATCGCGGGCTTTGCGATCATGACCTTCACGGTGTTGATCGCCACCATCCTGGCGGCGCTCGCAATGGGCATCGCGCCCGGCGCGCCGACTCCCGCCTATCTGGCAATCAATCTCGTGTACTCGGCCGCGGCCAGCGCCATTGGCGGGTACGCCACGGCATCCCTCGCGCAGGCACGGCATTCGGCGCACGCGATGATTCTCGCGCTGATGATTCTCGTGGTCAACGTATCGGGATTCTTCAACCCGCAGCCGGGACAGGAACGCTGGTACCTCGCCGCGTTGATCGTGCTCGGACCTGTTTCGGCGGTAGTCGGCGGTCGCATCCGCGTTGCAGCCGTGGCTCGGCGCGCGGCACAGGTACACGGTTGACTGTAGCCGTAGAACTGCGCGCGTTGTTCCACGCTACCGCGTACGGGCTACTGCGAACTCTCTACTCGCCTTGGCCGACACGTAGCGCGTAACCGGACTGCCCCGTCAGTCGCGCAAATCACGGCGCGAGGAACGCTGCCGGGCGTCATATTTGAATGTGGCCTGCCGTCGTCCGTGAGCCGCCAACCGTCGGCCGTGAACTGTCAACTGTCTGCCATTTACCCGCTTGTCGATGCCCACCAAAAAAACGTGATGGACAACCGAGCCGTTTGGGACGATGGGCACTGGTCCGCTTTGCCGTCGCTTGACGGCGACGTGCGCGCCGACGCCTGCGTCGTGGGACTCGGCGCATCCGGCCTCACCGCAATTGCGGAACTTGCCGCGCGCGGCCGTTCGGTGGTTGGCGTAGATGCGGGAGTCGTTGGCGGCGGAGCGTCCGGCCGGAACGGCGGAATTCTGCGCGCGGGAACGTCGCACTACTACCACGACGCGGTGGACGCGCTCGGACACGCGAGGGCGCGACGGCTGTACGAGCTCACCGCTGCCGAGTTGGACCGAGTGGTGCGCGAAACGCCTGCGGCGTTTCGGCGCGTCGGAGTTTTGAGGATCGCGGCCGACGATGCGGAGTGGCTCGATTGCGAACTTCAACTCGACGCCCTGCTCGCCGATGATGTGGACGTGAAGCGAGTGGACAGCGCGTTCGGACGCGGTGTTTTCGTGGCGACCGATGGCGCGATGCAGCCTGAACTCCGATGCCGCACGCTGGCGCGCGCATTGCTTGAACCGCGCGCACCGGCGTCATCCGGTGGTGATTCGGCCGCTCACCCGAACGTGCGTTTGTTTGAGGGCACGCCCGTCACGGCAATTGACACTGGCGAAGTCACCACCACTCTCGGTCGTGTGCAGTGCGACACGGTCATCGTCGCAGTGGACGGCGGACTCGAGGATCTCATTCCCGCGCTCATCGGCACGGTACGAACCACACGCCTGCAGATGCTCGCCACCGAGCCCGCGAACGACGTGACGATACCCTGCCCTATGTCGGCGAACGGGGGCTTCGATTACTGGCAGCAACTCCCCGACGGTCGAATCGCGCTCGGCGGTGGCCGAAACCGCGCGATGGACCGCGAATGGGGCGCTGCGCCTGAGCCGACGAGCGAGATCCAGGATTATCTCGATTCCGTTCTGCGCGAGCGCATCCGTACGGGCGCCCGTGTGACGCATCGCTGGGCCGCGCGCGTGGCATACACGTCGAGCGGACTCCCGGTCCTTTCCGAAGTGGCGCCGAGCGTCTGGGCGGTAGGCGGGTATTGCGGCACCGGAAATCTCTTCGGACCGATGTGCGGTCGCGCGGCCGCTCAGATCGCCTGCGGTGAATCGCCCGAACTCGTTCAACTCCTCTCGCAGGCGACGGCGCAAACATGTTGAAGCAAACGCCGTTCCACGCCCGCACCGCCCCGCTTTGCCTCGGTCAGAACTGGCGACGCTGGGCCGGCCATTTCGCGGCAAGTTCGTACGATCTCGTACACGAACGCGAATACCACGCGATTCGAAACTCGGCGGCGCTGCTCGACGTGTCACCGCTCTACAAGTACATCGTCTCCGGCCCCGACGCCGCACGGCTGCTCGATCGCGTCGTCACACGCGACGTGATGGCGATGGCACCGGGGCGGGTCGCATACACCACCTGGTGCGACTCGGCCGGCAAGGTCATCGACGACGGCACCGTCGCGCGCCTCGATGACGAACGGTTCCGGCTGACGTCCGCCGACCCAAGCTTCCGGTGGCTCCACGAAAATGCGCATTCGCTCCGCGTGGCCATCGAGGACGTGTCGGATTCCACGGCGGCGCTCGCGCTCCAAGGCCCATTGGCGAGAACGATTCTCGAGCATCTCATCGAACGCCCGCTCGCCGACCTCGGATACTTTCGCCTCACGACGGCGACCGCCCGCGGCGTGCCGGTCACCATTTCGCGTACGGGATTCACGGGCGACCTGGGATACGAAATATTCGTAGACGCCGCGCACGCTCTCCCGGTCTGGGATGCGCTCATTGACGCTGGTACGCCTTACCGCATCACGCCGACGGGAATGCTTGCGCTCGATCTCGCGCGAATTGAGGCTGGCCTGATGCTCGCCGACGTGGATTACGTGAGCGCGCACAAAGCATTGATACCAGCGCAAACGTCATCGCCGTACGAACTGAACCTCGGCTGGACCGTAAAACTCAACAAGGATTTCTTCGTCGGTCGTGACGCACTCGCCGCGGAGAACGAGAGCGGAACTGCGTGGCGCTTTGTCGGAATCAATGTTGAGTGGGAGCCGCTCGAGCGTTTGTACGCCGCGGTAAATCTCCCGCCGCGGCTTCCGACCGTGGCATGGCGCACCAGCGTGCCACTCTATCGCGGGGCCGATCAGGTCGGATATGCCACGAGCGGTTGCTGGAGCCCGTTGCTCAAGCAATACATCGCGCTCGCACACCTTCCCGCCGATCATGCATCAGTCGGGACCCCGGTCGAAATGGAAGTCACTGTCGAGCACCATCGGAAGCGCGCTCCTGCGCGCGTGACGTCAACACCGTTTTTCAATCCCGCGAGGAAGCGGACATGACGCGCGCACACTACGACGCAATCATCGTCGGTGGTGGCCACAACGGACTCGTTGCGGCCGCCTATCTCGCGCGCGCAGGGCGAAAGGTGCTCGTGCTTGAGCGCCGTGAGCTCGTCGGCGGCGCTGCCGTGAGCGAACAGATTTTCCCGGGGTTCACGTTCTCCGTCTACTCGTACGTCGTGAGCCTGCTCCGCCCCGAAATCATCCGCGACCTCGATCTGCCGGGCCACGGGCTGCACATCCTCCCGCTCGAGAGCACGGTCACGCCGATGTTCAACGGTGACTACCTCGCCGGCTGGAGCGATCACGACCTCAGCCGTGGCGAGCTGTACCGCCATTCGCCGCGCGACGCCGATGCGTACGAAGAGTACGGGCGACTCATGCATCACATGGCGCAGGCCGTGCGGCCGATTCTCGCGATGCTCCCGCCCGACCCGACATCGCTTTCGCCGCGCGACTTGATGGGAATGCTCAAGTTCGGCAAGCACATGCGCGGGCTCGGCGCCGAGCATTTCCACGCGTTGCACAAGCTGATGACGATGAGCGCGGCGGATTTTCTCGATGAATGGTTCGAAACCGACGTGCTCAAGGCCACGAAGTCGGCCAGTGGCGTCATCGGGACTTTCCTCGGTCCCCGATCGCCGGGAACGGCGTACGTGCTGCTGCATCATTACATGGGCGAGATCGACGGCGTATTTCGAGCGTGGGGGTTTGCCAAGGGCGGCACCGGTGGCGTGAGCGAAGCGATTGCCGGAGCGGCGCGCGGGTTTGGCGCGGAGATTCGCCTGAACGCGCCAGTGGCGCAGGTGATCGTCAAGAACGGGCGCGCCACGGGCGTGGCGCTCGAGAACGGCGACGAGTTCGAGGCGCCCGTCGTGGTGTCGGGACTCGATCCGGCGCGGAGCTTCCTGCAACTGGTCGAACCAAAGGAACTGCCCGGCGAGTTCACCGCGGCGATTCGTCGCTACAAGTTCCGCGGATCGTCGGGCAAGGTGAATCTCGCGCTGTCGGAACTTCCCAACTTCACCTGCCTCGCTGGCGACGATTCGCGCCGTACCGTGCTGCGCGAGGCCGCGTGGCGTGGAGCATTTTCCATCAGTCCAAGTCTCGACTACGTGGAGCGCGCGTACGACGACGCCAAGTACGGCGAGTTCTCGCGCGAGCCGTACATGGACATCATCATCCCGTCGATGATTGATCCGGGCATGGCTCCTCCCGGTCAGCATGTGATGTCCATTTTCGTGCAGTACGCGCCGTACAACCTCACCGGCGGTTGGACCGATGCCAGGCGCGAGGCGTTTGGCGACGCCGTGATCAACGCGATTGCGCGTTTCGCACCCAACATCAAGTCGTCCATTCTCCACCGGCAGGTGATCACTCCGGCCGACATCGAGCGCGTCACGGGACTCACGGAAGGGAACATCTTTCAGGGAGAACTCGCGCTCCACCAGCTCTTCTTCTTCCGGCCTGCACCGGCGTGGGCGCGCTACGCCACACCGCTCGACGGCTATTGGCAGTGCGGGTCGGGCACGCACCCCGGCGGTGGCATCATGGGTGCGTCTGGGCGACTTGCTGCGCTCGAAATCCTGAGGCGCACATGAACGATCCCCTGATACCTGCACCGACAACCCCGCGCACGCAGGCGCCGTACGACGCCGTCATCATCGGCGCAGGGCTGAACGGCCTCACAGCGGCTGCCTATCTCGCGCGTGCCGGTGCGCGCGTAGTTGTACTGGAACGACGAGCGACGATTGGCGGATCGACGACGACCGAGGAATTCGCACCGGGATTCCGCGCCGACACGTGCCGCCACGATGCAGGATGGATCTCGCCCCACCTCGTGCGCGAACTCGACCTCGAACAACACGGACTCAAACTCCTTGCGACAGGCGCACGCGTTGTTGCTCCGGGTGCCGACGGTGGACGACTCGCCTTTGGCGCGCAGGGGCCAGTCACGGAATCGCTGCGCCATCATTCGCCGCGGGATGCGGCGCGGTTTCCGGTGTTCGCCGCACGCATTGCCGCGCTCTGTGGCTTCCTTGAGCAACTGTACGCCAAGCCGGTTCCCTCCCCTGACGCTTCTTCGCGCGCCGACCTGACGACGGCCGCGCAGCTGGGACTTCGGTTTCGCGGGCTGGGCCGCCGCAACATGGTGGAACTGCTCCGTGCGTTGCCGATGTCGGTGGCTGAACTACTTGACGACGAATTCGAATCGCCGGTGCTCAAGGGTGCCCTCGCCACCCGTGGCGTACTCCACCTTTGCCAAGGCCCGCGCGCGGCCGCCACCGCCTTCAACTTTCTCCACCATCAGGTCGGCCAGCACGTCGGGGCGATCGGGGCATCGACCGTTCCGCTCGGCGGGCTCGGATCGCTCGCACAGGCGATCGCTGATTCGGCCCGCGCCGCGGGCGCCGAAATACGTCTCGATTCGCCGGTTGCGCGAGTGCTCGTTCTCGCCGGACAAGCGGTTGGTGTCGTACTCGAATCAGGTGAGGAAATCGCAGCGCGTCGCGTCGTGTCGGGCGTGAGTCCGCGCCACACGTTCCTCGAACTCTGCGACCCGTCGCGGCTTGCACCGGAGTTCGTGCGCGCCGTTGACAACGTGCGATACCGCGGCGCGTGGGCGAAGGTCAACCTGGCGCTTGATCAACTTCCTGCGCTTTCGGCTGGCGATGGAGATACCGGCGCCGATTCAAGCCGTGTGCGCGGAATCGTCGTCGCGCCTGAGATGGACTACCTCGAACGCGCGTACGACGACGCGAAATACGGACGTGTATCGGCGAACCCGTGGCTCGACGCGCGTATACCGACCGTCGATGATCCAGCACTTGCCCCGAATGGCAAGCACGTGATGTCGATCCACGTTCAGTATTCCCCGTATCGACTCCGCGAGGGCGCGTGGGACTCACCTGCGCGCGAAGCACTTGGTGATCTGGTCATGGCCACGCTGGAACGGCACGTGCCCGGCCTGACTGAGTCAGTCCTCCACCGCCAGGTTCTGACGCCGCTCGACCTTGAGCAGACATACGCGCTCCCCGAGGGACACGCGTATGACGGCGAGATGATGCTCGATCAGGCGCTTTTCATGCGGCCTGTGCCGGCATGCAGTCATTACCGCTCGCCGGTGCCCGGATTGTATGTCTGCGGATCGGGCGCGCATCCCGGCGGAGCGATTGCCGGCGGAGTGGGAGCGAACGCTGCCCGCGCGGTGCTCGCGGACCGGAAGGGCTGACCGCGCGCCGTGTTCCGCTTCGAGGGCTCTGAGGTGGAGCCTACGCGCGACGTTTGGCGGCGGCCGATTTGGCCTGCGACAGGTATCCCGGCTCGAGATCGAGGAGGTTCGCGATCTTGCGCGTCAGGTACTGCTCGTGATCGGCGATCGTGCCATCGGCCAGGACCAGCCCCCACATGATCTCGGCCAGCACCATCTTCTGCCCGATGTCGTATTCGCGCTGGAGTACCGATGTGAACTTGTAGTAGTCGATAGACCGCGCACGCTCGCGCTCGGCGATCGCGATGAGCTCGGCGCCGGCAGTGGCGTCGAGGCCGAAATGGCGAGCGAGTACCGACTCGAGGTGCGCCCGCTCGGAAGGGGCGAACTCGCCGTCGGCGTACGCCACGTCGAGCAGCAGCGTACAGGCGGCGACGTGTACCGGGTTCGGCGCGTCGGGGACGCTCGGTGTCGGCTCGGCGTCGCCCGCTTCCGGCGCAAGCCGGAGCAACGAACGGATGGAATCGACGAGCTTCATGCGTCGGATGATAACGCGTGCGCGCGTGCGCGCGTGCGCGCGTCGGCGCTCGGCCCGGCGGCCCGTCAGCGCCCTCATTCTCCGGCCAGCTCAGTCACTCCTTCCACCACGCCTCAAACGCCTTCCACTGCTCCCGATTAAGTCGGTACACCTCCGCCAATGCCGCCTCCTCCGCCTCCGCTTCGATCAACGCCCGCCGCTGCCGAGGCGTGAGCGCCTCGAACAGCATCCGCGCCACTTCGCGCTCATGCTCCTCCGCCGCGAGGCGCCGCTCCTCCTCCCTCGCACGCTCTTCCTTCCGCGCCCTGGCCCTCGCCGCCTTCTCCTCGCCGAGCGGGTGGCGCTCGCGACGGTCGAACTCCAGGTCCTCTCCCTCCTCCGTCAGCGCCCGGTTGAGCGCGCGCTCCAGCCGTTCGCGAAGCTTCACACCCGTGACGCCCTCCGACGTGGCCGTCTCGTAGACCTTCAGTAAGTCCTCCCGCTGACGCTCCCGCCGGCGCGCGGCGAGCTGAGCATCCGCGCTGCGCTTGATCGTGCGTCTCAGCGCGAGCTCCATCTCCTCGAACGGCACCACCTCGCGCTGGCCCATCAGGCCGAGGAAGCGCAAGTCCACGCGCACCATCGCATCGGCGCCTTCCTCTGACGGCACCGCGTTCGCTTTCACGTAGCGGTGCAGATCCACGCGGAACTGTTCCTCCACGTCACGCCTCAGGTGAATCGCCGCGATCGCCCGCCGCCGCACGACCCGCTCCTCCACCTCCCGCAGCAACCGCTCGCGCTCCTCCTTTCGCCGCTCGCGCAGCGCGCGCTGCGCCTTGTCGCGCCGCTTCGTGTTCACCGGCGCGGGCCGCCAAATGCGCTTTCGCGCCAGCCGCTCGCGATCGGCGATCACACCCTCAAGTTCGCCCTCAAGTGTCCAGAGCCGCTTCTTGCCGTCCACACCCGTGATCGGCTTGAACTCCACGGGGTCGGCGAACACCCACGCGTACGCGTTGTCCGGCAGCGGCAGCGGCAGGAATGGCTTCTTTGTCTTCACAAGCTTCAGCATGCCGAGTTCCGGATCGCGCACCGCAACCTCGTCGGCCGTCTCCCGCCGCCACGAGAGGTGACCGGCCCTGCCCTCGTGTACGTCGCGGCCGAGGTGGACTTCGATGAGTTGCGCCGTGCCAATGATTGCGCCGTATGGCAGCACCTTGAGGTCGCCCCGATCCATCCAGCCCTGTTGCGCGAAGTGCCGCGCGAAATCTTCGTCACCGAGCCACGCGGCCACGTCCTCCTTCGACGGAAGGCGCGACGACGCGTGGATGACCACGGGGCCGAGGTAGTGCGGATGCCAACTCCGGATCAGGATCCGGAGGACGCCGCGCACCACGAGCTGCGCGAATGGCTGACGACTGGAGAGAATGCGCACGGGAGTGTGGAGGAGCATCGAGTCTACAGCCTCCTGGGTCACTCCGCGAGAGCCGAAAACCATACTCTCGACAAAACGGTGTCCCGACAGGGTTCGACGGTAACGTTTGCGGAGAAGTCAAATCGTTGTCCTGATTACAGTTACGGGATTGTTGGTTGTGACTACCCCCGAAACGGTCTCGGCTACGTTCTATAAGTAGGAGGGGGAGCCAAACCGGTTCCCCAGCCGGGGTCGCCGATCGGCAGGATGGCTGCCCCGATCGCGAGGATCTCTGCCCCGATCGCGGGAACGGCTACTCCGATCGCAGGGATCGCTGCCCCGATCGCGGGAACGGCTACCCCGATCGCGGGAACGGCTGCCCCGAACAGCGGGATCGACCCGTCGATCGACCTGAGCAGGTTACCGAGCGGCAAACGGGCACCAGCGATCAGCCGTATCGACTCGCCGACTCGCGCAGCGGTTCACTCGACCGCGAGAATGCCGACCCCGGTCGCCACGGTGGCGCGCTCGTTTCATATGAATGCGGCCGCGATCGCGACGATGCCGGTCACGATCGCCCGAGTTGGCTCAGCGACGACCAGTCGGTCGACCGCGACTCGGTGGATGACGTCACCGACTTACTGCGTGAGTTCTCTGACTCACTTCGTGAGTTCACCGGCTCACTGAACAAACACTTCGACATTACGCATTCCCCCATCGGCGTGCCGGACGCGCCGGCCGATGGGGGTTCCTACGGCGCGTCCAACCCTTGTTCCCTGGAGGGGAACATGATGAAGTCCCAGCGGTACCGCGGCGAAGCCATTCGTCGCGAGCAGCAGTTCCTGGATGCCCACCCGGACATCTTCGGCCAGGTCAACGCGAGCGAGGCACGGAAGAAGCTCGACGCGGCTCTGACGAAGCTGGATTCCGTGGTGAATGTCCAGCTCGTCCGCGCGCGCGACGCACGCGGCGAAATCCAGCGGCAGAAGGCGCTGGAGCGTGACCTTCGTGACCGGCACGTGACGCCGGTGACGATGTTTGCGCAGGGTCAGCTCGCCGGAGTGCCGGAGTTCGCGGCGCTCACGCCGTCGGCGAACAACCTGAGGGGGGCCAGGCTCGTCGATGCCGCGCTTGCGATGGCGGTGGCGGCGCAGCCCTACGCCCAGCTGTACTCGGCGGCGGCATTCCCGGCGAAGTTCGTCCAGCAGTTGACGGACGCCGCGAATGCCGTGCAGGCGTCGATCGACACGCGCCGGCGGAAGATCGCCGACCGCGTGGGCGCGACGGCCGGGGTCGAGGCCACGCTGAAGGAAGCGCGCGCCGCGGCTCTGATGGTCGGGGCAGCGGTGAGTCGCATCGTGGTGCGCGGCACGCCGCTCTTCCATGAGTGGACCGTGGTGCGGCGGGTTGTCGCCGCGGCCACGCGCCCGAAGAAGGAGACCGAGGTGGCCGGCAGCATCGAGCCGGCCGTTGAAGCAACGCAGGCGACGCAGGTGAAGCTGGACGTCGCGGCGTAGCTAGCCGCGTCGAACCGAACGGCGTTCGTCATGTGAGCGCCGTTCAAGACAACTGAAGGGCTGCAGGGAAAAAGACGCCTCACGGCGCGGGGATCGCATCGCCCGCGCCGTGGGGCGTTTTTTTTTGCGCCACGTTCTCGGAGAACGCAACGTGTAAGAAACCCTTACCAGTTCGACGTCCGCGATGCCGCTTGTCGCGTATGGTCGGATCCGCCATACTGATACATATGAAAACCACTCTCAACATCGATGACGCGCTGCTCGCCGAAGCGCGCCGCCTCAGCCGGATCGAGGAGAAGACGGCCCTGGTGCACGCAGGGCTTGAAGCGCTCGTCGCCCGCGAAAGCGCCCGCCGCCTGGCTGCGCTCGCGGGCACCGAGCGCCGGCTGCGCCCCATTCCCCGCCGCCGGCCGGCCCCTTCGGGCCGGTGATCCTCGCCGACACATCGGTCTGGATCGAGCACCTGCGGAGAGGCAACGCCACCCTCCGGACGCTGCTCGAGGCCGGCGAATCGGCAACGCACCCGTTCGTCATCGGCGAGCTCGCGTGCGGCGCACTCGGCAACCGGGCGGAGGTCCTCGGGCTCCTCGAACGACTTCCCATGCTCCCGGTGGCCGAGCACCACGAGGTGCTGGCATTCGTTGAAGCGCACCGGTTGATGCGTCGCGGGCTTGGCTGGATCGACGTGCACCTGCTCGCCTCGGCGGTGCTCGGCGGCGCGCGGATCCTGACGCTCGACAGGCGCCTCGCGGCCGCGGCAGCGGATATTGGAGTCGCGTGACGCGACGCCAGCCGGCGAGGGGCTGACGCCACCTCGGTCACGGGTCGCAGATTACTGATTGAGTCCGAACCCCGGAGCTACCGCTGGTGACCATGTTCCACCCGACGACCGACACATACCGTGCGGGCGCGCGCACCATGCTCGGCGAGTATTACACGTCGGACACAGTCCTGCGCGAGGAGCGCGAGCGCGTATTCGCGTCGAACTGGATTTGTGTTGGTCGTGAATCCGATGTCGCCGAGCCGGGAGCGTTTGTTCTTGCCGATGTCGCTGGCGAAAGCATCATCATCGTTCGCGACCGCGGCGCCGAGTCCAAGGTTCGCGCGTTCTACAACGTGTGCCGCCATCGCGGAACGCGGCTGTGCGCTGAAACGACGGGTCGGTTTGGCGAGACGATCCAGTGCCCGTACCACGCGTGGACCTACCGCCTCGACGGTCGCCTCACCGGCGCGCCTCACATGGGCGAGACGGAAGGCTTCTCCATGGCCGACTATCCGCTGCACGCGGTAGCCCTGGAGCGCTGGGAAGGATTTCTCTTCGTGAACCTGTCGAAGTCGCCCGAACCGTTCGCCACCGTATTCGCGCCGGTGAACAACCGCTTTGCGCGCTACAACCTCGCGAGCCTGCGTACCGTGCGCCGGATTGACTATGACGTGAAGGCAAACTGGAAACTCGTGATGCAGAACTATTCCGAGTGCCTCCATTGCCCCACCATCCATCCCGAACTCACGACAAAGCTGCCGTACACGAGTGGGGCGAACGACCTCACCGAAGGCGCGTTCCTCGGCGGCTACATGGAGATCAAGGCGCCCCATGAGAGCGCCACGATGAGCGGCCGGGCGTGCGCGCTGCCGCTCGGCGAGTTCTCCGACGCCGACAAGGTTCGCGCCTACTATTACACGCTCTTCCCGACGATGATGCTCAGCATGCATCCGGACTACGCCGTGTTCTACTCCGTGCGGCCGGTTGCCGTTGACCGAAGCGCAGTCCGTTGTGAGTGGATGGTGCACCCGGACGCACCCGCCGCACCCGGATACAACATTGCCGATGCGGAAGAGTTCTGGGACCGCACCAACCGGCAGGACTGGGACATCTGCGCGCGTAGCCAGGCCGGCGTCTCCTCGCGTGCCTATGCCCCGGGGCCGTATTCTCCACGGGAGAGTATTCCCGCCGCATGGGACCGCGAGTACCTGAGGGTCATGTCGGCCGGGCAGTAGTCGTTTCCACCGATCTTTGAGAGGTCTGGTCCATGAGTCAGAAGCTTGCGGCATACCCGGCAGCGATCGCGATCGCTGCCTCGATTGGCATCTTCGCGCCCGTGAGCGCCCGGTCGCAGGCGTCCGGCATCCGGACACCAGCGGCATACACCACAATCAAGGAAGCTGATATCAAGGCTGATATGCTTGTGATGGCAGGCGATGCGATGCGCGGTCGTGAATCGGGAACGCTCGACGAGATGCGTGCGTCGATTTGGACCGCCGACCAACTCGCCAAGGCCGGCGTCAAGCCGTACGGTGAGGACGGCACCTGGTACCAGTGGTTCAACATGCGCCGCACGCGCATCTCCACCGCCGCGAGTTCCGTGCGGATTGCCGGCAAGCCGTTCGAACTCTGGACCGAAGCGACCCCCACCTCGAACACCGTCGGTGACGTCATTGGCACCACCGTGTTCGCCGGCGACGGGAGCGACTCAACGATTAGCGTGCTCGGCCGCGTTGCAGTCGTAACGCTCGTACCGACGTCCGCGGGCACGCGCAGCACGATCAACACGCCGGAGTACCGCGCCGTTCGCCAGGGGCTCAACGTGCAGGCCGCCGCCATGGCGCGCCGGGGCGCGACGGCGGTGATCATCGTTGCCGATGACCTGGGCGAAGCCAACTTCGACGCAGTCGGCAACCTTCAGTCGCGCGGTTCGTACAACGTTCCCGGCGGCGTACCGCGGTTTTCCGAAAGCATGCTCCGCGACCGCTCGGGCGGTGGCGGACGTGGAGCCGGCGGGCTTGGAGCCGGCGGGCGTGGAGCCG
>JAQBYI010000083.1 GCA_027622655.1 Gemmatimonadota bacterium | reverse complement strand
GCCGCAACCTTCTGCGTAAACGCACCGCTAGTCGCGCAAGCGCCAAGCAGGCAGAGGGCCGCGAGTGGAATGACCGAGCGGGCGAACGTATGCACTCTTACCTTGGCCATAACTCCTCAGAGTCCGTGTAGTCGCTAGAAGGTACGCCCTCCGGTCACGCCGGCCAGCTAATCGCCCCGAATCCGGCCACTCGCGGTGTGGCGGTGGGTGATGTTGGCGAGCCTGCCAGCCGCAACGCACATTCAGCACGAGCTTCCACAAGAGGACCTCTTGGCGCTACTGGAAATCGGAACTACCTGCGCGAAGTGCGGCGGACGGGCTGGCACGCGCGCAGGATCGTTCGGCGGGTAGCCCAGCGGGCGTCGAACAGCCCCGCGTGACCAGAGTCGGGGAGTTCTAGCCAAAGCAGCCCCCTCTTCGCACATTGGAGCGATTGTAGGCCGCGCCCCCCCCCCACCCCGGGCCTGACATGAGCGAGAATATTCGCGATCAACTGCAGGCCACACTCGGCAGCGCCTACACACTCGAACGCGAGCTGGGCGGCGGCGGGATGTCGCGCGTGTTCGTGGCCGAGGAGACCGCGCTGCGGCGGAAAGTGGTGGTGAAGGTGTTGCCGCCGGAACTGACGGCCGGGGTCAATGTCGAGCGGTTCAACCGGGAGATCCTTCTCGCCGCCAAGCTGCAGCACCCACACATCGTGCCGGTGCTCGCCGCCGGCGAGACCAACGGGCTTCCGTATTACACGATGCCGCTGGTGGAAGGCGAATCGCTCCGCGCGCGACTCGCGCGCGGCGGCATGCTGCCGATCACCGAGGCGGTTGGATTCCTGCGCGATGTGTCACGCGCGCTCGCGTATGCGCACGAACGCGGCATCGTCCACCGCGACATCAAGCCCGACAACGTCCTGCTCACCGGCGGTTCAGCGACGGTCACGGATTTCGGCATCGCGAAGGCCATCAGCGCGTCGCGCACGCAGGGAAGCGCTGAGATGCTCACGCAGGTGGGGACGAGCATCGGCACGCCGACGTACATGTCGCCCGAGCAGGCGTCGGGCGATCCGGACACCGATCATCGCGCCGACATCTACTCGTTCGGCTGTATGGCGTACGAGTTGCTGGCGGGCCGGCCTCCGTTCGTGGAGAGTGCGCCGCGCAAACTGCTCGCGGCCCACATGGGCGAGAAACCAAAGCCGGTGACCGAGTTCCGGCCGGATACGCCGCATGCCCTCGCCGACCTCGTGATGCGCTGCCTGGCGAAAGAGGCGGAAGACCGTCCGCAGCATGCGACTGATCTGGTGCGCGGGCTTGAGACGGTGACGAGTTCTGGCTCCGGCAACGCCATGCCGGCCGTGTTGCTCGGCGGTCCGGGGATGTTCAAGAAGGCACTGGTGATGTACGCGGGCGCGTTTGTGGCGGTGGCGATTCTTGCGAAGGCCGCCATCGTTGGCATCGGACTCCCGGACTGGGTGTTTCCGGGCTCGCTGATCGTGATGGCGCTCGGCCTGCCCTCGATCCTGTGGACCGGTTACGTGCAGCGCGTGGCACGGCGCGCGATGACGATGACGCCGACGTACACGCTGGGCGGAAGCCCATCAATAATGCAGGGCACGATCGCCACGATAGCCCTCAAGGCTGCGCCACGAATGAGCTGGTACAAGACCGCGCGCGGCGGGATGTACGCGTTCGGAGCCTTTATCGCGCTGATTGCGGCCTTCATGGCGATGCGGGCGTTTGGGATCGGGCCGTTTGGGTCGTTGATGGCGAGCGGCACCCTTGGCGCGAAAGAGCGGGTCATTCTCGCAGAGTTCAAGGGTCCGGCAAGCGACACCCTACTCGGCCCGACGGTGACCGAGGCGTTTCGTACGGACATCGGACAGTCGAAGAACCTGAGTGTGGTGCCCGCGCTCGCCGTGCAGTCCGCCCTGCAGCGCATGCAGAAGCCAGCGAATACGCGCGTCGACTTTGCCCTCGCGCGCGAAATGGCGACACGCGACGGGATCAAAGCGGTGATCGACGGCGAGATCGTGTCGTTGGGTGGCAGTTATGTGCTCTCCGTACGGCTTATCTCGACACGATCGGGCGAGGAGCTGGCGGCCTTCCGGGAAACAGCGGCTGACCAGAAGGAGATCATTCCGGCGATCAGCCGAATTTCCAAAGCCCTGCGCTCGAAGGTGGGCGAGTCACTGCGCCGCGTGCAGAATACGCGCTCGATGGAAAAGGTTTCGACCGCGTCGATGGAAGCGCTGCAGAAGTACCTGGCCGGGTCGCGCGCGGATTTTGAAGAAGGCGACTTTGACAGCGCCGTTCGTCTGCTCGACGAAGCCATCGCCCTCGACAGCGGGTTCGCGATGGCGTACCGGCGCCTGGCCGCGATCCTCAACGTTCGCGGCATCGCGCGCGAACGGGTGAGCATGCTCGCGACGAAGGCGTACGAACATCGCGATCGGTTGAGCGACAGTGAGCGCCAGAACGCGATTGCGACTTACTTTTCGTTTGGGCCGAGTCCGGATCGCACCAAGGTGATCGCCGCATACGAAGCGATCCTTTCAACCGATTCCAGCGACATTGCAGCGCTCGTAAACCTTGCTAACCAATACTCCTTTCGGCGCGATTATGCGAAGGCCGAGGCGCTGACCCGGCACGGGGTGGTTGTCGACCCAACAATCGCACAGTCGTATGGGGCGCTGGCCTTTGCGCTTGTGGCGCAAGGCAAGCTCAAGGAAGCGGACGAGGTCTTCGCAGCCCAGTCCAAGGCACTCCCGCGTCACCCGGGTGCGGCAACAAACCGCCGCAACCTGATGTTCACCAACGGCGACTATTCCGGTTTTGTCGCGGTTGCCGATAGCCTGCGCAAGGCCAGGCCGAACGACGATGCGACGCAGGTGGCACAGGCGGGCGACCTCAGGGCCATTTCGCAGCTGCGTGGCGAACTCGGCCAGGCCATCAAGCTCACCGCCGAAGTCCGGCAGCGGAATGCCGCCGCGGGCGAACGCAACGCCGCGCTCGTTGCTGCGCTCGACGACGTTGACTTCGACAATCGCATTCGCGACGACCACGCAACCGCGCTTCGAAAACTCGAGAGGGCGCTCATCGAGCATCCCCTCGACTCGATCAGCGTGTACAACCGGCCATATGACAGGGTCGTCGCGGCGTACGCGGAAGCCGGCAGGCCGGATCTCGCCCAGGCGCTGCTGAAGCGCGCGGAGGCCGCTGGCTATTTCACCGGGCGCGACCGCCGCGATACCGACCTGATCCGGCACGCGGCGCTTGGCGACATCGCCCTCAGTGAGAAACGCTACGACGACGCGGTCCGCGAGTATCGCGCCGGCGACATCGGGGGGTGTGCGGCGTGCGCCCTGCCGTCCATCGCCCGCGCGTTCGATCGGGCCGGCAAGGCCGATTCCGCGATCGCGTACTATGCCGCGTATTTCGCGAACCCGGCGCGCAATCTCGGGAACGACGCAACAAACCTCGCCGGCTCGCACGAACGCCTTGGCCAGCTCTACGAAGCCAAGGGCCAGAACGACAAGGCCGCCGAGCACTACCGAAAGTTCATTGGACTCTGGAAGAACGCCGACCCGGAGCTCCAGCTGCGCGTGACCGCGGCGAAGGACCGGTTGAAGACGCTGACACCGACTGAGCGACCGAAGCACTGAGCCGTACGCACACTACTCTCCTGAAACCAATCTTCACGCCGCGGTCGTCGTGTGGGCCGTGAGCACCAGCGTGCGCGTGCCTACTGCGGCGTTTTCCCCTTGAGCTTGGCGCGGACCTCCACTCCCCAGTTCACCATCTGCACGAGGGGGTCCACTTTGACGTCGCCGTTCTCGGTCGGCTTCCGGAAGAACACAAACCGTTTGTCATCCGGTGCGACATCGTAATAGAGGTAGCTGACAGTGCTGGTGGCAGCCGAGCCAGTAAACCCGCCCGTATTGAACAGCGTGACTTGCGCACCCAAGGCGAATGTCACGCCCGGCACCACGGCCACGGCCACGAGCGCCTTCGCCCCATTCTGATAGAACAGTTCTCGGCCCGTATGTGACCAGTGTGGCGAGATGCCACCGGCCTGCGAGACTTGCCAACGACCAGCGTCCACCTTGGGGTAGGGACGTACGTACACCTCGAAACGCCCCGATTCGTTCGAGCTATACGCCAACCACCGCCCATCGGGGGAGAGCGCTGGCGAGGTCTCGTCAAAAACCGCTGACGCAATCAATGGGACGGTCGCGGTATCGCCTCGGTGCCATAGGGCAATGTCCGCAATGCCCGACAGGCGCAGGAGGAACGTGTTGCTGTCTGGTGTCAGCACCACCGCATGAAAACCTCGCTTGCTCATGAACAGCGTGTCCACGGCACCGGTCCCATCGGCTCGCCGGCTGCGCAGGGGGGGCCCTGGAGCGGCGTATAGCACCCGCTGTCCGTTCGGTGTCCAGACCGGGTTGATGTTATTCCCCTCGAACGTGAGCTTGGTGAGCGTGCCTGACGTGCGGTCGAGCTGCTTGATCCAGATGTCATTACCTTCTGAGCCTGTCCGGGCGACGGTCAGGGCGAGGCGCTGTCCGTCCGGGGAGAGGGCGATCGCGTTTCCATTCAGATTTTGGGCGATGTTCATCGTCCACGCCGAATCCATCGGCGTCACCGCGCCCGCCCGAGTCACCCAGACCGGTTCCACCATTAGGCTGGACCAGCCGCTGGTGCCGGCTACGAAAATGGCGGTGCCATTGGCCGACACCGCCATATCCGCCGCGTTAAAAGCGATCCGCACCCCGCTCATCATCGGCGTCGGAGGCTGCGTGAACGTGAGCGTCTTGAGATCGAAGGGTGCTGCGAAGACGCCACCGTCTTGCCGCACAAACGCGACGATCCCCCCCGGCAGCGACCACGCGTTCAGGGCTTGTGTGGTCAGCACCGTGACCTTGGGTTGATCCGACCGGAGGTCAAGGACACGGAGCTCCGAGGTGGCGCAACCGGGAGCGCACGCCACGACGAGCGCCGCCTTCGCGCCCTGCACGCTCGCCAGATACCGCATGTACCGATTTGCAGAATCGCCCGGCGTATTCGTCAACACATGGCGAGCGATGCCACCATCCTGCCCTACAGCTTTGACGTCCGCATGTATATCCTCAAACAGAATCGTGCCGTCCTCCAGCCATGTGAGGGCAGAGTTCCCCGTAGCGGCGGAGTCGGCGATGGCGATCGCCGAGCCGCCGAGTCGGGGCACTTTCTGCACTTTGCCGTCACGCGTCACGAATGCGATCCATGCGCCGTCTGGCGAGAAGGTGGGAGCGCCAGCCACACCGGCGGTTCCAGCCAGCGCGGTGACCTCGAGCCGGTCGCGCTCCTTGACGTACAGCTGTGCACCAGTTCCATCGCCATCCATGAAGACCACCGTCCCGCCGTCCGGCGAGATCGCCAGTCCGCGTGCAACGTGATCGAGCGGGATCTGCTGATTCTGCCACAGGTTGATGCTATTGCGGCTGACGACTGGTACCGCGGCTGGCTTCAGCCAGCCCCAGAGGGTGATGCCAATGAACACCGCCGCGAGCGCGGAGGAGATGAGCCCAAAAGTGTTGACTCTCCACGCGCTCCCTGCGCCACCACCGGTGTGCATCGCTGAGGCCTGCACGGCCCCGCTGCGGTACAACGGATTCCCTAACGCATCGGCGAACGCCTTGGCACTCTCAAAGCGATCGGCTGGGAGTTTCTCGAGGGACTTCGCCAACGCGTCTGCGACATGGAGCGGCACGCTCTTCCGGTGCTTCGTCACCGCCTCGGCGGGCTCGGTAATAATTTTCATGATGATCTGCTGCGCCACCGCGCCCGTAAACGGCGGGTGACCCGTGAGCATCTCATACAGCACGGAGCCGACCGAATACACATCGCTCCGCGCCGTGATCTCCTTCTCCGCGGTCGCCTGCTCAGGGCTCATGTAGTGCGGCGTGCCCAGCGAGAGCCCGGTCTCCGTCATGCGCCCGCCGGCGGCGGCACTGACCGCGAGCGCAATGCCGAAGTCCGCCACCATCGGGCGACCATCATTCATCAAAATGTTTTCGGGCTTGATGTCGCGGTGAATCACGCCGTTCCGGTGCGCGTAGTCCAACGCATCGGCCACTTCCCGGGCAATGCGGACCGCCTCCTCTACGCCCAGCTGCGTCTCGCGATTCAACTTGTCGCGGAGCGTCTCACCCTTGATGAAGGGCATGACGTAGAACAGGAATCCGTCCGCCGCACCCGAGTCAAAGAGCGGCAGGATATGCGGGTGCTGCAGCGCCGCGGTGGTCGTGATCTCCTGCACGAATCGCTCAGCGCCAAGCACCGCGGCGAGTTCCGGCTTCAGCAGCTTGAGCGCGACGTTCCGCTTGTGCTTGACGTCCTCGCAGAGATAGACCGTGGCCATGCCGCCCTCGCCGAGCTCGCGCTCGATGCGGTAGCGACCAGCGAGCGCGGTGTTGAGACGATCTATTTGTGAAGGCACAGCGCTTAGAATGCCCCTATCCTCCGTCTGGCGCTAGGCGCCTGTCAAGGAGTTTGAGACACCGGGTGGGCTGAGTGAGCTATCGTCAAAAGGTGTGGAATTAAGCGAAAGGCGGTGACACCTTCTCGGGTGAGACCAATCACCCGCCGGATCATCCGGCCAGAAAAGGAGCCACCGCCCAATGAAGAAGATGACGATCGCTCGCGGTGCGTCAAGGGAGTCGACGCCGGTGTGGGACAGCCTGGAGACGTTCGCGCGCACGCACGTGCAGGGATTCATCCAGCAGCTCTTGGAGGACGAGGTGACGGAGTTGCTTGGCCGCGCGAAGTCGGAACGGCGGGGAACGGTCGATGCGCAGGTCGGCTCGCGCAATGGGCACGGGAAGCCGCGGCAGCTCGCGTTGATGAACGGGACGGTGACGGTGCGCCGGCCGCGCGTGCGCGATGTCGAGGAGCGGTTCCGGAGCCGCTTGCTGCCGCTGTTTCAGCGGCGCACCCCGGAAGTCAGCGCGCTCCTGCCCGAGCTGTACCTGCACGGCTTGGCGCTTGGCGATTTCGAACTTGCCTTGCGCGGGCTGTTGGGCGACGCGGCGCCGCTGTCGGCGAGTTCGCTCGTGCGCCTCAAGGCGAGCTGGCAGGCGCAGTACGCGGCGTGGCAGCAACGCGACCTCAGCGACCTGAAGCTCGTCTACCTCTGGGCCGACGGCGTGTACGTCAAGGCTGGTCTCGAGGACGGGAAGGCAGCGCTCCTCGTGGTGCTCGGCGCAGATGCCCACGGGCAGAAGCACGTGCTCGCCGTAGCGAGCGGCCAGCGCGAGTCTACGGAGAGCTGGGCGGCGGTGCTCCGCGACCTCAAGCGGCGCGGTCTCCGCGCCCCCAAGCTCACCATCGCGGACGGTCACCTCGGGATCTGGGGCGCCCTCGCGGCGGTCTATCCCGCGAGCGCGGAACAGCGCTGCTAGAATCACAAGCTGCGGAACGTGCTCGACACGGTGCCGCAGAAGCACCAAGCGGAGGTCAAGGCCGCGCTCCAGGCGATCGCGAGTGCCGATACCGCGCGCGAGGCGACGGCGCTCC
>JAQBYI010000082.1 GCA_027622655.1 Gemmatimonadota bacterium | reverse complement strand
GAAGGTTGCTGCGTGACCGTTGACCCCCGAGTCATCACCTGACTTTCAACTAGAAACGGGACATACCCCGACTGGCTTCAGGTTCGCGGCGGAGCGAAAACATTCGCCGGCGAGCCTGCGATAGGTGTGTTCATCGAAGGTCAGGCCCGCGGCTTCATGGTTGAAAAGCTGGAAGAACTCGTGCCGGGCAACGTCGCCCGTGCGCGTCGCATCATGGCGTCGGAAGCGATGGGGACGTACGGCACCCAGTGGGCGTGGGGTGGCATCGTCATCACCCTCCAGCGGTAGAGAACACTCGCCGGCTGACCGGGGTATGATTGGGAATGAGAATCATCCCTGGAGCAATCGCCATATTCGTTTCCGCTGCAGCGATCACCGCCTGCGCGCAGCGCACACCGACCGCTCCCGATACGGCGACGCTCACTCTCCGGCCCGGACAAGAAGTGTCGCTGCTCGGCAGCGTGACATATGCCCTGCTCGTTGAGGTAGCGAGCGACTCACGCTGCCCGGGTGATGTCTTGTGTGTCACAGCCGGGAACGCCGCCGCCGTGGTTGGCATCCGGGTTGGAAGCGGGCCGACTATTCCGTACACGCTCAATACGACGACCGAACCACGCACCGTAAGCACGTCGGGATACGAGTTACGGCTCGACAGTCTCAACCCGTACCCGCGGACGACGTTGACGACCAACCAGAGCGATTACGTGGCGTACGTGTCAGTGACTCGAGCCAATGGCGGAGCGCCTTAGCTGCGGCCTACCGCCAACTGGACGTCTGCCCGTACATCGCCGGGCCGTGATGTTGGCTCAGGAACCGAATGCTTGAATCAACACCCAATAGCGCGCCGCCTTTCCCGCAATGACCCAGACGGAAAACGTGCGAACGCCCATACCCGCCAACCCGGCAACTAGGGTAAGCGGATCTCCGATGAGCGGAACCCACGAAAAGGCGAGGGAAACGGGTCCGAGCTTGGAATAGAGTCGCCGCGCCGCGGCTGCAACGCGCCCCGGTTCGGCCGGTCGTTCGGCGCGACCGACTGTGCGCGAACGGGCCAGCCGACCGAGACCGTAGTTCGTGAGCGCACCGAGGTAATTGCCGCACGTAGCCACGATCAGAATGGCGAGCGGGTCATTGCCTGACTTGAGCATCGCCACGACTGCGATCTCCGAACCGCCAGGCAAGAGCGTGGCGGCCAGAAAGCTCGAAAGCAACAACGCCAGATACGCCACTACGTGCCGTATCCGGCGCTGTACTCGCGCGTCTGCCCAGCTACGCGACTACCCCCACTTCAGGTCGTTCTTGCTCAGCGGCAGCGTGCGTACCCGTTTCCCGGTCGCCGCATGGATCGCGTTGCACAACGCGGGAATCACCGGCGGCAGCATCGGCTCGCCAAGTCCGGTCGGATCGTTATCGGTCTTGAGGAAATGTGTCTCGACCGGGAATGACTGACGCATCCTGAGCAGCGGGTAGTTATTGAAGTTGGTCTGAACCACGCGGCCCTTGTCGATCGTGATTTCCTGCCCGAGCGCGTGCGACACCCCCTCGATCACCCCGCCCTGCGCCTGATTCTCGGCGTGGCTGAGGTTGACGATCTGACTGCCGATGTCGCCGGCCATCCACACCTTGTCCACGGTCACAGTGCCGGCTTTTGTCACCGTCGCCTGCACGACTTCCGCGAAGTGCCCTCGATGACTGAAGTGGAACGCGACGCCCATTCCTGTCCCCTGCGGCAATGTGGTCTTGCCCCAGTTCGCCTTCTCGGCCGCGAGGTCGAGCACTCCGCGCATGCGAGCTGCGTCAAACTGCGGACCGCCGCCACGGCCTCCACCACGACCGCCGCGTCCACCTTCCGCCGCGGGCGCCGGCGGATCGGCCTGCCACTGCGAGAGAAGATCGCGGCGGAACTGCACCGGATCCTTCCCGGCCGCGTGCGCGAGTTCATCGATGTAACCCTGCACAGCAAACGCGATGCCGTTTGAGCCGGGAGCGCGCATTGCACCCATCGGCACGTCACTCGGCATCACCGACGCGTCGAGCATGTAGTTGCGGATGAATCGCGCCGGAAACTCGGTAGCGCCAATGCTCGCACTGTTGCTAAACCCGTTCCCTTCTCCAAAACTCACGAAGTGATCGCGCCATGCGACGACCTTGCCCGCCGCGTCAACGCCGCCCGAGAAGTAGTGCCATCCCGCCGGACGGTAGAAGTCGTGCTGGATGTCGTCTTCGCGCGTCCAAATCAACTTGACCGGAGTACCGGGGACCATCTTCGCGATCGCCGCGGCCTCCACCATGTAATCGTTCGTCAGCCGCCGGCCGAATCCGCCACCAGCCCGCATGATGTGAATGGTGACATCCGAGTTCTCAATGCCAAGCGTGCGCGTAACAAGCCCGCGCCCGCCATTCGGCTGCTGCGTGGCAGACCAGAGCTCGACTTTGCCGTCCTTGAACAGGGCGGTCGTGTTCTGCGGTTCAAGCGGAGCGTGCGAGAGAAACGGATAGAAATACGCCGCCTCGACCTTGTTTGAAGCGCCGGCCAGAGCGGCCTCGAAGTCTCCGTCCTTCCTCAGGTTGCGCTGCGCGGGCTGCTGTGACAGCTCGACGGACTTGGCCTCGTAGCCGGCACTCGAGTGCGTCACCATCGGCCCTTCGTCCCACTGAACCTTGAGCTTCTTGCGCGCCGAGTTGGCCTGCCACCAGGTGTCGGCAAGAATCGCGACGCTCGACAAGAGGCCGTCACGAGCGACCGGACCGGGTTCAATGACGAACGCGTGCTTCACGCCTGGTTCGCGCTTGATCTCGTCGAGATTGGCACTCACTACCTTGCCGCCGAACACCGCACACTTCTCGATCACGGCGCAGAGCATTCCGGGCATCGTGAAATCAATGCCGAACAGCGGCTGGCCCGTCACGATCTTGTGGTTGTCCACGCCCGGCACCCTGGTGCCAATGATGTGGTAGTCCTTCGGATCCTTGAGCTTCACCGTGTTCGCCGCGGGCCCTGTGAGCGTCGCCGCCTTGTTGGCGAGCTGACCGTACGTCATTCGGCGATTGCTCGACGCGTGCATCACCGCACCGTGGCCCGTGGTGCACTCCGGCTCCGGCACGCTCCAGGTCTGCGCCGCGGCGGTGATCATCATCGCTCGGCCGACAGCGCCGGCCTGACGGAGCGGCGTCCAGTTGATGGGCGTGGCCGTGGAACCGCCGGCACCCTGAGAGCCGTACGCCTCAGGATTGAAGTCGGCCTGTTCGATATGAACGTCCTTCCAGTCCACGTCGAGCTCGTCGGCAATGATCATCGGCAGGTGTGTCTTGATGCCCTGACCAATCTCCGGGTTCTTCGACACGATCGTGATCACACCTTCGGGCGTGATCTTGATGAACGCATTCGGCATGAAGTCCGCGCGCGCGCGTCCGCTGAGCCCTGACAGCTTCCCTTCGAGCTCGGGGATGTACGTGGCGATGAGCATGCCGCCGCCGGCAAGCGCGCTGACGCGGAAAAAATCGCGGCGGTGCAGGCCCTTCTTCTTGGTCGGTCGAATCGTCGTGGTCATGTTGGCTCCTTACCGCGACGGTTCGAGGAGACGGCGCGGGCTGCCGTCGGAAGTATCTTCAGGACGGCCGCCTGGATTGCTGGGCGTGACGGTACCGCGCTTGATCTCGGCCGCGCGCTTGATTCCGGCCCGAATGCGGATGTACGTCGCGCATCGGCAGATATTGCCGTTCATCGCGTTATCAATGTCCCTGTCGGTCGGGTTCGCGTTCCGTTCGAGCAGCGCCGCCGCCGACATGAGCTGACCGGCTTGACAGTAGCCACACTGCGGGACGTCGAGTTCCTCCCACGCCTGTTGCAGTGCGTGCGTTCCGTCGGTTGAGAGCCCCTCAACGGTCTTCACGTCCACACCGTCAAGCGTGGAGGCGAGTCGTTGGCACGAGCGAATCGCCGCACCATTCACGTGAACGGTGCACGCGCCGCACTGGCCGACGCCGCAGCCGAACTTCGTGCCTTTGTAGTTCAGCGTGTCGCGCAGGATCCAGAGAAGCGGCGTGTCGGCTGCGACGTCCACCGTGGTGGACTTGCCGTTGAGATTGAAGGTGACTGCCATTGGGACTCCAGTGATGTTGACGACAACTGCGAGTGGACGGTTTGCGTCGTTATCTCTTCACGTAGCGCTTGAGCGCCCTCGGCCCAACTTCGGCGCCGTAGATGACGCCATTCTTGTCTACGGCCACGCCCTCGGCTGCGCTTGTGGATGGCGAGCATGGAGCGGCTTCCGTCGGCCGCTGCCCGGTTTCGCAGCGCGGCCACGGATCGGGAATAAATGCTGTCACCCGGCCGTCGGTAGCGCTGCCGATGCGAATGCCCCGCTTCCAGTCAATGCGTGACGGAGTGCGATCTGGATTTCGCGAGACCGTTTCCGATTCAGAGTCGGCGGCGTAGATGATATCATTGGCGTCGATATAGAGTCCGCTGATGCGGCTGAACTGATACCACGTGTCGAGGAGCTTGCCGCTCTGGTCGAAAATCTTCAAACGATCGTACCCGCGATCGGCGACAAAGAGGCGGCCCTTGGAATCGAACGCCAGCGCGTGCGGCTGATTGAACGCGTACGGTTCGTCGCTTTTCGTCGGGTCGAATACCGTTCCCCAGCGCGCGAGCAACTTCCCGGTCCGGTCGAACTTGAGCACGGCCGCCGGCGAACTGCCCGCCGTAGAGCCGTGACCTTCAGCGATGTAGATGTCGCCGTTCGGCGCCGTGGTCACGGCATTCGGCTGAAACAGGTAGTCGGGATCGCGAGCGCCGCCGGCCTTGCCGATCGTGAGTAGCAGATGGCCCTCGGGACTGAACTTGTAGACTTGATGACCCGACGTGAGAGATGGAGGCGGAGGCGTCGGCGCACCACCGGCGGCCCCACGACCGCCGCGCCCACCACCGCCTGCGCCGGTGCACGAGCAGTCCGCGACCCACACGTTACCGTCGATATCGACGTGAATGCCGTGCGGCGAGCGAACCATTCCCGCACCGAAGCTCTTGACGAGGTTGCCGTCCTTGTCGAAACGCAGCACCGGGTCGAGCGGCGAATCCACGCAGTCGTTCTGGCCGCACCGCTCGGCCACCCAGATGCTGACGCCGTCCTTGTCCACGGCAACCGCACTGGTGGATCCCCACGCACGGCCCGCGGGCATCTTGCCCCAGCCTTCAATCGTGCGGTACGGGTTGGGGGCGTCGTTGGTCGGCGCCTGCTGGGCGAAGAGGGCCGAGGGAGCAAGCGCGCTGAGCGCGCCGGCGGCGAGCAGTGCTCTGATGTGGTATGGGCGCATCCGTTGAGAATAGCCCCGATGGGGCCTGGGTCACAACCCGGCGCCCTGCCGGCCGCCATGTAGGCCAGTGCCCGCACGGCCTGAGCGAGGGACGGATCGGCGCCCCTCCTTCCCCCGAATCCGACTCAGGGGCGGATCAGTTCGTTCTCTGAGAAATCGAGTCGCAGGAAACCGCCACCGGACATGAGCGACATCGAGTGCCGCTGACCCACGAACGCACCCATCGCGAGCGCAAACGAGGTTGGGCGGGGCAATTGGCACGTCTTCCACCGGCCGTACTGGTCGGAGTAGACGATCGCAGCTGCCGGAAACTTCCGGTACATCTCAGCCGCGCTGCTCACCGCCGCCCTGCTGGAAATGTGGTCGATGCGAATGGCAGCGAATTTGGCAGGCGACCCGTCTGATCTTGTGACTGCACCGTACACGAACGTCCAGCCCTTCACACACGTATTGGTGGCTGCCGCCGTCGGCATCTTGATCTCGAAATCGGTTCCCGTGTCGTTGTTCACGTCAACGTCGCGCTCGACCGGATCGGCATTGATCCAGAGCATCAAAGGCGTCCACGCCTGAAGTCGGTACTTGCCGAGCGGCAGGTTCTCGAACGTGACCGAGTGCGTCGAGTCCGTGTACCCGAGGCGCTGCGTACCCAGGATATTGACCGCCGATCCAACGACACCGTTGAGCGAATCCGAATCGGTGAGGCGAACTGTCAAACTCGCCGCCGAATTTAGATAGATGACCGAGTCGTCCTGGGCGATGCTGCGTGTCATTCCGCCCGCGGTGGTCATGCCGATCACCCTTGCCGGCATGTTCCGCATGACCTGCGCCTCGTGATCGTTCACCGGCGTGCGAATCGCCCACCGCGAGACAATCCAGTCGCCGGTCGGCAGGCGTGCGAACTCCACCCACCCTTCCGCATCGTCGCGCCGCATGCGTGGCGGAAGATTGACGTACTTGAACTCCAGTCGCCTGAGTTCGGCAGACTCGCGATCGAGCCAGAACGTCCCGTCAATGTCGGAGATTCCGCGCCGCGCGCTGGACGGCTGAAAGGCAATTCCAACCTGGTCGGGGCGATCACGCGGCGGCGGCACGACGCGAAAACAGTGGCCACCGGCGAACGACGGCGAAAGCAACACGGCCGCGTCGGGCGCGCGAAACTCGCGCCGGGGCCCGGCCGTGACTATGTACCCTTCGAGCGCCAGCGAATCCTCGGATAAGCTGACAAATCCATTCGCGCCGGCCGTCTCGACGATCGAACCTGTTTCCGATACAACCCGCCGTTCATCGAACGGCACGTAGTTGCGATAGCGCAGCAACGTGGTCTCGTAGAACTTGCCACCTGCGGCCATCGTCGAAGCCGCGAGCACGCCCTTGGCCTGCTCCCAGAGTCGCGCAACGGTCTGCGCCGAATCCTGACTGATGCGGCAACTCGTCTCGCCCTCGACTCGCACGGCGTCGAGGCGCACGGATTCGGTGCCGAGCACGACGCGTTCGGTGCTGGTCTCGCCGTCGGCCACGTCGATCAGTGGAAGCACCGTGGGTCGGAGCCCGATCTTCAGCGCCCGAAGCGAATAGCGAGCGGGCGCAGCGACCGTCAGCGAGAACCGGCCATCAACACCCGTGAGCGCGCGGGCGCGTTCTCTCCCGGTACTGTCGATGAGCGCGACCACGACGCCGGGCACGGGCGTCGTTGAATCGACATTGACCACCTGCCCCTGAATGGTCGCTGTGCCCTGCGCCGCCGTGACCCCCTGTGCGCCGCTCGCCGTCGAGACGGCGAGTTCGCCAAAGAGGACACAGACCAAACAGGAAATACGCAACCAGATGCGAGTACCTGGTCGGCGAAAATGGGCGCGCATCGTATGATGTTGCGCCCGTCGCGGCCGCCGTGCAACCCTCGGCCCAGTGGGGCTCGCGGTGTTCGCAGCGCCACCGGATTTACAGCGCCTTCACCGCCGCCGCGATCAACTCCGCCCCACCGGGCGTCACGAACGTGATTCGCCCGTCGGGCCCAATCACATAGACCATGGTCGGGTGCGAGTAGTCGCCGGTCGCCCCGTTGCGGACGCGTGGAATGCGCCACGCGTTCAACGTCCGTTCCACCTGTTCCACGTCGCCGCTCAACACATGCGCGTTCGCACCGAGCTTCCATTGCTGCGCGATGCTGGGCAGGCGGCTACTGGTTCTGTGCTGGTTCAGCGGGAATGTGACTCTGTGATTGGTGCTGTTTAGACGACTACCGCAAGGGGTT
>JAQBYI010000081.1 GCA_027622655.1 Gemmatimonadota bacterium | reverse complement strand
GACAACGGAGCGATACCCGCAGTGTAAATGCGGTGGTGCCACCAATTTGCAATCTGGCTGGCATTGGCTGAGCAACGACGCGGTCAACTTTGCTGCAACAATCACTGGGGCCGCTCTGGCCGCAGGCGCGGCACTGCTGTTTGCGGCTTGAGGAGCGCTAACGGTACGCGCGAGCGGTGCGCTCACGCGAATGCGTTTTCACAACAGGTCGAGGACGGCGCCGTCCATGACCTGCCGCACGGCGGTCAGGCGCGGGGACATGACTACGTGGACGAGCTGGTCGGCTCCGAGCTCGTACACGAGCAGGGTCTCCGACGTCCCCTCGATGCGTGAGGGCTGACCGACCACGCTCGCGACCTCGTCGATGGTCATGCCGCGACGGAGCTTGCGGAAGCCGGGTCGCCAATCCTGCGGTGCGGTCGGCAGTCCGGCGAAGGTGACCTCGCCGACGACGACCTCGCTGCTCGGATGGTCGAGGCGCAGCGTCATTACCTGCCGCTGCTCGTTCGGGCGGCCGAAGTCGAGCGTGACCTCGACGATCACGGTGCATGCGCCGGCGATGTCCTGCTGATCCGAGCCGTAGTAGTGGGCCTTGATCGTGTAGACGCCCGGCTGCGCGCGTCGCCGCACGTACTCCTCGGGGCCGTAGCCCTCGCGGAAGTCTTCCGAGACCAGCCCGCCCCCGCTGCTCTCGTTTTGCCCGTAGTACACGTGCTCGCCGTTGGGCTCGAACACGTGGAGATCGACGTCGGTGAGATCGAGGTCCCACGACATGCTGATCCTGAGATCGAGATCGAGCAGTCGGACGAGGCGAGGATCGATCCGCTCGGGCGGTGCGAGGTCGCGTTCGCGTGCCCGGGCGATCATCCGGTTGAGCTCCATGAGCGCGATCAGCTCGATCTCGGGGAACCGCTCCCACTCCTGCTCGATGACGGCGTACAGGAGGTCCATCGCGCGAGTGAGATCGATAGCGCGGGCGGTCTGCTCCCAGCGCTCGGCAAGCGCCAGCGCGAGGTCGCGATGCGACTGCGGCTCGTCGGCACGCATCGTGAGGACCCGCTCGAGCACGTCGATCGCGGCGTCGAGCTCGCCCGCCTGCCGGAGCCGCCAAGCGTACATCCGCATGAGCGCCGGATCGTCGAGGCCGAGCTCGAGCAGGTTCGACAGCACGCGGAGCCCGAGCGCCCGATCGCCACGCGCGAGGAAGAAGTCGCCGCAGTCGAGGAAGAACGCCGGGCTGGTCGCGTAGTCGGTCCGCTTGGCGAGATAGACCGCGTAGGGAGCGTCGGCCTTGCGCAGCTTGCTCAGGTACGGCGTGTCGGGCGACCACGGCTTGATCGCGATGGTCGCTGCGGGTGGGCCGCCGGGCGCCGCGTCGCCGGTCGCTCCGTCGAGCTCGGCCGGCATGGCGCCCACCATCGGCTCATCAAACATCGGCTCATCAGCCATCGGCTCATAAGCCAGCAGCTCATAAGCCATCGGCGGGGCCATCGAGAGTGGGGCGGGGTGGGGCGCGGACGCCTTCGTGTCGGCCGGCGGACGCACCTCGAACTTGGTCTCCCACCAGCGCACGCGATCTTGCCACCGTGCGACCACCTGTTCGAGGTGGCTCGAGGCGACCGCGAGTTTGTCGCGCCGGTCTTTGGCGCAGGCGGCGACGTACTGCTTGTGCAGCCGGGCGCGCGACGCCGCCGGCTCGATCCCGTACTCGAGGTGCTGGTCGAGGGTCTCGAGCACGAGCAGCGAGGCGTTCGCCGTGACGACGCCGTGACGACGCGCAAGCTCGAGGATCTGGGGATGATTCGGATCGACGACGGCGAGCGCGCGGGTCTGACTGCCGGTCCAGGCCCGTGCGACGAGGCGCCCCTCGACCGCCCGTTCGCGCGCGATCGAGAGGTGATCGGCCGGGGCGCCGGCTCCGGCGAGACGGAGCTGCCCGAGCTCCGCCGATAGCCGCCCGACGATCGCAAGCCGGCCCGCGGCGCGGCGCACATGGACGTCGGCGCACCCCTCGGCGGCGGTGACGCGCAGCGAGTCCTTGGCGCTTGCCACGAGCGGAATCGCCGATTCGGCGGGGGTCTCCAGCAGGTCGATGTAGATGCCGCCGCTGCGCGTCGCGAGGTGACGCAGGTACGCCGAGTCGCTGCCCGCCGCGCTCGAGATCGCGATGATCGGGAGCGCTCCCTCGTCGGGGAGTCCGCGGCCGATCGTGTTCTGGCCGTCACTGAAGACCAGCCACGCCTCGTCGTCGGCGTGGGGCACGGCCTTGAGGTCGAGCGCGGCCAGCGCCGAACCGCCATCGCGCGGGAGCTCGCGGAGGTGACGGAGGAGCGGCTCGCGATCGGCGAGGCCGGCGAACGAACGCGTCTCGGCGTCGACCACGTTGCGGACTACGCGCACGTCGACCACGAGCGATGGCCAGCGATCGTGGAGCGCCGACACGAGCGCGAGGTCCCGCTCGATGTTGCTGCGGCTGCCCGAGGCATCCCATAGCAGGGCGACGCGGCGAGGCTCCCATCCGACCTCGGGCGTGGGGAGCGCGCTCGAGACCGCGAAGAAGGTCTCGTCGCCGTGGCGTTCGACCGTGCACAGGTGGTGCGGCAGATCGGGGAGGCGCACGAGAAGGTCGTCGCAAGCCGTGCCGCGCGGCAGCGTGGCTTCGCCGACGAACGAGTCGCGGAGCGGGGCGAGCGACAGGTTGCCGAGGCCGCCGGAGAGCTCCGGGTGGACCTCGCCCTTCTTGATCTCCACGCGCAGCGACACGTGATCGATCGCCTGGGCGTGCGCCAGCGGCAGGTGATAGGCCGCAGACACGCCGTCGCACGCCAGCTCGGTCACATACACGATCCGGATCGTGCGGGTGCCGGAGGGGGGCAGCGGATAGATCCGCGTGCGGTACACGTTGCCCTGCACCTGCTCGACGAGCCCCGGGTCCACCCCCTTGCGGATCTCCGCCTCGAGGATGCGACGCGCCTCCTGCTTCGGGACGATGACGCCATCGACCAGCTCACCGTCGAGATCGATGGCGTAGCCGCATACCACCGCCCCCTCGGGCAACGGGAAGAGCAGCGTGCCCTCGAGCGCGCGTCGGTTCGGATTGCGGAAGGTCAGCGTCTGCGTCGTCTCCGCGAACATCCCGCTGATGAGAGCGGAGACCTCGAGCCGCTCGAGCACGACCTTCGCTTCGCCCGGGGGAACCTGCACGTAGGGGAGCGGATCGACGGATAGGAAATTTAAGCCCCTATGCACCTCCACATAATACACTGTGATCCCGCGCTTGCCAATTGGAACCCTGCACTAGCCCCCAACCAACTAGTGTCTTGGAGTCAGAGACTACATTTCTTCAACAATACGAAAGGATTGACCGGCCTACCAAGCAGAATTTACAAAACTTCTATGCGCCGGCCCTGGCGGTCCACAACGCTCACCGCAGCCCGGCATCGCGTGAGCGCCGCCACGCATTCGTGTTCTGGTCGTACCTGGTGTAAACTCCCCCCTATGTTGCTGCCGGATACCACCAAACCCCAATATGTCGGGGAGTCATGGTGGGCGGCCCTTCGCACCGCGGCTCGCGACCAATCCCACATCGCTGGCTTAACGCACCGCTTTTACAGATATCCCGCGCGTTTCTCACCAACGTTTGCCGGAACTGCGATCGCCATTTTTTCCCGGCCCGGCGAAATCGTTCTCGATCCGTACATGGGTGGCGGAACGACGATTGTTGAGGCGCTCTCAAGGGGCCGCGAAGCGATCGGAGGCGATATCAACTCCCTCGCAACTTTTGTTACACGCGTGAAGACCACGCCGCTGGCTGACCATTCGCAGGCCGCCTTGAGACTTTGGGCCGACGAGGTGGTACCGACTCTTTCATACTGGTTGACTCCCTACGATCTGGCTGCGTTCATATGCCCTCGGCGGACAAAGAATCTCACATTACCCAAGGCGCGTCCGATCAAGAAGGTAGTCGCGTTAGCCTTGCGGACCTTGGGGAGTTTGCCAAACGAACCTGCGCGAGATTTCGCGAGATGTGCATTGCTCAACGCCGCCCAACTGTTCCTGAATGGTCAGCGCCGACAATCGTCTCTAGGCGAATTCAGAGACCGCCTGGCGGCCGTAGTCCATGAGATGCTCCTCGGTGCTGCCAAATTCAAGGAGGCTGCGGCGCAAGGCTCCTCGTGCACGTTGCTGAATTGTTCCGCCGCGGACTTGGGCAAACAGCCACCGTTTGCCTCTGGGCGGAAGGCGAATTTGGTCGTAACAAGTCCTCCCTATCCAGGAATTCACATGCTGTATCACCGTTGGCAAGTTGACGGCCGTCGCGAAACCCCCGCGCCCTACTGGATAGCCGGCTGTCAGGACGGCCGTGGAAACGCGTTATACAATTTCGCTGATCGTCTTGCCACAGCGGAAGATAAGTACTTCGCCGAATCGCTCCGCACACTCACCGCCATTCGATCGGTCATGGCTAAGGGCGGAACCATTGTTCAACTCGTTGCATTCTCTTACCCCGCGCGGCAGCTCCGTCGATACCTAGCCAATATGGAGACCGCGTCCTTTGAGGAGGTGCGCGGCCCTTCGCAACAGCGTCTCTGGCGGGACGTACCGAGCCGCCGGTGGCATGCCAACTCTAAAGGCAAGCTTAGCGCCGCGCGCGAAGTCGTCCTTATTCACCGAGCTCTGTAAGGCCTGCGCTAGACCTCATCGCCTACTTGCGCCAGTTGCGAAACCTCGTCGACCGTCAGAGCGCCCAAGTGATCGATCATAGGCACCAGAAATGGCGCGACGGCGCGTGTCGTTGTGGCGACTACCTCACTGATTGAAACGAGTTCACCATCACCGTTTGTTTTGGTGTTCGGCGTTCGGTTCTTAAAGTCGTGAATCAAGGCTAGACCGATGCAAACATTGCCTATAACGAACTTCTCCTCTTGTACCCGAACATCTGCCTGGCCGGTCTTCATGTCAGTTCGTAAGAACACGTTGTCAACATTGATGTAGAACGTGTAGACGTCCTTTTCATTGTCGCCTTCGCCTTCAGCATCGACGACGATTTTGCAGGCAGTGTGCTCGGTGAACTGGTATTTCCGCCAATTTTCGTCATCGGATTTGACTCTGAACATTCTCGGAAAATCGATGCCACTGGGTTCCGTTTGTTCGCCATTGCCCTCAGTCGCGCCGGCTCCAGTCCGGCCTCTCCGTCCGCCACCACCTTTCGTTTGCTCGCTCTTGGCAACGACCTTCAATCGCGCAATGTTGACGAACGGCTGGAGCAACACGTCGTCAGTCACCGTGCACTGAACCGTGATTGTGTCGCCGGGTTCGACCGCGTCGGGCAAATTGATGCTCCAGTTTGCGACGCCGTCTTCCAGGATCAGATTGTGATCGAGCTGGATGTTTTCGACGGGACCGTCCACGACGTCGACGTGGTAGCGCCCCTTCGTGTCGAGCCTGGAGAAGTAGTCACTCTCGACGTCGGTGACGAACTTGATTCGGCAGCGGCGTCCTTTCTCTGCCGTCCGATCCAGAGACTCGCCGTCCTGATGTTTGTCAAATCGAAAGAACGTTGGATGTTTTCGACCTTTAAAGACATGACCGCCTGTTTTTGACCCGTCTCCGGTTCCGGTGCCATCCGCCTGCCCGCCGCGATGCGGACGACTGAGTCGTTGACCGACGAGAAACAACTTGGCGAGTGTGGGTGAATTCTTCAGAATCGAACCGAGCACATCCTCTAACGGTTTCGATTCCTCGAGCCGCTCGGCAATTTCTTCCGCACGCCGACGTTCGCGCAGTTCACGCAAGCCAGCATGTGACTTAATCAGATCCTCCAGTTCCTTTTCGACCGCCTTTCGCAGATCACCGCCACTGAGGCGATCGCGGCTGTTCATGAAAAGGTCTTCGCGCGCTGACACTGACACTTGCGAGCAGTCCACGAGGACGAGTAGTGAACCGGCGAGCCGATCCATTTTCACAGCACCACGCTGGAAGAATGTCTTAGGGAATGCGCCGTGAGTCTGGCCGTTAATTACGAAGATAACCCCCTCGTTGTCGCGGTAAGTGTCTGCTTTACCAGCCCGAAAGGCGTAAATCTGCGCCATCATGGATTCACCTCGGACAACGAAGGGCACTGCCGAAGGAAACTTCGGCTCAAGGTTGTCCCCGAGGTTGCGCTGAAGTCGCGCGATGATGCCGACAAGCGAATTCGCGAAACTGCCGGGCCCGCCAGCGAAGTTCCGGCATTCGTGCACCCTGACCGGGAGGGCGATGCCCGGTAACAGAAGCTCAAGGCGGAAGAGCAGTCCGTCCTTCATCAATGCGTGACTGCCAAACCCTTTCATGTCGTACTCATACAGCTTAAGAATCGATCCGTGCGACATCTCGCGTTCGTACGCTTGATTCTTGTTCGGCATCGCTGGCAGGGAATCGCCTTCGAAGGTCAATAACCGACCCGATTCGGGCCGCTTATCCGAATCAACCGGAGCCAGGTATCGATACACGGAGTTACGCACTTGCCCGACGCCCTGGGCTGGCCGGTCCCGGCGCACGACAGTGACGGACCAATGGTCAGAGAATGGGTCGTTGGCGTCCGTCTTCGCTACAAATTCCTGATTCCGTCTGGTAATAAGCAACTGCAACTTATGCTCGCCGCAGAATTTCAGGGCGCCTGTGCCACCCATGTTGAATTTCCCCTGGACGAACGGAATGCGGAGCTTATTCGTGCGGTCAATCGATAGGAAAGTTTCTGGAACCCGCAGTGGCGTTTGTCCCTCCCCGGCGTCTGCAATCGTGATGCACGGAGCACCGGCCCTTCCCCGGCGTCCGGATAGTGCCACCGTAATGTGCTGAGACTCTTCTAGCTGCTTGGCCTGATCCCAGTCCTGCATCATGCCGCCGCGATCGCTAGTTAGTTCACGCCCTTCAAAGAAGAGACTCAGTGCCTGGCGTATTGAGGCTGGAGCGGCGGCAGACGTAGGATCGATGTTGCGCCGCAAGCATTCGCCGAGCAACCGCGCGTCAATGCAGTTCACCACTTTCTCCGCAAGGGCGGCTTCGGGCCGGCTCTGTTGATTCCCGATCGTTGCGTAGTTGTTGTCGCGGTCTCCATACAATCGCCATGCGGCCAAATCGTCCCAATAGCCGTGGCCTTTCAGCGTTGCGATCACGTCGTGTTCCGTGTCGGCGTGCAGTAGATCAAGTGCGAATTGACGAATCTGGTCGTTCTTCATGCTCAACACCTTGTGCAATTTGATAGGGTGCCGGTCATGCGCGCGATCGCGGCGACATCCCCAGAGGGCTCAGCGTTGATCGCGTCGCGGATGATCGCCTTGCGCTGCTCCCGAACACCCTGCTCGGCCGCCTCCACCGCCACCAATGCTCTATCCCTGAATTCCATGACGGATAGGAAATTCAAGTCCCCTGCCACCCCCACATGATACACCCTGCCCCCGCGCTTGTAAATTAACACCCCGCGCTGACCTCCACCCAACCTGTGTCTTGGACTCAGAGACTACACTTACTCAATTTAGGAATGGATTGATCAGCCTAACAAGCAGAAATTACAAAAATTCTATGCGCCGCCACTGGCAGTCCACAACGCCCACCGCACCCTGCCAGCGCCTGCAC
>JAQBYI010000080.1 GCA_027622655.1 Gemmatimonadota bacterium | reverse complement strand
CAGAAGGGGTTGAAGAAGTGTCACCCATGTCGCCGGACACCTGTCACCTATGTCCCCGGGTTGTACCGAAAGATTCACCGGCAGAGTTCCCACGCTCGATGCTGCGTCGACCGCGAGCCGGCACCCGCACGATGCAGCGACTCCTCTCAGTGCGTCCAGATCGTTGAGCATTCCCGTACTTGTTTCGCAGTGAACAGCCCAGATCCACGTGGCTCCCGTTCGTCGCACCGCGTGCTCGACGGCGTTGGGGTCGACCGGCGCTCCCCATGGTCGCCGGAGCACAACGTGGTGAAGTCCGGCGCGCACAGCGTGATCGCACAGTCGCGCTCCGAACTCGCCGTTCGAAACCACGACTCCGCGGCCGCCCAGCGCCTTGAGTTGGAATGCAACAACGTCGTTGCCCAGCGTTCCTGACCCGGCGAGGACGGCCACGTGATGAGCTCCAGTCAGCGCGCCGAGTCCTGAACGGATCTGGTCGAGCTCGTAGGCGAAGCCGTCACTGCGGTGTGAAATGAGCGGCGCGCAAATCCGTTCCCTGACCGCGGGCGAAAGGGTTACCGGTCCGGTCATGAAGCATGCAGGAATGCCGTTGGTAGGCGGTGCTGAGTGCGCCGTTTCCGGATCCCGTGCGCGGTGATCGGCGATTCCGAGCGTCGATCCCACGTGCGAAACGAGCGCCTCGCGAGTCACATACATCGGCTGAAACCGAGCGTCCGCTGCGCCAACGAGTGGCCCGAACGCAACGCAGCCGAGGTGCCGGTAGAGCGGGATTTGCCGTGTGGTTGCCGAGAGCACGGCAAGGTCGAAACCGCGCGTATCGCATTCGCGGACCAGGCACTGCAGCAGCCCCCGGAGCACCGGTCCATGGCGGCGGCCCACATCGACGGCGAGCAATCGGACTTCGCAGACGTGCCTTCCCGGCGGGAGGTGTGAATCGAGCAACGGCAGCTTGGAGTCGAGCGAAAACGGGCGGTCGAACCGAACAGCGAGCATCCCAACTACGTCGTCGCCATCACGCGCGACGACGAACAGTGAATCAGCTTCGAACCGGTCAATCAGGCGCCCGTCCGGTCGCATGGGATGCTGCGGAATCTCCTCCGCAAAGGCCTGGTGGTTGATCCGGCGAATTCGATCGAGATCGCGCGGCGTGGCGGTCCCGAACTCGAGCGGCTGGCGGTTGAGGTCCATCGGTCCCCCGGGGAGGCGGTGCATTAATCCTGCGGTACGCTAGCGAGTGGCCGACCCGGATCGAATACGTCAGTCGACGTAGCTGCCGGAGCACTGAGCTTGGCGGCCTGGGATGGGCTCGCTGGTAAAGGGGTTGGGGAGGGGCTGGGCCAGCGAACTGGGGCAGGGCAGCGTACTTGGGAGTGGCCTCTGGCGTATTTGAAGAGATGCCATACATTAAAGCCTGTCATCGTGGTTTGGGACGATCGGAAATAGGACACCTTCAGGGCAGCTCGAACTAACCCGGCTGAGATGACGATAGTGCGCGCCACCGCAGGAATCGGCGGCGCGTTGTCGTGTACCAGAACGCGTGGAGGCTGTGCGAATGCTGAAGAACAGGGCGCTGGTGTTGTGCGGTGCTGTGACGACTGCTTTGTACGTCGGCGCAGTCTCGGGCGGTGGACCGTCGCCGCTTGCGGCGCGCACGCCTCTGCCGGCGCAGCACAGTGCGATCTCACTCTCTACGCCGCCCACGAGTGCGGGTCCAGCTGCGACTTTGCCGGTCGCGCGTCCAACGCACGGCGCACCGGCGCCACGGATCGGTGCCCGCGGGATCGAAATCGCAGCGCTCAACGATGTCGTACGGCGCTACTGCGCCGGCTGTCACAATGCACGGCAACGCCGCGGCAATCTGTCGCTCGACGGGTTCGACATTGATTCTGCGCCGGCCCGCCTTAGCGCAGTCGAGCAGACCATTCGCAAGCTCCGCACGCAGATGATGCCGCCGCCGACGTCGCGCAAGCCGGCTGGGGATACGCTGCTGGCGCTCGTCGAAACGCTCGAGCAGGTCGTCGATAACGCGGCGAAGCCGAATCCGGGGACCCGCACGTTCCAGCGACTCAACCGCCCTGAATACGAGGCCGCGGTTCGCGACCTCCTTGGCGTGAAGGTCGACGCGGCTGATTTTCTGCCGCTCGACACGAAGAGTGCCAACTTCGACAACATCGCTGACGTTCAGAGTATCTCACCGACGCTTCTCGATGCGTATCTCACCGCCGCCGCCGCCGTCAGCCGAATGGCACTGGGCGATCGTGACGCCGTTGCGATTCCCGTGAGCTACCGGCAATCGCCGTTCGTCTCACAGCATCCGTGGGATCGGGCGGAGGGGGCTCCGTACGGAACACGCGGAGGAATCGTCACCACGCACTCTTTCCCGGCCGACGGATACTACGTATTCCGAGTGAACGTCGGCGGTGGAGTCGGCACGAAGTTCGAGGACATTGACGTTTCGATCGATGGTACCCGCCTCGCGCTGCTTCCGTACGAAAAGGGTGTCGAGCGCACGTTCGCCTCAGCCGACGCCCCGCAGGGCGCTGATTTTGTCCGCACCGAGCCGATCCTGGTGAAGGCGGGGCAGCAGGTAGTTTCGGCCACCTTCGTGCGCCGCGCAGACGGGCCGTACGAGGATCTCATCCGGCCGCACGATTGGTCCATGGCGAGTAATGGAAACGCCAGCGCCGGCACAACGGCGCCTCCGCACGTCGTCGACTTCACTATCATTGGCCCTGACTCCGTGCTTGGCATGTCGGAGTCGGCGAGTCGAAAACTGGTTTTCTCGTGCTATCCGACGACCAAAGCCGCTGAAGCGCCGTGCGCCTCGCAGATTATCAAGCGACTGGCGACGCGCGCGTACCGCCGACCGCTCGCGGCGCGGGATACGGAAGCGCTGATGAAGTTCTATCGCTCGGGCGCCGAGAACGGTGGCTTCGAGGGTGGCATTCGAAACGCCGTCCAGGCGATGCTCGCGAGTCCGTATTTCCTGTTCCGTTTCGAAAAGACGCCGGCAAACGTGGCCGAGGGCGCATCGTTCAAGATCAGTGATGTCGAATTGGCGTCGCGGCTTTCGTTCTTCCTCTGGGGAAGCATCCCGGACGACCAGCTGCTTTCACTCGCAGCGTCGGGACAACTCTCGCGGCAAGCGGTGCTCGACGCGCAGGTGAAGCGGATGCTCGCCGATCCGAAGGCAGAGGCACTTGCGACGCGGTTCGCGGCCCAGTGGTTGCGGCTGCAGGATCTCGACAAGGTTCGGCCCGACGCATTCTGGTTTCCCGACTTCAACCAGCAGCTTGCTGACGCGATGTATCGCGAAACCGAGTTGGTTTTTGCGGACGTCGTGCGAAACGACGCCAGCGTTCTGGATCTGTTCACGGCTGACTGGACGTACGTCAACGAGCGGTTGGGGCGGCACTACGGCATCCCGAAAGTTTCCGGGACGTATTTCCGCCGCGTGAACTATCCGGATAGCGCCCGCCGCGGTCTGCTGGGCCACGGCAGCATTCTGGTGCAGACTTCGTTCGCCAATCGCACGTCGCCGGTACTACGCGGCAAGTGGGTGATGGAAGTGCTGCTCAACATGCCGCCGCCACCGCCACCGCCGAACATCCCGACCCTCGACGAGATCGAGGAAGGAAAGGACGGCCGCACGCTCACGACGCGTGAGCGGATGGAGATTCATAGCGAGAACCCGACGTGCAACGCCTGTCATCAGTACATGGATCCGATCGGACTCGCGCTGGATAATTTTGACGTCACCGGCAAGTGGCGGTACCGCGAGAACGGCATGCTGCTCGACACGCGTGGCACGATGTATGACGGGCTGGAAGTGTCGACGCCGACGGAACTGCTCACGTCGCTCATGTCGCGTCCGATCCCGTTGGTGCGCGCATTCACCGAGAATCTCATGGCGTATGCGAACGGGCGCCGCGTCGAAGACTTCGACCAGCCGACTGTACGCAGAATCGTCGAGGCAGCCGCAAAAGATGGATATAAAATGTCGGCGTTCGTGGCCGGCGTTGTGAATAGTGCTGCGTTCCGCAACCGCCTTGCGGACGTGGTGTCGGACAACTCAGGCGGTTCCCAGTTTTCGCACGACAAGCAGCGGTAGCCCCCAACCGCAGACCCGAGGAAACACCCCGATGAACCTCCTGACCCGCAGTGCAATGCCCCGTCGCAGTTTCCTTCGTGGAATGGGGGCGACAATCGCGCTTCCGTACCTCGACGCGATGGCCCCGACCATGGGTCGCTTCGGTACCGGTGCAGCTGCCGCCGCAGCGGCAGACAAGACGCGCCTTCTTTGCATCGAATCGGTGCATGGTGCGGCCGGCTCGAATGCGTGGGGCGCGACCAAAAACCTCTGGGCGCCCGCCGGTGTGGGGCGGGATTTCGATCTTATCAAGGACGGCGCGCTGCCGGCACTTGAGCCGTGGCGGGAATATCTCACCATCGTGAGCAACACCGACGTTCGCATGGCTGAGGCGTTTGAGGCGCCGGAAATCGGCGGCGACCACTTCCGTTCAAGCGCTGTCTTTCTGACGCAGGCGCATCCCAAGCAGACCCAGGGATCCGACCTCTACGTCGGCAGGTCAATGGACCAGATCGTAGCGGAACGGATTTCGGGCGATACCACGATCCCGTCGATGCAGCTTTGCATCGAGAATCTCGATCAGGCCGGTGGCTGCTACTATAACTACGCCTGCGCCTACACAGACACCATCAGCTGGGCGAACCCGGACGAGCCGCTTCCGATGATCCGGAACCCGCGGGTCGCATTCGACCTGCTCTTCGGCGCTGGAAACGACAATTCCGACCGCATGTCGCGGCGCAAGGCTAATCAGAGCATCCTGGACTGGATCGTTGGCGAGGTGGGCGGACTCAAGAAGGATCTGGGTGCCTCCGACCGCCAGCGCATCGACAAGTACCTCGAGGATATCCGCGAACTCGAACGCCGCATTCAGGCCGTTGAGAAGCGCAACTCGAGCGGAGACGTTCGCGAAATCCCCGAGGCGCCGATCGGCGTGCCGGATTCGTTCGACGAACACGTGAAGCTGATGTTCGACTTCCAAGTGCTCGCGCTGCAGGCCGACATGACACGCGTGATCTCGTTCAAGACGGGCCGCGATGCGTCGAGCCGTGCATTCCCGGAGAGTGGCACGCCGAAGGGGTTCCACCCTGCGTCGCACCACGGCGGGCGCGAGGCAGCGATTCTCGATTTCAACATGATTAATCGCTACCATGTCTCGCAGCTCACGTACCTGCTCGACAAGCTCAAGAATTCGGTTGAAGGTGATTCGAATCTGCTCGAAAAGACGGTGGTCATGTATGGATCGCCCATGGGCGATCCGAACCTGCACAACCATCGCCGCTGCCCGCTGATGTTCCTTGGGCACGGAAATGGCGCGCTCACCGGCAATCTCCATCTCAAGGCGCCGGACGGCACGCCGATGGCGAACGCGTTCCTGTCGCTCATGCACAACATGGGTCTAACCGACATGCAGAGCTTCGGTGACTCGACGGGCGAATTCACCCTCCGGGCGTAACGGAGATAACAGCGATGACCAAGATGCGGATTTTCGGTGTGCTGGCCGTACCGTTCGCCCTGGCGGCCGCGACATTTGCGCCACCAGTGGCTGTGACAGCGGCCGATGCGCTGGTGGCGGACGCCGCGATGCGCGGCGACCTCGCCACGGTAAAGACGCTGATCGCCCGTGGCGTGAGCGTCAACGCGGCGCAGGGTGACGGGATGACGGCGCTGCATTGGGCGTCCGACCGCGGCGATACGGCCATGACGGCCGCCCTGCTCGCCGCGAAGGCCGACGTGAAGGCTGTGACGCGCATAGGCGCGTATACGCCGCTGCATATTGCGGCTCGCGGCGGACACGGCGAGATCGTCGAGGCCCTGCTGCAGGCCGGCAGCGACCCCAACGGGCGGACCGAGTCAGGCGTAACGGCCCTTCATTTTGCGGCGGCATCCGGAACGGGAAAAGGCATTGAGGCACTGATCGCTCGGGGCGCTGATCCCAACGCCCGAGAGAGAGAGTGGGGACAGACGCCGCTCGTGTTTGCCGCGGGAAAGAACCGTGCCGAAGCCATCACCCTCTTGATCAAGAACGGCGCCGATCCGAAACTGAAGACGCGGATGGTCAAGGTTGAGGAGGAGACGGCGCGGGACCAGGCCGCCACGCGCAAGCGCAATGACGTGCTGGTTGACTTCGACCTCGCGCGTGCCATAGACTCGCTCCGTACGCTCGCCAGTGGTGCGGATGTGCCGATGATGAGGCTCCCTCTGGCCACGCTCACTATGGAAAGCCTGGGGTTTAGCGCGCTCGTCGCAGCTCCTGCCGCGGAGGGCGGTCGTGGTGGCGGCGGAGGACGTCGCGGAGGAGGCGGTGGCCTACAGCCGAAGGGCCCCTTCACGACGGCGCAGATTCAGCAAGCGATTGCCGCGGGCCGAGATGTGCAGAAGTCGATGGCTGCAGCCAACGGCCCCGTGACCGAAGTAGTTGATACCATCAACGGCGGTGTCGCCGGCTTCGGAAGCGCGGTTGGCGGAATTGGCGGTCTTACGGCCCTGCACCATGCCGTGCGGCAGGGGAATCTCGCCTCCGTGGTTGCGCTCCTCGACGACGGCGCGCCGATCAATGTGACCAACTCCGTAGACGCCACCACTCCGCTGCTGCAGGCGGCGATCAACGGGCAGTATGACGTGATGCTCAAGCTCATCGAGCGTGGCGCTGACCCGAACATGGCGGCAACGACCGGGCTGACGCCGCTCTATGCAACGATCAATACGATGTGGGCACCGCGGTCTCGTTTCCCACAGCCTCAGGCCGTTCAGAACCAGAAGGCGACTCACATCGCGGTGATGGACGCGCTCCTCAAGGCTGGCGCCAAGCCCAACGAGAGATTGACTTCGCAGTTCTGGTACTTCGCCTACAACAACTGCGGCAATGCCAACTGCGGGCTCGAAAACCTGACTGCCACGACGGCGTTCTGGCGGGCGGCATATTCGCTTGACGTCGAGGCTATGAAGCTTCTCGTCAAGTACGGTGCCGACGTAACGCTTGGCTCCGAGCCTCCGGTCCGTGGGGCCGGCGGACGCGGTGGGGCACGTGGTGGCGCACGTGGTGGCGCACCCGCACAGGCTGCACCGAGGCAGGGCGCGCCGGGCTCCGAGCCCGCCGGAGCGGGCGTTGATCCGCTCATTCCAATGCCGGGCGCTGGTGGCCGTGGGGAGGGTGACGGTCTCCGACTCGAGCCGGAAATCGATTCCGCTTCGAAGGCCGTTCCGCCCGGAACCGGTGTTTTCGCGGTGCACGCCGCCGCCGGGGTGGGCTACGGAAATGGATTTGCCGGCAACGCTCACCACCACGCACCTGATGCTTGGATGGCGGCAATGAAGTACGTCGTTGAAGAGCTGCACGCCGACGTGAACCAGCGCGACAACGGCGGTTATACGCCGATGCATCATGCTGCCGCACGTGGCGACAACGAGATGATTCTCTACCTCGTGTCGAAGGGTGCCGATGTGAAAGCGGTGGCCCTCAACGGCCGTACAACACTCGATATGGCCAACGGTCCGGTATCGCGCATCACGCCGATTCCCGAAACCATGGCTCTGCTCGAGAAACTAGGAGCGCACAACAGCCATCGATGCGCGTCCTGCTTCTAGGCCCCTGATCTGTAGCCAACCGGCCGTCGGCGAGTATTCGCCGGCGGCC
>JAQBYI010000079.1 GCA_027622655.1 Gemmatimonadota bacterium | reverse complement strand
GCCTGCCCCAGGTCACCTTACCCGCTTCCGGGGGTGGCGACGTTGTTGCACTTACTATGTGAATGCGCGCAACCTAACGCTTGCTCGCGCCGACGAGCGGCAGCGTGATACCGCCATACGTACCGCCCTTGGCGCGTCGCGTGCACAGCTCGTTCGCCAGCTCGTCACCGAGAGCCTGCTGTTATCCGGAACGGGCGCGCTCGTCGGTGCGCTCATTGCGTCCGTGGCCCTGCGCGCGCTCGTCGCGACGAACCCCACGGGAATTCCGCGCATCGGCGACGTGAAACTGGACGCGGTGGTTCTGGGCGTTGCGGTGCTGCTCGCCGTTGCGACCGGGCTCGCCGTCGGCGTATGGCCGGCGATTGCGGCATCCCGCGTGAATCTGGCGCGCGCCATTTCCGACGGCGGCCGAGCGTCCACTGCGGGCGCGTCGCGCATGCGATTTCGCAATGCGCTCACCATCGTCCAGACGGCGGGCGCTGTGGTCCTTCTCGTCGGTGCAACACTGCTCGTGCGCAGCTTCGACCAGATGTCACGCGTAGACATCGGCTTTCGCACCGACAGCGTCCTCACCGCGCAGGTGGCGTTGCCGTCGTCGTCGTACGCCGGAACCGCAGAGGTAGTGGGGTTTTTCGAACAGTCAGTATCGCGAATCCGTGAGCTGCCTGGTGTCACAGCTGCAGGCGCGACGCGGCTGCTTCCGCTGACGGGAACGATTGGCGATTGGTCGATTACTCTCGAGGGCAAGGTGCGCGACCCCAGCGAGAATCCCAACGGTGACTGGCAGGTCGTAACACCCGGCTACTTCGAGGCGATGGGCGCCGGGCTCGTGCGCGGCCGATTCTTCACCACCGCCGACAACGGCAATGCGCCGCTCGTCGCAGTTATCACCGAGGCGATGGCCGAGACGTACTGGCCTGGCGAAGACGTACTCGACCGCCGGTTCCATCTCGGCTCTGACGATCAGCCGTGAATAACGGTGGTCGGAATCGTGCGCCCCATCCGGCACAACGATGTAACCGAGCGCGCTCGCACGGAGATGTATGTGCCTCACGCGCAGTGGCCCGTTGCCGGAGGCGGCGTTCGGCGCGCGATGACATTCGTCGTGCGTGGCGGCCGCGACACCGAAACGATGGCTTCGGCCCTTCGCGGCGTGATTCGCGCAATGGACCCGTCGCTTCCCATTTCGGATGTGCAGACCCTGCAGGCAGTGGCCGGCCGCGCGCGCGCACGTCCACGCCTCTCAGCGATGATGGTCGGAGTTTTTGCCGTGATTGCACTCGCCGTGGCGACAACCGGACTCTACGGCGTCATCGCCCTGCTGGTGTCGCGACGCCGGCAGGAAATTGGCGTTCGCATTGCCCTTGGCGCCCAGACCGGCACCATTCTGGCGATGGTGCTTCGAAAGGGGATCTGGCTTGCCACGATCGGAACAGTGATTGGCGTGGCTGGATCATTCTGGGTCACCCGGCTGTTGCAGGGGATGCTCTACGGCGTCACAACGCTTGACCCGGTCACGTACGTCGTGGTGCCGTTGATCTTGCTCGGCGTGGCCACGTTGGCCTGCCTCGTGCCGGCACGCAGCGCGGCAGCGCTCGATCCGCTCGTGGCCCTCCGCGAGGAGTGACCACGGCGCTCACGATCGTTCAGGGATCCGCTCCAGCTGCTTCCGCCTCGGAGTCACGCACCTAGATTCCCCGGGTGACCGGACGAGCCGCGAAGCCCGCCAAGACGTACGACCGCTCGATCCTCGAAGGACCCCTGGGGCCCGCGGTGTGGAGACTGGCGTGGCCAACGATCGTCGCCAACATGATTGGCGGCTTTCAGGGCGTAATCGACCACATTCTCGTCGGCAATTTCGTCGGCTTCACGGGCAACGCCGCCATCGGCGTGAGCTGGCAGATCTTCCTCATCGTCATCGTCTTCGTGTCCTCCCTGTTCACGGGGATGAGCGTACTCGTTGCACGATTTGCCGGCGCCGGAGATCACGACAAGGTCGACCGCACTGTGTATCAGGCGTTCATAACGGCGATCGGCCTGTCGCTCGGTGTGCTCGCGCCGGTCGGATATTTCCTCTCGCCAATTCTGCTCAACCTGGTCAATGCGACTGCGGAGGTTCAGGCCGAAGCGCTGCCGTTCCTCAGGATCATGTTCGTGTTCAGCCCGGGCATGCTGATTTTCTTCATGCTGGCCGGTGCGCTCCGTTCAGCTGGTGACGCGCGTACGCCAATGGTGCTCGGCGTCATGACGACGGTGCTGAACGTCGTGCTGAACTTGATTCTCATTCGCGGATTTGGCCCGATTCCCGCATTCGGCACGAAAGGCGCGGCAATGGGAACGACGACCGCGTTCGGCCTCGTGGGGATCTACTCGCTCTGGAAACTTTGGCACGGTGGTTGGGTCGTGTCGTTTCCGAAGCACCACGGCTTTGCGCCGGACTGGACCATCATCAGGTCTCTGTTCCGGTTCGGCCTCCCGACTGGAATTCAGGGCATCGCGATGAACGTCGGTGGCGTGCTCCTGCTCGGCTTCATCGGATCAGTGGCGTATGGCGCGGAGGCGCAGGCGACATTCGCCGTTGGCTACAGCGAACTGTTCGCTTTCATCACGTGGACATCGCAGGGACTGCTCGGCGCGGCCGCGGCCGCGGCAGGACAGAACCTCGGCGCCGGCAAGCCTGAGCGCGCCGCGGAAACGGTGAAGGTTGCCGCGCGCGTAGGACTCGGCTTTGCAACGGTCTTTGGGCTCACGTTCATTCTCATCCCGCGCCAACTGCTGGGCATGTTCGGCATGGACGAGCCGGTCGTCATCGAAATCGGCACGCAGCTGCTGCGCGTGCTCAGCGTGTCTGGTCTGTTCATCACGGTGGCCCTCGCTTACACCGGCGGATTGCAGGGAACCGGCGACACCAAGAGCCCGCTCTACATCTCGATCGTCTCACAGGTGATCGTACCATTGGGAATCTGCTTTGTGGTTCAGCAGGTCAGCACGCTCGAGCCGATCCACATCTGGTTCGCCATTCTCGCCGGACACATGATGCGCGCCGGGCTGAGCGTCTGGCGCTTCAACCAGGGGAAGTGGCGGAATATCAAGGTGGATATTTCGCCGAGCACGGCGTCGTAGCGCACGAACGCGGGGAGATGGCGGTACTTTTCCGACCATCCCGCCCCACTGTGAGGACACCGTGCCAAACGAAATCTCCCGTCGCACCCTCCTGCAACGCGGCGCAGCCGCGGCCTCGTTCGCGACGATCGGCGGATGGGAGCGCGCGTTCGGCGCGCTCGGCACTCCGCCACAGGGCGAGGAAGTCATCGCGTGGACGGACGTTCCCGCCAACTTCAACCCCAGAGGCGCGCTGGACTCACGCACTCTCGATGCGTCGTCGTTCATCACGCCCAACGAGAGTTTCTACCTCGTCCAGCACTATGGCACGCCGCAAGTTGATGCCGCGAACTACCGGCTGAAGCTCACCGGGCTATTCAACAAGCCACTGGAGTTGACGCTCGACGAACTCAAGAAGCGGCCCCGCTTCGAACAGATCGTCGGCTTCGAGTGCGGCGGCAACAGCAACGCCAGCCTTAACCGTCTCGCCGGGAACGCGCGGTGGACTGGCACACGCCTACGCGACCTGCTCCGTGACGCCGGGCTCGATCGAACCGCGCACGAAGTGGTGTTCTTTGGCGCGGACAAGGGAATGGAAACGGTTACGCACGGCCGCGGTGGACCACAGGAGGTCGAGCAACATTTTGGCCGTAGCCTCACGCCCGACGACGCGATGCGGCCGGAAGTCATCATCGCGTGGGAGATGAACGGCGTTCCGCTTCCCCCCATCCACGGCTTTCCGGTGCGCCTGGTGGTGCCGGGCTGGTACGGTGTGGCGAACGTGAAATGGATGGATCACATCCACGCCCAGGATTCCCGATACGTCGGGCGCTTCATGTCACGCGACTACGTCACCCTCAAAGGCGAGCAGGTCGGCGACAAGACGATCTGGAACGAATCATTGGTGGCGCGAATCCGGGTGAAGTCCATGGTGGCACGGCTTACGCGAAGCGGCACCCGCTACACGGCACACGGCTTCGCGCTCGCCGGCGCGCTTCCGTTCCGTTCCATCGAGGTTCGCGTGGACGACGGGCCGTGGCAGCGCGCAAAGCTCCATTCGGCGAACACCGAACATTCGTGGCAGCTGTTCACGCATCAATGGAGCGGACTCGCCGCAGGCGAGCACACGATTGTCTCGCGCGCGACGGACGCGAACGGCGTGCTGCAACCAGAGCAGTCGGCGCTCGCGGAAAAGAAAACGATGTGGGAGAACAACGGCCAGTTCGTGCGAAAGTTCACGGTGTAGAGCGCACGGCAGCGGCGCGCGCGCCGTCACGTCCGCCGTCACGCCGGCCGTCGCTACCCGATCGCCGCCAGCATGTCGTGCAGCTTCAGCGCGCTGGCCGGACGTTCCGCTGCCGTCTTCGCAAGGCAACTCAGGACTATCGCGCTGAGTGCCGCGGAAACATCTGCGTTCACCACGCGCGGATCCAGCGGCACATCCTCGAGTACTTTCGCGATCAGCGTTATCGGCGTGTCGGCGGTGATGGGAGTCTTCCCCGTGAGACACTCATACAGCACGCATCCAACGGCATAGATGTCGGCGCGCGCATCAATCTCGTCGCCCAACAGTTGCTCGGGCGCCATGTACTCCGGCGTCCCCACCACCATGCCCTGTTGCGTCACGCCGCTTTTCCGCTTGGCAAGCCGCGCAATACCAAAGTCCATAACCTTCAGCACGCCGTCGGCCTGCACCACCATGTTCTGCGGCTTGATGTCGCGGTGGATAACGCCTTCGTCATGCGCAATTTCGAGCGCGCGGCATAGTTGCTTCGCGACACTCAAGGTGACCGGCACGGGCAGCTTCCCGCGCGACGTGATCAAGTCCTTGAGCGAGCGACCCTCCACGTACTCCATCGTGATGAAGTAAACGCCGCCGGATTCGCCGAAGTCGTGCGTCCGCACGACGTTACGGTGCGAAATCTTCCGGGCGAGCCGAATCTCGCTCTTGAATCGTTCCAGCGCGCTCGAATCCTCGCCAAGGACGTCCTCTTTGAGCGTCTTGATGGCGATCAATTCGCCCAGTTCGGTGTCCACGGCCCGGAAAACCATCCCCATTCCGCCGACGCCGAGCATCTCCTTGACCTCGTAGCGCAGCGCAAACGTGCTGCCGGGCACAATGCCGCCGGCGTGCACGTTCATCGCGAGTGTCGGCGCAGACGCGGCGTTCACCGCCACGGTCTTCGCTTCGGCGGATCCCGCGCTCAGGAATTCCACCAGTGCCTGCTTTTCGCGCAGATCGGCGAGCATCGCGCGGAACGAGTCGGCGAGGGTGCCAACTTCGCCCGATGCCTTCACGTTGATGTCGGCCGAGTAGTCTCCGTCCGCGGCGCGACGCGTTGCTGAAACGAGCTGCAGCACGGGCTTCGTAATCTGCCGCGCAATGCCCAGCGCGAGCAGGCCCGCGAACGCGAGACCGAGGCCACCCCACAGGATGATCGTCCGTTCGAGACGGCGGAATGCTGCGAACTCGACATCGCGATTACGAAATACGACGAGCCCGCCAACGAGCGAGCCCGACGCAGTACGCAGCGGAGCACCGAGCGCGACGTACTCGATGCCCGCCATGCGCGTGCGCACGCGCATTTGCGGCGCCTCGACCGTGTCGTCTTCGGACGGCCAGTGAATCTCCGCGATGGTTGTCGTGATCTCGGGCCCGGTGCCAATCGTCGAGGCCACGACCCGGGGGCCGTCCTCGTCGATCACGAAAAACGCGACATTGATCGAGTCGGGCGACGCGCCCATTACCGAGCGCGCAAACGTCGCGTCCACCGAGCGAACAGCCATCAGCGCTCCGACCACGGTTTCCGTCGCTCCCGAAGGCACGGTCACCGGCACGGCGATCGTCTGAAGCAGACCGCCCTCCGGCGACGCGCCGTATCCCGCGGTTGCCTCACCCGACAGCGCGCCGCCGATTAGCGAACCACCGAGCGTGTCCTGCGGCGCTCCGGGTTCGTCGCTCTTGGCTAGAAGCATCCCATCAGCGTCGGTCACCTGCACCCAATCGGCACCGATCCGCTGCTGCGCTTCGACCGTCTGATCGAGAAGGTCAGCGAGCTGGGTCTTGCTCTGTACGAGCGCCCGGTAGTTCGGATCCTTGACGAAGATTTCCGCTGTGCCCTGCAACGCACGCCGACGGGAATCGAGTTGCGTCGAAATCTGATCCGTGGCCTGGGATAGCGCGCGATCCACAGTCGTGTCGGCCGTACGAGCTGCCTCGCGCGACGTGAAGTAGAGCGTAACGCCAAGCACCGCGGCGACGACGGCGGCAGTGCTGGTAAAAATTCGTGTTGTGAGCGAGAACCAGCGTGTGGCCACTGAGGGGGGCTGGGGGAGGGCCGGCGACTAGTAGATCACGCCGCGCTTCTTGTAGTCCTTCCCGTTTTTGTCCACGTGTGCGACTTGCTTGTAACCGCTGGCATCGAGGTTGGTGGCGAGCGACGCGAGCCCGGCTACCGGCACGTCAATCTCGGTCACGACCGGTGTCGCCCGCTCGTGCCACACCGTCATCGTGTACTGCCCCGCCGGAACCTTGCTGAGGCTCCAGCGACCGTTGTTCGACGCCTGCGCAAACCACGGCGTGTTTACGACCACGACGTACGCCGTCATCTTCTCGTGCACGTTGCAGTAGATGGGGAAAGCGCCCGGCTTTGCGAACTTGTTCGACTTGGCTTTGCCGCTCCCGTAGGAGCCAAGATCGAAGAGCGCCCCCGGCGTCGTCGAAAACACGTTGTGCGTGAACGGATCCTGATTCGGGTATTCGATCGTCGAGCCGGTAGTGACGACGCGGACGCGCGGCGCGAAATTGCTGCCGTTCATCGCCATTCGCGTCGTCGCAGGCGTCGCTTTCGAGATTCCTGATTTTGGCTCAAGATAGATTACGGTGTTCGCCAGATCGGACGTCTTTGTGTCTGGTTTTTCCTGTATCGATACCAGCCCCGCAACCGTCCATTGGGCAGACGTTTCGGTCGCCGCAACACACACGGCAGCGACCGCGACTGCCGAAGCGAATCCAAACGATTTTCCGGCCCTCATAATGCGATCCATCGTGACCTCCCAGGCGACTGCTGATACACTAATGTGCAACGATAGATACCGCCGCGCCCGGTGGTCAACCACTTTGCGCGCGATCTTCGCCGCGATTGCACTCGGTTCGGTGACCGTGGTCTCACCCGCAGCAGCGCAGGACACGACGCGCGCCGCCCACGACAGCATTGCGGCCCGGCTAGAGCGAGCCGAAGAAGCCATCGCGCTGCTTCGGCAGCAACGTGCCAATCAACCCGAAAGCGCGGTGCTGACCCGATCGCGCTTGGCGCTCGAAATCAACGGACGCGTCCTTTATGAACGCGTTCGGAAACTCGAGGCGCGTCAATAACGTCGATGTCCCGGTCTTCGTTCGTCCCGACACGGCGAGTGGACTCCCGCTCGGTGGTGGCGGCATGGCCATTCGTCAGACCACGCTCGGCCTCGCGCTGAGCGATAGCGACGTCCTTGGCGCGTCGTTCTCCGGATCGCTCGATGTGGATTTCTTCGGCGGTCAGCAGCCGAGTGCCGGCGGACGAACTTTTCCGTTAGTGCGCATGCGCATCGCACGCGCCGCCCTGTCGTGGCGTAACGCCGAGTTGATGATGGGGCAGGACGCTCCGCTTGTTCTGCCTCAGTTGAAATGTGACTCCTACGCGCTCCATTCTTTGGAGCAAGGAGGAGTACATGACCC
>JAQBYI010000027.1 GCA_027622655.1 Gemmatimonadota bacterium | reverse complement strand
CATCCTCGATCACCCTCGTACACTAAACTCCGGGAGGATCGGTGTCTCACTCATATTGGCAGAGAGGGAAGCCCGAGTCGCGGACTCTCAATTATGCACACAACCGGTGAGCTTGGCGAACGTGGAGGCGCGCGGGTTGCGGATCACCTACGGGCCCCGGCCCACCCGCTCGAGCAGCGCCGCGAACGCTGGTTTCGCGCGCATCTCGTCGAGCAGCGGATCGAGTGCCGAACACACCAGCCACGCCGCCCGCTCCTCGACCGCCGCCTCCAGCGCAGCGAGCGCCGGCTCCTGACGACCGAGGCTGAACTCGAGTAGCGCGATGTCGAGGGCGGAGACGAAGCGTGTCTTGCCCCGCTCGCCCAGCTCCGCTAGGATCGCCTCCGCCTCCTCCCGCTGCCCCGCGCGGGCGTGCGCTACGCCGCGGAACGCCTCGGTGATGCTCGCCGAGCCGGTCACGCGATGCTCCTCACGGAACACGCGTATGGCCTCCGCATACTCGCCCAGCGCCAGGTGCGATAGGCCAAGCCAGGTCATCGCCGGGCCGAACGAGGGATCCATGGCCAGCGTGCGGCGGCACTCGGTCACCGACTGCGGGAAGTCGCGGTGGTAGTAGTGCGCCATGCCGCACACGGTGTTGATGATCAGCCCGAGCGGCTCAATCTCTTGGGCCTTCTTCGCGGACTGCACTGCCTCGGCTGTCCGGCCGCGCGCCATCATGAGCTCGGCGTACCAGTGGTGCGCGGTGGGGTAGGCCGGATTGAGCGCGAGGGCGCGCTGGAACTCGCGCTCCGAGCCCGACCAGTCCCAGTCGTGACACATCAGCGCGAAGCCCAGCGAGGCGTGCGGCTCGGCGAGATTCGGGTCGATGGCGAGCGCGCGCTCCGCCGCCTCCTTCGCGGCGCGGAACATCGGTTTCGGCGGCTCGAGGCGGTACCAGGCGAGGAGGTTGTGCGCGTCGGCGAGGCCGGCGTGGGCGAGTGCGAACTGCGGGTCGAGTGCGGCGGCTCGCGAGAAGCAGTCGGCGGCGCGGCGCAGCGACTCGCTGCGACGATTCCAGTGGAAGCGACCCTCGAGGAAGAGGTTGTAGGCCTCGAGGTTGGACGTGGGGGCCTTTACGAGCGCCGGATCCGACCGGCGGCCGAGCTTCACCTCCAGGTTGGCCACGATTGCCTGGGCGATCTCGTCCTGGATGGCGAAGACATCGTCGATCTCGCGGTCGAAGCGCTCCGACCAGATCTGGTATCCGTCACGCACGTTCACGAGCTGCGCGGTCACGCGCAACCGGTTCGCTGCACGCCGCACGCTCCCTTCGAGCACGGAGGTGACGTTGAGCTGGTCGCCAATGCGTCTGATGTCGGTGGTCTGCCCCTTGAAGGCGAACGCCGAGGTGCGCGAGGCGACGCGCAGGCCGTCGAGCCGCGAGAGCGCGTTGGTGATCTCCTCTGCGATGCCATCGGCGAAGTATTCGTTCTCGCGGTCGGCGCTCATGCTGGTGAAGGGGAGCACCGCGATGGATGCGCGGGCCGGGCCGCCGAGGGAGGCGTGGCTCGCTGTCCGCGGCGACGACGCGAGGGTGCGCAGGGCATCGGCCATCTGCCCCGCCGTGGCGAAGCGATCGGCCGGCTCGAACGCCATCGCGCGTTCCACCAGCGCGTCGATTTCCGGTGGGACGCCGGTCGCCACGTCCCGCAGGCGCGGCACGGCGCCGGAGAAGCGCGCCGCCATCACCGCCATCGCAGTCGCCCCACGATACGGTGGACTGCCGGCGAGCGCCTCGAAGAGCACGCAGCCCAGCGAGAAGACGTCGCTGCGTCCGTCGATCGTCTGTTCGCCCGTTGTCTGCTCGGGACTCATGTACGCCGGCGTGCCCACGACGACGCCGGTGTGCGTGAGCCGCGCCCGTCCCTCTCCATCGTCGATGGCGTGGGCGATGCCGAAGTCCGTGACGACGGCGTGCCCATCCTCGAGGAGGATGTTGCCCGGCTTGATGTCGCGGTGGACGATGCCGTGGCGGTGCGCGTGCTCCAGCGCTTCCGCGACTTCGGCGCCGAGCACCATGACGTCGCGCGGCGAGAGCACGTGCTCCTGTGCGAGCCGGTCGTGCAGCGACCGGCCGGCGACGAAGGGCATCACGAAGAAGAGGTAGTCACCGGCCTCCCCTGAGTCGTGCACCGGGAGGATGTGCGGATGGCGCAGGCCGGCGGCAACCCGGATCTCCCGCAGGAAGCGGTCGGCGCCAATCTGGAGGTCGGGGCGGAAGACCTTGAGCGCGACGTCGCGGTCGTGGCGCAGGTCGCGTGCGAGGTAGACCGTGGCCATCCCGCCGCGCCCGAGCTCGCGTCGTACTTGGTATCGCGCGCCCAGCCACTCGCTGAGGACCTCTGTGGCATCTCGCATTGGAGGGCAGAAGCTACGGCGTGCGTGGAGGGCTCTGCAAGCACATCCTTGCGGTGCGGCTGCGGACTGGCGACCCCGACACCCTGCGATCGCTGCGGCAGATTGTGCCACCGCCCCGGCGTTCTCGCTGTGCCCGTTCTGTGCCCGAACAGGTGCGAAGCATCGACAAAGACAAAGGGCCGACCATGACGGCCGACCCTCTGTTTCCCTCTGTACGCGAGACTACCGTCGAACATCGTGCAACGTCGCGGGCGTCTGGTTCGGATTATGAGTCCGCTGCTCTAACCACTGAGCTAAGGGCCCCGCAGGGAAAATAGTGAGGTGGGGGAGCAAGGGGTGAGGAGTATGTGAAAAGGTCAGGGGCGAGGTGTAACTCCTCACTCTGACCCATCACGTTCACTTTACTCATCACTCACCCTCCTCACTAAGCCCAGTAAACTCACATCCACCGACTGGCCGCAGACGTGGCCGCTGGTACGACCGGTCCCGTTCGAGTAGACGAGCGTTGTGAGTTGCATGGTGCAACTCCCGCCTCCATTCCCCGTCCACTTGATGGCACCGCCCATGCTGATCGACGCGGGTGACGAAAGCACCCCACTCAGGAACGAGAACGTGCCCGCCGCCGAGAGATACGGATCGCCATTGAACACGTATCCGCCCACGCACGCCCAATCGGTGATCGTCTCCGTCATCCCGAGAAGCAGCGCGCCTGTTCCCTCGTCGCTGATGCTGCCGGTCATGCTCCCTGAGACGTTGATGTTGCCACCAGCCGTGCAATTCGTGCGCTGAGAAATGGGCACGTTCACGAGCAGGTTGGAAACGCGCCCCGGCCCGTTTTCACGCAGCGCCGACGCCGCGAGGCCCGGCTGAAGGTTTGACACGCCGTTCGACATCCCCTCGGCAAACTGTTTCGCGATGACCGCGGCGTCGGCACTGCTGATTCCGCCGCTGTCGCCGTCGGTCAGGCCGGCAACGTCGCACGCCGCGAAACCGAAGACGATTCCCAGCGATACAAGAGCCGATAGCCTTGACCGGATTGACCTTCCTGTGCGCCTCACCTTTGCCTCCGAGCGTTGAGACCGCTCCGAACGGGTTGGCTGCTGACTTTCGCATGCGAAGCTACTGCTTCCAGTCGGGAACGCCATAGGGTGATCCGGGCATATCGGGAAGAGTCGCCATGCCTTGAGGCTACGGGGCGGGCGTCGCATCGGCATCAGGGCGTGGTTTGAGAGATGGGTTCTGCTAGTCGTGCCGCATCGCCACCATCGGATCGACGCGAGCCGCGCGCCGCGCCGGAATGAACGTTGCAACCAGGCCCGTCACCGCGAGCAATACGACGACCAACACGAACATCGCGGGATCCTTCGTGTTCACGCGGAACAGGATGAACTCGAGCCCGCGCGTGAGCGGGATCGCCAGCGCAACACCAATCGCGAGCCCGATCCCGACCTGGCGGCCGCCCTGCCACACGAACAGTCGCAGCACGTCCGGCCCATTGGCTCCCAGCGCCATGCGCACTCCGATCTCCTGCGTGCGTCGCGTGACCGAGAAAGCCATGACGCCGTACACGCCGATGGCCGCGAGGAACAGCGCGGCTGCCCCGAATGCGGCAAACAGCGCGCCGAAGATGTAGAAGAACCAGCCTTCGTCGTCGATAGCCTTCTCCAGCGAACGCACCTCGAACACCGCCTGGTCGGGATCCAGCTCGGCGACCGCGCGGCGAACCGGATCGGTGAACCGGAGCGGGTCCCCGCCGTCGCCCGCCACTGCAACGCTGAACGGCTGTTGCATGCCGGACTGGAAAAGGGGAATGAGCAGGACCTCCGACACCCCGTCGTCCGAATTGCCCTGGTACCAGACGTCGGGAACGACGCCCACGATTGTGCGCCATGGGATTGGAAACCTCCCGTTGCCCTGGCGCACTTGTGAACCGACCGCTGACGCGCCCGGGAAGTGCCGTGCCGCGAATGTCGCCGTCACGACCGCGACCGGTGGGCCCCCGATGACGTCGGCGGCGCCGAATGCGCGTCCCGCCAGAGGACTCAGTGCGAACGCGCGGAAGAACCCCGGCGAGACCGCGACGAGCCGGGCGCGCGGCCGGTCGCTATCCAGTTCATAGTGCCTCCCCTCAACCTCGAACAGCGTGACGCCGGCCCCCATTCCGGGAAGCGTGGACATCAGCCCAACTCCGTGCTGCCCGGGGAGCGCTTCGAGATGCCGGAGCAGCTCCTCCCACGCCTGCCGGCGACGTATCGGCCCGACCTAGCCCGTCTCGAACATCGCGAGTCGTGCGGTGAAGACATTGCTGGCGGGCACGCCGTGGTTGAGCCGGCTCCGCTGGACGACGCTTTGGATCATGAACCCCGTACCGATCAGGAGCCCGCACGTCAGCGCGATCTCGGCGATCACGAGTCCGCGAGAGAACCGGCCAAGCCGCAGCGATGTCGCTCCGCGACCCTCGTCCTTCAGCACATCGGTGAACGCCGCGCCACTTGCCTGAAGAGCCGGGAGAGCGCCAGCCACGACGCTCGACAGCAGGGTCAGTACTGCGACGCCGGCCAGCACCGGCACGTCGACCTCGATCCGAACGAAGAACGGCACGTCGCGCACGTGATTGAAAAGGCCGTCGTTGAAGATGCGGACTCCTACGACGGCGATGCCGAGTCCGGCGAGCGCACCTGCCACGCTGAGCACCAGCGACTCTGCGAGCAGCTGCGACGCGATGCGCCAACGGCTCGCGCCAAGCGCCCGTCGCACGGCGATCTCCTTCGAGCGCGCCGCGACGCGTGCCAGCAACAGGTTCGCAACATTCGAGCATGCGATCAGAAGCACGCCCAGCACGGCGCCGAGCATTGTCAGCAGCACGGTGTGGGGCTCGCGCCCCATCACCTTTTTCACGTACGGCTCGACGACCGGAAGGAGTTGACCGTCCCGGGTAGCCGGGTCGGACGCGAGGCGCCGGTCGACAGACTGGAGGTCCTCGCGCGCGCGCGCGCGATAGTGACGCCGGCTTTCAGGCGGCCGAACACTTCCACTCGCGGCGCATTGTCTGGATCGATATGACCGCGGTCGATGATGAGCGGCATCCACATCACGTCGTAGTCGGGGAAGCCGAAGCCTGTCGGCATCACACCAATCACCTCCGCCGCATTGCCGTTGACGCGGAGTGTCCGCCCGATGATACCCGAGTCTCCGCTGAACCGCGTCTGCCACACGTCGTAGCCGATGATCAGGACTGGCGCCGAGCCCGGCGCGTCGTCGTCTTCGGTGAAGAACCGACCGAGGTGGACACGCGGCACGCGCAACAGGCGCAGGGTGTTCGGTGTGAGGTAGGAGCCGCGGTATCGTTCGGGCCGGCCTTCACCACTGAGCGTGAGCAGCGCGCCGGAGAAGGCGCCGAGGTCTTCGAACGCGGTTTCCGCGGATCGCCACGCGTCGAGATCCCGGATGTCCACGTGCCCGCGTTCGTGGGGCTTCGCCGGATTGGCGCGCTGGACAGCCACGATGCGGCCGGCGTCTTCGAACGGCAGCGGGCGCAGGAGCACACCATAGACGATGCTCCACATCGTGGTCGTCAGGCCGAGACCGAGGCCGAGAGCGATGATTGAGACCGCCGCGAGACCCGGATGCTTGGCGATCATTCGCAGGCCGTACCGCAGGTCGTTCAACAGGGGGGCCTCGCCTGCTACTTCGACGCAGTGACCGTGCGCCGCGCACGCGCCGCCACGAAGCGCTCCCACAGCGGGATCACGACGGCCGCCGCGAACAGCCCGGCCATCAGCGGCCGGAGCCCCTCGAGCCGGGAGTTTGCGGCGACCGACAGGCTAAGCGCCGTCATCAGGCCGACGATGATCACCCCGAGCACCCACGTGAAGGCGCGCTGCGGTGGGCGGAGAGCGATCGCGAGCGCCAGGATCCCGACGAGTGAGAACAGCCCGAACAGCACCGCGCTTTGTTGCGGGCGGACACAGGCGCGCTTCGATTTTTCGCCCACGGCAACCGTCCAGACGCACGTAGCCAACGGCGGGTTGTCCAGCACGTACACCACGCCGTTGGGGCCCGACGCCACGCCATTGGCCCACAGCCCGTCTGAGCCCGGTACGACAGCAGCGCCGCCGGGCCCGACGCGTATCACGCGACGTGCGCCATAGTCGGCGACCAGCACGTCGGCTCCATCGCGCGCGAGGCCCACCGCCATGTCCAGTTCCACGCCGGGCGTTGGCACCGTGGAAACGGTTCCGTCGGCGCCGATCAGTCGCAAGCGCGTGCGGTCAGACACGTACAAGGTCCCGTCGACGCCAAGGAGGATCGCGGCGAAGTGGAGGTTGCCGAACCGCGCCTTCGCCCCACGCGCCGATCGCCGCACGCATCACGACCGTGAGCTGGCCATCCGGCGAGATGCGCCAGACTGTGCCGTCGCTGTCCGACATGGTGTAGAGGTTCCCGGCGCGATCTATGACCAGGTGGTGCGGCAGCCCGAGCCTCTCGTCGTCGACGAGCACCTGCAGCCGGCCCCCGGCATCGATCCGCATGATCACGCTTCGCCCCGGAAGGACGAAGTAGACCGCGCCGTTGGCGCCGACGACGATTCCCGCCCCCGGATGCGCTGCAGCGTCGCGAGGTGCGAGCAAGGCCGCGAGCAAGGCCGCGAGCAGGGCAAAGCCTGCGATCAGTCGTTTCACGAACGCCTCCGCGAATGGTGCTGCCTCGCCCACTAGCAGCGGGAGGCCCGCGTAATGGCTCCGCCTCGCGCGCGTTCCTCTATATGGGTGGGGGTGTCGTCGGAAAGCTATCGACCTGGGGATGCACCAACTCGATTGGATTTCCAATCCCGGGCGCTTCATACTTATCGCGTCCTCGATTGGAACCGTATCCCGAACCGATCGACCCCGGAGATCACCACTAATGAAGAGAATCATCGTTACAGTCGTCGGCGTACTCGTTCCGGTGTTGCTTCTGGCGCCGAATGCCTTTGCCCAACTCTCGGAGCAAAGCGTCGAGCGGGCCTTGGCACCGTTGCCGGCCGCAGCGCGCGAAGCCGCTACGGTCGTCAAATGGAACGCTGACTTCACGTATGAAACGGTGAAAGCGGGAACCAGCCGACTCGTGTGTTATGACCAGTCCGGCCAGCCCGGTGAGCAGCCGTTTTCTGCGCAGTGCACCAGCATCGCGAACCTGCCGCGTGTGGCGCAGAACCGAAAGTTTGAAGCAGTCACCGATAGAGAGGCCCGCGCAAAGATGTTGAACGACGCCGAGGCGGACGGGACCCGCGTGAAGCCTGAGTACGGATCAATGTGGATCGCGATGACCGGCACGGACCAGGCAAGCGCGCGTTTGTGACCTAGAGCGTCCAGTTACCGACAGTCAACCCGAATCCCGCTCAGGAGTTCAACGAATGATCCGCTCGTCGTCAAAGCTCGTTACGGTCGGTCTGGCCGCTGCTCTGTTCATCGGAACGGCCGAGCAGAGCCGTGCTCAGGGCGCCACGACGCCCGGCAAGTTCCTCCTGCAGGTGCCCACTGCGCAGTCTGGCGCCGGACTCGCTGATCTGTTCCGCGGCTCTCCGGGCACGGGCAGCAGCTCGCCGATGGCATTCGGCGCCGCGATGGGCGACGTATTCATCGGCAGCACCTGGCAGAATGAGACGCGGGGCGCAAAAGTCGCCCCCAATACGTTCACCGCCAACGGCACAGACAACGCCTCCATATCAATCGGCTTCGGCCTGGGCGATGCGGTCAACGGCATCGGCCTCACGACGGTTGTAACCGGCCTTTCGCCATTCCGGCCGGGGGCGGGCAAGACAAACACCGTCTCGCTGCAGGCGTTCCGCAACATCAATGAAACGACCGTAATCGCCGTCGGCGTCGAGAATGCGATTGTCGGGGGCGGCAGCAGCGGTTCCGAGTCGTTTTACGGGGTCGTCTCGAAAGTTTTTCAGTCGCCGTGGGAAGGCGCCCCGTGGCTCAAGGCCGTGACGGGTTCGGTCGGCGTGGGTGGCGGACGGTTCCGGCAGATCAACGACGCGAATTCCGACAAGTCCACGGCCAACGTGTTCAGCTCGCTGGCGGTGCTGGTTCACGACCAGCTTTCGTTACTCGCGGACTACACTGGCCAGGACCTCAACCTCGGGTTCAGCGTGGTGCCGTTCAGGAACTACGGATTTGCCATTACCCCGATGATCGCGGACGTCACGCAGACGGCTACCGGAACGGCGCGGCTCGTGGTCGGCGTCGGCATGGGGATTCACTTCTAGGGCAACTGTCGCACGCACAAGATTCAGGCGACTTCCAGCGCCGGCCCCTGTTCGTCCGGGGGCTGGTGCTGTCGCTAGCTTGAACGGCGAATGCCGAGCGAACTGATCTCCCGCGACCGCCTCGCCGCGTTGCTCAACGCCGCGAGCGGAAAGCATATCGTCGTCATTGGTGACGCCATGCTCGACGTGTATCTCCGCGGCGAAGTGGATCGCGTGTCGCCCGAAGCGCCCGTGCCTGTCGTCCGGGTCACCGATCGGCGAATGGCACTCGGCGGCGCAGCCAACGTCGCGCAAAACGTTGTCGCGCTCGGTGCCAGGCCCACACTCGTATCCGCCGTCGGCCGCGATGAGGCTGCCACGGAGCTCCGGGCAGCGTTGCGTGCCATCGGCGCTACATCCGACGGCCTGGTGGAGGTCGATCGGCCGACGACGCGCAAGACCCGCGTCGTTGCGCGGGCGCAGCAGCTCCTCCGGTTTGACGAAGAGGTCGATCACGAAATCGTCGGCGCCGAAGTGAAGCGCCTTGCCAAAGCAGCGGTAGCAGCCATTGCCACTGCCGACGCGCTCATACTCGAGGACTACAACAAAGGCGTGCTCGCGCCGCTCGTCATTGAGCGTGCGATTGACGCCGCCCACAAGCGCGGGATTCCCATCGTCGTTGACCCGAAGTACCGCAGCTTTTTTGCCTTTGGGCGCGCGACAGTGTTCAAGCCGAATCGCCGTGAACTCGAATCGGCGCTTGGGCCTTCGGCGAATGTCGACGATGACGCGGCGCTGCTCGCGCAGGTTGATGGGCTCGAGGTCGATGCGCTTCTGCTCACGCTCGGCGAACGCGGAATGGCGATCGCGGTGCGCGGTGAGCAAGTGACGCATCGCATTCCGACGACGGCGCGCGAGGTCTACGACGTAGTTGGCGCCGGTGACACGGTCACTGCGTACCTGGCGGCAATACTCGCCGCCGGCGATTGGACACAAACGGGCACTCTTGCCGTGCGCACCGCAGCGCTTCTTGAGGCAGCGGTCATCGCAAACTTTGCGGCTGGGGTGGAAGTCGGAAAGAGCGGCGCCGCCACGGTGGCCCCGGCCGAAGTCATCGCCGCATTCGATCGCCACACCGAAAAGCGCTGACTGTGAGCGTCACTCCGTTGGAGCTTTCGCTCGACGTGGAGGTCACGCGTGGCGACGCGACCGAATCGCGCCACCGTGTTCACGCAGCCGTCGTTACGTCCGACGGCAGCATCGTGGTCAGGGCCCGCGATTCATCGCGTGTCACCATGTGGCGTTCCTGCGCCAAGCCGTTTCAGGTGCTGCCTTTTCTATCGAGCGGCGGCTTCGATCAGCTTGGCTGGGGCGACGAGCAATTGGCGCTGGCGTGCGCATCGCACGGGGGCGAGCCCGAGCACGTGGCCGTCGCCGCGAAGATGCTGGACTCGATTGGACTCGAAGAAGGCGACCTCGCGTGCGGGCCTCACGAGCCGTTTTCGGTGCGTGGCGTGAAGCAGGCGCGCACGTTGGGAATCGCATACTCGCGGCTCCACAACAACTGCTCCGGCAAGCACGCCGCCATGCTCGCCCGCGCGTTCACTGCAGGTTGGTCGTTCGCAGGATACGAGCGCTCCGATCACGCCGTGCAGCGTTCGTGCCTTGCCGAAATAGCGTCGTGGACCGGCGTCTCCATCGATGACATGCCGCTCGGCGTGGACGGCTGCGGCGTGACCGTAATGGCGCTTCCTCTCGATCGGATGGCGCGTGCCTACGCGCGATGGGGATTCGCCGTTGCGGCTGGCGACGAGTGGCCGGCTCGCACTGCGGCTGCGATTCGCGCACAGCCGCATCTCCTTGGCGGTACCGATCGGTTCGACACAACGATGATCGAGGAAACGAAGGGACGCATCATCTCGAAGGTCGGCGCCGAGGGCGTGCATTGCGCAGCCGTGCCGGAGATGGGACTCGGCGTCGCGATCAAGGTGGAGGACGGCGCCAGTCGCGCGCAGCACGTGGCGTTGCTCGAGGCGCTGCAACGCGTTGGCGCGCTGCCGCCGGATCTTCCGCCGCGGCTCGCCGAATGGGCCTCGACGCTGATTCGAAACACGCGCGGCGAGGAGGTCGGGCGCGTTAGCTGACCGGCGCGATCTACTTGAACTGCACCTGCGTGATGTACTGAGCGGGCTTCCCGAACGACACTTCAAAGCTCCACTCCCTGGCCGCGACGTTAATGCAGGAGTTCACCAGGTTCCCCGCGGCGGACGTCCACGTGGTGGCGTCCTCCTGAACGCGAATGATGTTCGTTCCCACCACGCTCATGAAGACGTAAAAGCTCACGGTGCCGGCGAGGTACGGGTCGCTTTCGCGTCCCTTCAGGTAGCAGCCGGTTTTGCCGGCCAGCACGCCGAGCGAGTCGCGGAGCTGTACCGAGCCCACTTCGAATTCCTTGCCCATCCGCTTCACGACGTCTCCCGTAGACGTGCTCGCGTTGAGCACGGAATCGGCGAACGCCAGCTGAGCTTTTCGGTACTCATCCGGTGATAGCGAGGCCGAGGGACCTGCGGCGGTATTGGCGGGCTGAGGCGAATCGCCGCCACAGGCGACAATGCTGAAGGCAAGAATCAGGGTCAGGGCGCGCTTGTACATATGCTCCTCAATAGGACGTTGCTCAACAAGAGCGATAATTTAGCGTAGTGCAGCGCGGGCCGTTCAAGGCGTGACGGCTGCGCTCCCTTCAAGCAATAAACCGTACCCATACGAAAGGTTTCGATGCCGCCAGAGCACGACGAAGCCGGTAGAATCGACAGCGTGCCGCCAGTCACGTTCGACGCGGCGACTGCGGCGCTTGTGCGCCTGTCGGCACGGATAACTGCGGGGTCGGAGGAGTCGGTTCGCGAGGGGCTGGCGGAGTGCGCCGATGCAGGGGTCGCGGACCAGTGGATAGAGGAGCTGGTGTTGCAGTCGTATCTCTTTGCAGGGTTTCCGCGGGCGCTCAACGCGGCACGGGAATGGAGGAGGCTGAGTGAGGTGGGTGAGCCAGGAGTGAGGAGGAAGCGAGGAGTGAGGGGTGAGGAGGAACGGCGAGGAGTGAGGGGTGAGGCGGCCGAGGAAGAGACATACGCGCACTCCTTTGAGTGGAGGATGCGGGGCGCGGAGACGTGCGAGGTGGTTTATGGTGCATCCTACGATAAGCTTCGTGGAAACATCCGGCGGCTACATCCGCTGCTCGACGAGTGGATGATCGTGGAGGGGTACGGCAAGGTCCTTTCACGTCCGGGATTGGACTTGGCGCGGCGCGAACTCTGCATTGTGGCGGCGTGCGCGGCCGCGGCCCAGGACCGGCAACTTCAGTCACACCTCATCGGCGCGCGGAACGCTGGCGTGGCCGACGACGTGATCGGCGCGGCGCTTGGCGTGCTGAGGGACCTGGTGCCCGACGACGCAATGACGCGGGCGCGCCTGCTCTGGGAGCGGGTTAAGGGAAAGTGAGCAGCGTGAATCTTCGGAACCGTGTGAATCTTCTGAATCTTCGGAACCGCGTGAGCGGGGTGAGTTACTGATGTTTATCGATCTCGTGAAAGTCCAGCTTGCGGCCGGCACCGGCGGTTCAGGCTGCACGTCATTCCGCCGCGAATGGCGCACGCCACTCGGCGGGCCCGATGGGGGCGAAGGCGGGCGGGGCGGCGATATCATGATCCGCGCCGACAACAATCTCTCGACGCTCCTCGATTACACGTATCGCGAAAAGTGGGAAGCCGAGCGTGGCGAGCACGGGATGGGGTCGAACAAGAGCGGCCGTTCGGGTGGGTCAATCACGCTCCCGGTGCCGCCCGGAACGGTCATCAAGGACGCCGACACCGGCGAGATCATCGGTGAACTGGTCGAGAACGGCGAAGAGATCGTCGTGGCCAAGGGCGGCCGCGGCGGAAAGGGAAACTCGTTCTTCGTTACAGCCACGCATCAGGCGCCGCGTGAGTGGCAGCCGGGCGAAGAAGGCCAGGTGCGAAACGTCGAGCTCGAACTCAAGCTCATCGCGGACGTCGGCCTCGTCGGCCAGCCGAACGCGGGGAAGAGCACGCTGCTCTCCGTCATCAGCGCGGCCCGCCCGAAGATCGCCGACTATCCGTTCACCACGCTCGCGCCAAACCTCGGCGTGGTGAAGCTCTCCGATTCGCGCACGTTCGTCGTTGCCGACATTCCGGGCATCATTGAAGGCGCGCACGAGGGGAAGGGACTCGGCCTCAAGTTTCTGAGGCACATCGAGCGCACGCGCCTGCTCGCGTTCCTCATCCCGATCGACGCGATGGACTGGCAGGACGAGTATGCCAAGCTGCGCGAAGAGATACGGCTTTACTCGCCCGAGCTGGCGTTACGGCCGCACTGCGTCGTTTTCACCAAGCTCGACCTCATGGGAGAGGACTACACGCCGGAAATCGAGACCGAGGGGGCGTTCGCCGTCTTCTCGATATCGGCGGCTGGGCGGCTGGGCCTCGACACGCTCAACGCCACCATCTGGACACGCCTCCTCGAGCTCAAGAAGGCGGGTGGGTGACGCGCAGCGCGGGCGGCGCGAAGGGGTTTCGGGTATCGCGCACGGCGCGTTGCTATCCCGGCTCCCTCAATGACCTCGATTCTCCGCCGGCCCAGCTGTACGGAATGGGGGATCCTGACCTCCTGGCCCGCTCAACCAACGGGATAGTGGCCATCGTGGGGACCCGGGAGGCCTCGTCGTACGGCATCCGGGTGGCCCTCGCCCTCGGAAAGGCGTTCAGTCAGGCCGGTGCGGTGGTAGTGTCGGGAATGGCACGGGGAATCGACACTGCGGCTCATCAGGGGGCTCTGGCGGCTAGCGGGGAGACGATCGCGGTGCTCGGGACAGGCGTGGACGTCCCGTATCCCGCCGCCAACAGTGCGCTTCACCGGGCGGTGGCTGCGTCCGGGCTCGTGCTGTCGGAGAGCGAGCCGGGCCGAAGGGCATTCAAGGGGTGTTTCCCCCGCCGAAATCGGATCATTGCGGCTCTCGCCCGGCTCACAATTGTGGTTGAGGCCGGGCATAAATCAGGGGCCCTCAATACCGCTTCCCAGGCGCTCGAGTTGGGCCGGCTGGTGGCTGCTGTTCCGGGTCCAATCGATGCCCCGAGGGCGGCGGGATCCAACACGCTCCTGCGGGACGGAGCCCACGTTATCGCATCGGTGGACGACGCCCTTGCCCTCTTTGGCGTGTCAAAAGCGCCCGCAGCGAGGCCGGAGCTGGGCGCAGCGGAAGCCGAGGTCTGGGATGCTTTGCAGGGCGGGGCGATGTCGGTGGACGCCATATCGGCAGTAACCGGCGTAGCCATTCGCGATGTCCTGGGGTCGGTCGCCAAGCTTGAGCTACTTGGCCTGGTGGCGGTTGCCGCATCGGGCGACGTGGGGCGGATATCGTTCGACCAAGCCGGCCCTGGTGGTTACGGTAAATCGGCCTGGGGGAGGCCCAAGCCGTCCGTGAACGGCTGGCTTTCCGGTCGCAATATCAAGTACACTGCAGCGATAATGTATATTCTAGAGACATCTCGTATCGCACTGTGGCATAAGCGTTTGAGAATCTACTTTAATGCATTCTCAACTGCCGAATCTGCCCTTTTCCAGCCACGAGAGAGCCGGCCGAGTAGCCGATGACTGGCCACGCTGCTCTGTATCGCCACGCTTATGTCCACGTCCCGTTCTGCAGCAGGCGCTGCAGCTACTGCGACTTCTCGATTGCCGTCCGCCGCGACGTCCCATCGGAGCGGTTCGCTGCATCCGTTGGCACTGAGTTTGGCAGACGGACACGGTCGGCTGGTCTGACCGATGTGGAAACCCTGTATTTCGGAGGCGGGACTCCCAGCAAGCTCGGACCGGCTGGTGTAAAGGGACTGATCAGCACGCTCACCGAAGCCGGGCTCAGGTTGGCCAAGGGGGCCGAAGTCACTCTCGAGGTCAACCCGGAGGACGTGACGGCGGCAGCAGCGGACTCGTGGCGCGAAGCTGGGGTAAACCGGCTTTCGATGGGGGTCCAGTCCTTTTCCGATGCTGCGTTAGCGTGGATGCACCGGACCCACACGGCAGCGGCGTCCTCTGAGGCGTTTCGAACCGCCCGAGCCGCCGGATTTGCCGATATATCGGTCGATTTGATCTACGCTCTCCCGGCCCGGCTCGGCCGCGATTGGGCGGCGGACCTCCAGAGAGCCATCGAACTCGAGCCCGACCACATCTCGGTCTATGGACTCACGGTGGAGCCACGAACGCCGCTTGGGAGATGGACCGCTCGCGGCACGGAAGTGCCCCAAACCGACGAAAACGCGGCCGAGGAGTTTCTCGCGGCCCACGCGACGCTCACTGGGGCCGGTTTCGAGCATTACGAGGTTTCGAGCTACGCCCGCCCTGGCAAACGAAGCCGCCACAACTCGGCGTACTGGAAGCGGGTGCCGTACATCGGCCTGGGGCCGTCGGCTCACTCGTTTGACGGCTCGTCGCGAAGGTGGAACGTGGCGGCCTACGCGCTGTGGGAAGCCGCGCTTGGGGCTGGATCCGATGGAGCCGGAGGTACCGAAGACCTCGACGCCGGTCAGCACGCCGCCGAGTCGCTGTATCTGGGGCTTCGGACGGACATTGGCGCCGAGCTCGCGTTGCCGGCGAATGCGGCGCGGACCGCCCGGTGGGTAGCCGAGGGCTGGGCAGCGCGCAGCGGCACGCACAGCGGCACGCACAGCGGCACGCACAGCGGCACGCGTACGCGCCTTACTGCGGAAGGATGGCTGCGCCTGGATGCGTTGGTTGCCTCACTCGATCCTGAGTAGCAGCAGGCGCGGTACTCTCCTCACTCCTCACACTTCGCTTCCACCTCACTCGTCACACGCCCCTCTCGCATAGTTAGAATTCGCCCAATGCCACCGGTTGAACTCAACACCCGCGAGCGACAGGTCCTCGCAGCCGTCATCCGCTCGTACGTCGAAACGGCTGAGCCTGCCGGCTCGCGCACTGTTTCGCGACGGTTTGCGCTCGGCGTGTCGGCGGCGACCGTGCGGAACACGATGAGCGACCTGGAGGAAAAGGGATTTCTGTTTCACCCGCATACGTCTGCCGGGCGAATCCCGACGGAGAAGGCGTACCGGGTGTACGTCGATCAGCTCATGGCGGTCACGCCGCTCAACGCGTCTGAGCGCGACCGGCTCAAGGTGGAAATCGGGCAGGGCACTGCGACCATCGAGAGCATTCTCCGCCGCGCCGCGCAGAGTCTCGGCGTGCTCGCTCAGGAGCTCGGCGTGGCGCTCGGCCCGCGGCTCGACGAGTCAGTTCTCGCGCGCCTCGAACTCGTGCGGCTTTCTGCTGAGCGCCTGATGGTGGTGCTGTCTCTGCTCGGCGGAGCGGTGCGCACGATCTTCATTAGAAGTCAACGGCCGGATCGGCGACGATGCGCTCGCTGAGGTCAAATCGGTGCTGAACGACCGCCTGGCAGGACTGACGCTCGCGGAAATTCGCACATCGCTCAGTTCGCGGCTCCGCGATTCGGCCAAGACAACAGGGTCGCGCGATCTCTTGAACATCTTCCTGCAGGAAGGGGAGGCGTTGTTCGACGTGCCGACAGCGTCCGACGGCGAAGCGGTCGTCCTGGGGCAAGCCTCTGTGCTTGCCGATCAGCCCGAGTTCAGTAATGCCGATCGCATGCGACGGCTTCTGGAGTTGACCGAAACGCGCACCGAACTCGCGCAGTTGCTGCGCGCGCGGCCTGCGGCCGGTGGCGTGCAGATCACGATCGGCGCTGAGAACGGAGCGTCGCTCCCCGGCGGACTCACAGTTGTGACCGCCGAATACACTGCGGGAGGCCTCACCGGGGTCATCGGCGTGATTGGACCAACGCGGATGCCGTACGAAAAGGTGATCTCGCTCGTTTCCCACACTTCTTCGCTGGTGACGGATCTCCTCGATGGCTGATTACTACACGACGCTGGCTATCCCCCGAACGGCGTCGGATGATGATATCAAACAGTCGTATCGCCGCCTGGCGATGCAGCATCATCCCGACAAGAACAACGGCTCGAAGGAATCCGAAGACAAGTTCAAGGCGCTCACTGAAGCGTACGACGTGCTGCGCAATCCGCAGAAGCGCGCCGCGTACGATCGGTACGGCGAGGCCGGGCTGCGAGGCGCCGCCGGCGGAGCTGGCGGCTTCCATCACGTGGATTTGTCCGAGGCGCTCAACATTTTCATGCGCGACTTCGGGCTCGGCGACCTGTTCGGACAAGCGGGTGGCGGCGGACGCCAGCCTGCGGGCCCACGTGGCGGCGCCGACGTAAAGGTTGATCTGATGCTCTCGCTCGCCGAAGTGGCGACGGGTGTGTCGAAGACGGTGAAGATCAAGCTGCTGGATCCGTGCGACCGCTGCGGGGGTTCTGGAGCAGAGAGCGGCACCCGGCCAAAGCGGTGCACAACGTGCGCGGGCGCCGGCGAAGTTCGGCGCGCTCAGCGTTCGTTCTTCGGACAGTTCGTGAGCGTTGCGCCGTGCCCGACGTGCAGCGGAGAGGGCGTGATGATTTCGTCGCCTTGCAAGTCGTGCCGCGGAGAAGGACGTCAGCGCGGCGAGCATTCGCTTCCTATTGAAGTACCGGCGGGCGTAGCGACGGGCCAGTACATGCACTTGCGCGGCGTAGGAAATGCCGGAGTGCGGGGCGGTCCGCGCGGCGATGTCCTCGTGATGTTCGACGTGGGTGAGGACGACCGGTTCGAGCGCGATGGCGAAGATCTGTTCACGGAGGTTCTGGTCTCGTTTCCTCAGGCTGTGAAGGGCGCCGACGTTGAAGTTCCGGGAGTACTCGGGCCGATGTCGCTGCGCGTGCCGCCTGGTACACAAAGCGGACAGTTATTCCAGTTGCGCGGCCGCGGCCTCCCTCGCGTGAATGCCGGTGGCACAGGTGACCTGCACGTGCGCGTCCAGGTGTGGATTCCAAAAGAACTGTCGAAAGACGAGCAAGCCGCGGTTGAAGAATTGGCGCGCGTGCTCGCGCCGCCGCCGGAGAAGCGCGAGAAAGGGTTTTGGCAGTCAATGAAGGAAGCGCTGGGCGCGTGACGCGTCCGTTCGCTGGCTCGCTCGGCGTGTCGGGCACCTCGAATTCAGCTGCGTACGTTGGCTCCGTCGGGGAGTCCGGCCGCTCGCGTTCCTCGCGCTTACACGCTTCGCGCCCCGCGGTACTGCTGCGGGTCGCTCGCTACGCGCAGGGAACGCTCGCTTTCGGCTCCCCTCCGTTGCCTGTTCCGGCACCGAGTGAATCCGCCGGATCCATTCCATTCGCGTTCATCCGATTCCCCGATAGGGCCGAGACCCTGGCTTGAACGCGCCCCCGCTCGAACGCGACCTTGGCTAGCCGATGACGGTCCCAGCCAGCGTGCGCGTCAGCATTCGGCCCGGCGCCGGACGATCGGACGCCGTAGCGGCGGCGCTTTTCGCCGCGGGCGCCGAGGCGCTCGAAGAATCCGCAGGTGAGTTGCTCACGCACGTCGCCAACACCGACGCCGCGAACGCACTGGCGGCCGCCGCGTTGGCTGCCGATCCCGGTGCGGTCGTAGCGACGAGCGAAGCGAGAGTTGTGGACTGGTCCACGGCGTGGCGCTCACAGATTCGCGCACACACGGTTGGACTGCTCACGGTTACGCCGCCGTGGCTCGCCGATGCCTTTCTTCCAGAACGGCGCATCGTGATCGAACCGGCAATGGCATTTGGTACCGGCGACCACGCGACGACACGGGGCGTGCTGCTGCTCATGCAGGACGTGATTCGCCCCGGCGATACAGTCGCCGATCTCGGGGCGGGAAGCGCCGTGCTGGCCATTGCCGCCGCCACGCTCGGCGCTGCGCGCGTCATTGCGATCGAGAGCGATCCGGACGCGATCGGGAATGCCGAAGAGAACGTTGCCGCGAACGGTGCAGGAGCGATCGTTACCGTCATTGAGGGCGATGCTGTGCTGCTGCTGCCACTCGTGGCGCTGCGTGCGCCGGTGCGCGTCGTTTTCGCGAACATTGTGTCGTCAGTGATCCGGCAACTGCTGCCGACCATCGAAGACTCGCTCGCACCGAACGGAGTCGCCATCTTCAGCGGCATGCTGACGAGTGAACGCGAAGCAATGCTCGACGAATTCACGACACGCGGGTGGGGTGTGCGCGGCGAGTGTTCTGAAGGGGAGTGGTGGAGTTGTGCGCTCGAGCGAGGAGCGCGGGTGAAGAGTGAGGAAGACGTGAAGAGTGGTGGGGATGTGAAGAGTGAGGGGGACGTGAGGAGTGAGGTGTGAGTAGGCCAACATTTTTCAGTGCTGAGCCATTCGCGGCCGGGCAGCAGGTCACGCTCGGCGAAGATGCCGCGCACCACATGCGGGTTCGCCGGCTGACTGTTGGCACTCCCGTTGCTCTGCTCGACGGTCAGGGGACGCGGGGTGAAGGCGTCCTGATTCGACTGGCAAAACGGAACGCGACAGTCGATGTGGCGTCTGCGTTGACAGAAGCTGCGCCGAGGCCGGTGCATCTGATCCTGCCGGTTGCAGACAAGGAGCGAATGCTTTGGCTGGCGGAGAAAACGGCCGAACTGGGCGCGGCGAGCTGGCGCCCGGTGCAGTTCCGGCGTTCGCGAAGCGTGGCATCGCGCGGCGAGGGCCCGATGTTCACGCAGAAAGTCGCGGCGCGGATGACGGGGGCGATCGAACAGTCAGGAAGTACGTGGCGCCCGACAATCTTCCCGGAGGCCACGGTCGAGCGGGCCATCGCGGCCGCGCCCGACGGAGTGCGTATCGTGCTCGACGGCGGGGGAACGCCGCTGGCTACGATGGATCTGCGCGCGACAGTTGGTGGAGGTTACGCGCCGACCGAAAACGACGATGCGTTCGCGATGCATCCGGTCGTAATCGTCGTGGGACCGGAGGGGGGAATCGAACAGGACGAACTCGATGCGTTTGTCGCCGCGGGATTCAAGTCGGCGTCAATAGGGAAGAGTGTTCTTCGTTTTGAAACGGCTGCCGTCGCGGCGCTCGGAATCGTCAAGTCTCTTATCGCCGGAGTACCCGAATGACTTCGTCGTGTCTTTTCTGCAAGATCGTGGCCGGCGAGATCCCTGCGGCGATCGTTGCTGAGTCGGAACATTGCCTGGCCTTTCGGGACATCGGTCCCCATGCGCCGACGCACGTACTGATCATTCCCCGCAAACACGTAGAATCGCTGAATCAACTCGACGACCCGGCGATCGCCGCGGCGCTGTTCGCGATGACGCGCGAGGTGGCGGAGCAGGAGGGGGTGGCGGCGAGCGGCTATCGCGTGGCGATCAACACCAACGCCGACGGCAACCAGACGGTGTTCCACCTGCACTTGCACCTGCTCGGCGGGCGCAAGATGACGTGGCCACCCGGATAGCAGCAGATCAGTCGTACGTTTCAGTCGTACGTTTCAGTCGTACTTTGGCTGCACTATCGAGAGGCGCTTCGTGAGCGTGACGGTGAATCTCGTGCCGCGGTCAACCAGAACGATACCGTTCGCCATGACCACACTGGCAACAGGGCCAACCGTCGCGCTCAGCGCAATCGTTCGGTCGCGCATCACGAGCGAATCGACTGCGAACTCCACACGTCCGGACGTAGCGGCCGGGTCGGAGCGGCGCTCAATGCGCACCACGCGCAGCTTCAACGGCGACAGTGCGTCTATCACGATGTTTCCCTCCGCCGTAAACACCGGGACCGTCACGGCGCCCTCGATAATGTCGCCGGGCTTGACCACCGACGACAACACGGGATCGCGAGTCTGCGCCTCGAACGTAGTCGCCGAGTCGAGGGAGACCCGCCCGCCCGCGCGCGCGACGGCACGCAGTGCAGCAGTGGTATCGACGGCGTTGGCCGCGCCGTTCGACGCATTGGCCGCGTCGGACCCCGACGAACAGGCGGTGACGGCGAAGGTCAATAGGGGGATGAGAGCAAAGCGCCTCAACACGTCGAATCTCCTCCGAATGCTATGTGTTCGTTGAACGGCGGCTGAAAATCTTCACGAGCTTGCCGACCGGGTCGTAAAACTGATCAACCACCCGCTCCTTGAGCGGAATGATCGCGTTGTCGGTTATCTGGATGTGTTCCGGGCACACCTCAGTACAACACTTGGTGATGTTGCAGAAGCCGACGCCGTGCTCTTCCTTCAGAGCCGGGATGCGATCGGCGGTGTCGAGCGGGTGCATTTCGAGCGCTGCGACATACGTGATGAACCGCGGTCCGATGAATTCGTCGTGCTTGTGGTGATCGCGCAGGACGTGGCACACGTCCTGGCAGAGGAAGCACTCGATGCATTTCCGGAATTCCTGCACTCGGTCGACGTCGGCCTGCTGCATGCGCCACGTGCCATCCGGCGCGTCGGGCGCGCGGGGCTGGAACTTGGCGACCTTCATCTTCTGTTCGAAGTTCCACGACACGTCGGTGACGAGGTCCTTCACGTGCGGAAACGCACGCATCGGTTCCACAGTGACTGGCTCGTTGGCGGGGAGCTGGTCGAGGCGCGTCATGCACATCAGTTTCGGCTTGCCGTTGACCTCGGCCGAGCAAGAGCCGCACTTGCCGGCCTTGCAGTTCCAGCGGCACGCCAGGTCATTGGCCTGCTCGGCCTGGATCTGCAGCACGACGTCGAGCACGACCATTCCATCCGTAACCGTCGCCTTGAAATCCTGGAACTCGCCTTCGTCGCGCTCGCCACGCCACAAACGGAAAGTCTGTTCGCGGGTGTTTTCGGTCGGGAGCGCAGAACTGGCGTCCATTACTTGTTCTCCTCGATGATCGCCTTCAGGTTGGCAGGCATCTCCGGAATCTGTTCACGCTTCAGCTGCATCTCACCGTCGGCGCCCTTGGTGATGACGAAGTTGAACGTGCCGAACGCGGGATCCTTGTCGGGCTTGTCTTCACGGAAATGTCCGCCGCGACTTTCCTCGCGCGCGATGGCGGCGCGCGTCAACGCTTCAGAAACGGTGAGAAGGCTCGGCAGGTCGAGTGCGGTGTTCCAACCCGGGTTGTAGTTGCGGTTGCCGCGAACGGCGACGTTCGCCGCCTTTTCCCGCAGGGTGTTGATCGTAGCGAGCGCCGATCGCAAGTCGGCGTCGTTGCGTACGATCCCGACGTTGGCGTGCATCGTTTCCTGCAGCGCTTCCTGCACCTGGAACGGTCCGTCGGCTGTGGTCGTGCGATCGAACGGTGCCAGCGCAGCGCGCGCGGCGTTGTCGGCCTGTGCAGGATCGATCGTGTACTTCTTGTTGGCCTTTGCGAACTTCGCCGCGTGTTCACCCGCCCGCTGGCCAAACACGATGAGATCGGAGAGCGAGTTGCCGCCGAGTCGGTTGGCCCCGTGGAGTCCCGCCGCCACCTCGCCGCAAGCGAACAGCCCCGGGACCGTCGACATCTGCGTGTCGCCGTCCACGCGAATCCCGCCCATCACGTAGTGCGTGGTCGGCCCGATCTCCATCGCTTCCTTCGTGATATCAATGCCCGCCAGCTGCATGAACTGGTGGTACATGGACGGCAGCTTGCGCTTGATGTGCTCCGCCGCGTTCGGGATGTGTTCCTTGATCCACGCGATGTCGAGAAAAACGCCACCATGCGGTGAGCCGCGGCCTTCCTTCACTTCGCGCATGATCATTCGCGCTACGTGATCACGCGTCAGGAGTTCGGGAGGACGGCGCGAGTTCTTGTCGCCGGTAACGTATTTCCATCCCTCTTCGAGATTGTCCGCCGTGGACGACTTGTAGTTGTCGGGGATGTTGTCGAACATGAACCGCTTGCCCTGATTGTTCTTGAGGATGCCGCCTTCGCCGCGAACGCCTTCGGTGACGAGGATGCCGCGCACCGACGGCGGCCAGATCATTCCGGTTGGGTGGAACTGGACGAACTCCATGTCCTGCAGCGCGGCCCCGGCGTCGTACGCCAGCGCGTGACCATCGCCTGTGTACTCCCACGAGTTCGACGTGATCTTGAATGCGCGGCCGATTCCGCCTGTTGCCATCACGACCGCAGCGGCCTTGTACACGTGAAAGCGGCCGCGCTCACGGTCGTAGCCGAACGCGCCGCACACGCGGCCACCGTCGGTGAGCAGCGCGACGATCGTGACTTCCATATGGATGTCGATGCCCTGATGGATTCCATGATCCTGCAGCGTGCGGATCATCTCGAGTCCGGTCCGGTCGCCGACGTGCGCGAGGCGCGGATACTTGTGGCCGCCAAAGTTGCGCTGAAGAATCCGGCCGTCGGGGGTGCGGTCGAACAGTGCGCCCCACGCCTCGAGTTCGTTGACGCGCGCGCCCGCTTCCCTGGCGTGCAGTTCGGCCATGCGCCAGTTGTTGATGTATTGGCCGCCGCGCATGGTATCGGCGAAATGCACCTTCCAGTCGTCACGGTCGTCGACGTTGCCCATAGCGGCCGCCACGCCGCCTTCGGCCATTACCGTATGCGCCTTGCCGAGCAGCGACTTGCACACGAGTCCGACTCGGACACCCGTTGACGCGGCTTCGATTGCTGCGCGCAATCCTGCGCCACCCGCGCCAATGACGAGGACGTCGTGCTCGACGGTTTCATACTCACCGGTCATTTAGAAGATTCTCCAGTCGGTGATGTATCCCATCGCGCAAAGGCGGATGTAGATGTCGGTGAATCCGACGCTGAACATGGACCATCGAGCCCAACTACCGTGTTTCGCGTTGAGCCTCGAGCATCCCGAGTAGCAGGCGGCACGGATCGGTTGCCCGCTCAAGCGGTCCTTGAATCCGCCGACGATGTGACGGACCGAGTGACATCCGAATGTGTATCCGGAAAGCAGAACGAGGTTCGCCCACATGATCACGGTGCCGAGGCCGGCGCCGAAGTGCACGTTGCCGCCCATGTCGAGCCACCAGAAGGCCTCCCACGCGTCGTACGCGAGAAACGCCATGACGACCAGCACCAAGTACATCGAATAGCGGTGCAGGTTCTGCAGCGCATTGGGCATCGGCTTTTCGCCGCGGTACACTTTGCGTGCTTCACCGACTGCGCAGTTGGCCGGATCGGCCCAGAAACCCTTGTAGTATGCGCCCCGATAGTAGTAGCAGGTGAAGCGGAAGAGGCCGGGAATTGGCAGGATCAGCAGGGCCGGCGAGAACGGAACGTAGGTCGGCCACCACCCCGGCTTCGGGCCGAGAAGCGCCCAGTGCGAATCGCCCCAGATCTCAGGCGAATAAAAGGGTGAGAGGTACGGCCCGTACGTGTAGTACGCGTTCTGAAACGCGGCCCAGGTGCCATACACCAGAAACGCGCTGAACGAGAGAAAGACGATTAGTGGGGACACCCACCAGAGGTCGCGGCGTAGCGTCTCACCGAAACCGCGCTGGATGGGGAGCGGTTGATGGGTCATGGGAGAATATTAGTGAGGTGGGGGAGTGATGCGTGAGGTGTACGTGATGAGTGAGGAGGGAGGAGAAAACGGTAACGTGAGCAATATTTCGGCGATGACCCCGATCTCACGCGATGGAGCGAAAGTCAGCCGGTGGAGCTGACAGGGGATCCGATCTGGCGATTGGCGGCGTACCGGCCCTACCGGCACGCGGCCTACCGGCACGCGGCCTACCGGCACGCGGCCTACCGGCACGCGGCGTATGTCGCGGAGTTGGTCCGGGCGGATGTCATGGCGCTGGGGGGTGAGGAGTTAGGGTGCGTGGCCTCACCCCTGACCTCCTCCTCACCCTTCACTCAACCTCCTCACTACATACGCCTTGATATCCCTGCGCTCAATAGTCTATCTTTCGTGGCTCTCAGCCAGCGCGGATAGCGCCACCCAAGGGGGAATACCAGTTTGTCGGAAGTCATCATTCACGAGGACGAAAACTTCGAACGCGCACTCAAGCGCTTCAAGAAGAAGTGTGAGAAGGCGGGAATTCTTTCGGACCTCAGGAAGAATCGTCATTACGAGAAGCCAAGCGAACGCCGTAAGCGGAAATTGAACGCCGCGATGCGGAAGAATCGCCGTACACGGTCCACCTAGTGACGGCTGCACCCCGAACGGAGCTGGGATCGGAAGCGTGAGCCCGGTAGTAACTCAGGACCCAGAGACCCGAACGAGCGATTCAGATCGCCCGGTCGGGTTTTTGCATGAGAGGGGGCACGAAGCGGCCGACTTGCGAACGCTGGCCGCACTGGGATTCGCCTCGGTGCTCGACGCAGTAGCGGGGCATGCGTCCACTTCGTTGGGTGCCGACCGCGCGCGGTCGCTCACGCCACGAGCAGTGCATCCCGGCGACGTTGACGCGCGCGCAGCGATCGAAGCCGAGCACGCTCGGGTGAACGAAATGCGCGCTGTGATTGGCGGTGAGGAGCCGTGGCCGTCACAGCCGATCCCGCCGATGTCCGCCGCGATCTCACGACTGGCCGTCCCCGGAAGTGTGTGGAACGCACCGGACCTCAGGGATGCGATCACCCTGCTCGCAGCGTCGCGCATTCAGGGTGGCGCACTCGACTCAGCAGCGAATCGCGGTACCGACGTGTCGGCCCTGTCTCGCCACCGTGGGGCGCTCATTTCAGATGCGGATCGGGAAAGTGCACTCGATCGGGTAGTGGACGAAGATGGCGTCGTTCGCGACTCGGCGTCGCCAGAGCTTCGCAAGTTGCGCCGCCACCTCCGCGGCGCCGAAGCCGAGCTCATTCGACTCCTCGAAAAACAGATTGCTCGACTCGAGCCGCATCACCGGGTTGATGACGGTTCCGTCACCATGCGGAACGGACGCTGGGTGATCCCTGTTCGGCGAGAGGGACGTGTCGTGGTTGGCGGCATCGTGCACGACACCTCGGCTACCGGTGCGACGGTGTTCGTGGAGCCGCCCGCTGCCGTCGAATTCGGAAACCGGATTCGTGAGCTTGAGATTGATGAATCGCGCGAAGTGGAGCGCGTGTTGCGCGATGCAACCGATCAGTTGCGTCCGGACGTCGAGGCGATCAGCGCGTCCTTCGACGCGCTCATTGATCTTGATTCCCTTGTCGCGCGTGCTCGGTTCGCCCAACGGAACCGCTGCGCGGCGGCCAGCTTCGGGAGCCCGGACGACGGGATGTCGGTCATCGACGGGCGCCATCCGCTTCTCGTCGTGCAGAACCCCGAGGCGGTGGTTCCGTTCACGCTCTCGCTCGACTCCGGCGAGCGTACGCTTCTCGTGAGCGGTCCAAACACCGGTGGCAAGACGGTCCTGCTCAAGGCAGTCGCGCTATTGTCGCTGATGGCGCAGGCTGGCGTGCCGCCCACGGTTGCGGCCGGCTCGAGGCTTCCGCTCTACGATCGCGTCTTCGCCGACATCGGAGATGAACAGTCAATTGAGGCATCGCTCTCGACGTTCAGTGGTCACGTGCGCAACCTCATTGAGATCATCGAACATGCGACGCCGTATTCGCTCGTGCTCGCCGATGAACTGGGATCCGGCACGGACCCCAACGAGGGCGCGGCGCTCGGTGCGGCTATTCTCGAAGCGCTGACGGCGCGCGGCACGATTACCGTGGCCACGACGCATCTGGGTGCGCTCAAGGAACTCGCGCATGAGACGACCGGAGTTGTGAACGCTTCGCTCCACTTCGACGAAGCTGCGCTTGCGCCAACGTACCGGTTGCAGAAGGGGATCCCCGGGCGGTCGTACGGACTCAGCATTGCGCGGCGACTGCATATGCCGGCTGACATCCTCGCGCGGGCTGAACAGCGCGTGCCCGAGGCGGAACGAAATGCGGCCGCGTTGATCGAGGACCTCGAACGTCGCCAGCGCGACCTGGATGAGCGCGAGCGCGACGCATTGGATCGCGAGGCGAGCTACGCAGCGCGCGCGGAGCGTGTCACTGAGCGCGAACGAGAGGCCCGCATCCGCGAACGCGAACTGGAGCGCGAGGCACGTGAAGCGAGCCGCAAGTACGTGCTCGACGCGCGGAAGGAAATCGAGGCCGCAGTTGCCGCTGTTCGCGCTGCGGCTGCCAGGACGGGCGTGCCGCTCTCAGGCGGCGTTTCGTCTGAGTTCGCGTCGGTGGACGAAGCGATCGCTGCAGCGCGTCGCACGGCGGAGCATCGGCTTGGCGCCGATCGTGAAGCCCTGGCCGCACTCGATTCCGCCGATACGGACGACGTCGCGGCGCCGGTCGCAGACATCGGCGCACTTGGCGTCGGTGACCACGTGGCCGTTCCGGCGTTCGGTGCGCGGCCGGCTCGGGTGATCGAAGTGCGCGGTGATAATCTCGTTGTCGCCCTCGGTTCGGTGCGGGCGACCGTGCCGGCTGTGACGGCGCGTCGAATCGCTGCGCCGCGCAGTGAGTCGCGGGAATCGGGCGTCGCGAGCTCCGCTGGCGCTTCGGTTCCTGACATCGAAGCAAAACACGAGGTAGACGTTCGCGGAATGCGGATTTCCGAGATTGACGGGGCGGTGCAGGCCGCGGTTGATGCGGCGATTCTCTCCGATCTGCCCGGACTGCGCATCATCCACGGAAAGGGCACCGGGGCTTTGCGCGAGCGCGTGGGCGAGTTGCTCCGCGACGACAGTCGCGTGACCTCGTTCAGGCTTGGCGCCTGGAACGAGGGTGGCGCCGGTGTCACCATGGCGGAGTTCAGGTGATCCCCGAAGAAGTAGTCGACCAGGTCCAGGCCGGCGCCGACATCGTCGCGATCATCGGCGAACACGTGCGCCTCAAGAAGGTCGGGTCCGTCTTTCGTGGGCCGTGTCCGTTTCATCAGGGCACGAATCCGAATTTCTCGGTGATGCCGAAAGGCGGCTATCACTGCTTCGTCTGCCACGAGAAGGGGTCAGTCTTCACCTTCGTGCAGAAACGGCTCGGGATGAGTTTCCCGGAGGCGGTGAAGTTTGTCGGTGAGAAGTCGGGAATCGAAGTTCGCGAGGTGCAGCGCAAGCGCGAGGGGCCCGACCCGCGTGAACCGCTCTGGGAACTGATTGCCACTGCTGCGGCGTGGTTCTCGACCATGCTGTGGGAGAACCCTGCGGGGAAAGGCGCGCGCGACTATCTCGAGCGGCGCAATATTTCACGGCCGACGGCCGAGAAGTTCGGAATCGGGTTCGCACCTCCTGAAATCGGATCGATGCGTGCCTACCTGAGCGGTCTCGGCTTTGACGACGCGCGGCAACTCGACGTGGGACTGCTTTCTCGCCGCGAGGAGCATGAAGAGCCGCGCCCGCGGTTCCGCGACCGGCTGATTTTTCCGATCCTCGACGCCTCGGCCCACGCGGTGGGATTCGGCGGGCGTCTGCTCGGCCCCGGCGAACCGAAGTACGTCAACTCCGCGGAGAGCAGCGTTTTTTCGAAAGGGCGCCTGCTTTACAACTACTCGGGTGCGCGGCACGCGATTCGGCGCGCCGAACGTGTCGTGCTTGTCGAGGGGTACTTCGACGTCGTACGGTTGGTCGAGGCGGGGCTCGAAGAGGTCGTCGCGCCGATGGGAACGGCACTCACCGACGATCAGGCCGACCTGCTGGCGCGGAGCACGACCTCAGTGTTCCTGCTGTACGACAGCGACACACCTGGACAGAAGGCGAGTTTCCGGGCGGCCGACGTACTGCTGGCGCGCGGGCTGTCGGTGCGGATGGTCACGCTGCCCGACGGCGAGGATCCCGATACGTTCGTGTCGCGCAACGGACGCGCGGCAATGGAAAAACTCCTTGAAGAGGCGCTCGACGTATTCGATCGCAAGGTGCAACTCCTCGAACGGGGTGGATGGTTCGGCGACCTGCAGCGAAAGCGCCGGGCCCTGGACCGGCTACTGCCGACCATACGTGCGACAACCGATCCGATCACGCGCGACCTCTATCTCGCGCGCACGGCCGAGGCGGCCGGAATCGAACGGAGCGTGCTCGCGCGTGAACTCGAGATGGTCCCCAGGCGCCGTGGTGTACGGACTGCAGCGCCGGGTTCTCCGGCAGGTCGAGGGCAATCGGACGACCGGGGCCATATTCGCAGATCGGAACCAGATCCGCTCCGCGCGCACGTTTTGGAACACGTGGAGACGGCACCCGAGAGTTCCGCAGAGCGAGAACTGATTCGCGTGATGCTGCTGCATCCCGACACGGTCGAACGAATTGTCGAAGACGTTGCGCGCATCGAAACCGACGAATCAGGCGATCCTGGAGTAGATGGCGCTGACGCTACGGCTACGGCCCACGTATTCCGCGACCCGGTCTACGCCCAGATTTTCGCGGCGTTGGCGGCCTCGCCGGAAGCGACTCCCGAGTTGCTCGGCGATCAACTTGGTGAACTCGAAAACCACGTTGTTGAAGCGCTTCGGTCGGAACCGGGCGCGATTGTCGATCCCGGCCGCACGATCGTAGACGCCGTGCGGATGCTTCGTGCGCGCGCGTTGCGCGAGCGGATTGATGAGCACGCACGCATGCTGCCGTTGGCGACTGAAGAGGACAAACAGGACTTGTTGCGGCGCGAGATCGCGCTGCGGAAGGAACTGGCGGCGGTGGGCGGCCGCGAGTGGCGCAGTGTTCGCCGTCAGGATTGAAGGTACGAAATGAACATCCATTCCCGGAGGGAGTAGTGTTGACGCAACTGCAGGCGTTGTTGTCGTTGCAGGAGGACGACGTGGTGATACATGGGTATGAGGCGCAACTCGCAGCGCTCGAACCCCGCATGCGCGAACTCGACGCGCGCTGCGAACGGCTCAATCAGGCCATCGGGCGAGCGGAGGCTGGCGTTGTGGCCGAAGAGGAAAAACAGGCCTTCCTCCGCGACAAGATTGCCGAGCACAGGCTGCTCATTGAGCACAACCAGACCGCGATGGACGCGGTCAAGACGCTCAAGCAGGCTACGGCCGCCGCAGCGCAGATGGAGCAGGCCAAGCGAATCGTGTCGAGTGAAGAGAGCGACCTGCTCGCAGTGAACCGGCGCCTCGAAGAACTGCGGGCCGCCCTCGCGGGTCAGCGCGCCGAGCTCGCGACGATCGAGGCCGAACAGGAAGTTGCGCGGAACGAAGTGGCCGAACAGCGCGGAACGATTGACGTTGATCTCGCCAAGGCGCGCCAGAGTCGCGCGGCGAAGGCAGATGTGGTGCCCGCCGAGCTACGGTCGCGATACGACCGGATTCGCGGACGCAAACGCGTCGAAGCCGTGTTCGCGATGCGCGGCATGTCGTGTGGCAACTGCGACACTGCGATTCCCATGCAACGCCGGCACACGATGAGCACCACTGCGGCGATTGAGTTGTGCGAGGGCTGCGGCGTGCTGATGTACTTCACGCCCGCGTGACGCTGCGACGAAGGCCGGACGCACGCTGGGAAGCGTCAGCGCCACCTGATGCAGCCGCGGCGGAAGCGTTGGCGTCGGCGCTCTCGATTCCGCCAACGCTCGCCCAGTTACTCGTGGCACGCGGGCACGGGGCGGAGGCCGGCGCAAAGCGATTCCTGCGGCCGGACCTCGACCAGCTGCACGAGCCGGGGCTGATGGCCGGGATGGCTGACGCGGTTGATCGTCTTTCGCGCGCCGTCCGCGACGGTGAAATGATCGTGGTCCATGGAGACTACGATGTGGACGGCATGTGCTCCACGGCGCTGCTGACGCGAACGCTGCGTGGGCTCGGCGCGCGGGTGACACCGTTCATTCCTGACCGCACGCGGGACGGATACGATCTCGGCCCAGCCGGTGTCGAGGCAGCTCGCAGCGTGGGGGCGGGTCTGGTACTCACGTGTGATTGTGGAACAACGGCAGTGCAGGCCGGCCGCGATCTCGCAGCGGCGGGGATCGACCTGATTATCTCAGACCATCACCTCCCCGGCCCGGAACTCCCGCAGGCAGTGGCCATACTCAATCCTCGGCGGGTTGATGACACATCGCCCGACAAGGATCTCGCTGCCGTGGGCGTCGCCTTCAAGCTCGCTACGGCTCTGACGACCGCACTGGGCGGCAACCAGAACGTCGTGCTCAACCAGCTCGACCTCGTGGCGCTCGCGACCGTCGCCGATGTTGCGCCGTTGCGAGGCGAGAATCGCGTCTTCGTGCGGCGAGGCCTGGCGTTGATGCGCGAAACCAAAAATCTCGGACTGCGCGCGCTTATTCGCTCGTCCGGACTCGACGGCAAGGAAATCACCGTCGGGCGCGTGGGATTCATTCTCGCGCCGCGCCTCAACGCTCTTGGGCGCATCGACAGCGCCCTGCTGGGCGTGGACCTGCTGCTTACCGAGCGCGACGACGAGGCGCTGTCGATTGCCCGTCACTGCGAAGAACGAAACCGTGAACGCCAGGAACTCGACCGCACCATACTCGACGGTGTGCTGCGACGCGTGGACGCGCTCGACGCCGACTCGACGTGGGGCATTGCACTTGCCGACACGTCGTGGCATCCGGGTGTCATCGGGATTGTTGCGTCGCGCGTGGTGGAACAGACGGGGCGCCCCGCGTTCCTCGTTGCTGTAAACGACGGCGTGGGCAAGGGCTCGGGACGCTCGATTCCTGCGTTCGATCTACACGCTGCGCTCACGAGTTGCGCCGAACTGCTCGTGAAGTACGGTGGGCATCGCGCTGCCGCGGGCCTGACGATCGAGCCGTCCCGAATGGACGAATTCGCCGAACGGTTCAATGAAGTGGCCCGCGAACGGCTCACGGCTGATGATTTGATGCGTGTCGTGCGCGTGGACCTCGAGCTCCCGCTCGCCAATGCCACGGTTGAGATGGAGCGCGCGTTGCGGCATTTCGAGCCGTTCGGAGTGGGCAATCCTGGACCCACGTTCTCGGCGCGCGGCGTTCGGCTGGCGACCTCGGCCACGCGAATCGGGGCCGACGGGGTGAAATGCATGGTGGACGCGCCGGGTGGCCCGATCGAAGCTGTTGGCTGGGGCCTGGCGCCAAGGGCGAGCGTGCTGCGCGCCGGCGCAACCGTGGATCTCGCCTACAAGCTCGAACGCAACACGTTTCGCGGGGCCGACCGTCTGCAGCTCGGCATCGTGGACTTTAGGCCGGCGGCCTGACGCAGTGCCGATGACCTCCGTCAGTCAACGCCACTCGGCCTGAGCGCGAGATGCGAATCATCGCCGGTGAGTGGGGCGGACGCCGCATCGCGGCACCCAAAGGCAGGGCAGTGCGTCCCACGACCGACCGTGCGCGTGAGGCGTGGATGAGCATCGTCCATCCCGTGCTGGCAGGGGCCCGCGTTCTCGATCTGTTCGCCGGCACCGGAGCGCTCGGACTGGAGGCCCTGTCGCGTGGGGCCGATTTCGTGGACTTCGTGGAACAATCTCCGAGCACGATCCGAACGCTCGACGCGAATATCGCAGCGCTCGGCGCCGGAGACCGATGCGCCGTTCATCGCGACGACGCGGTGCTGTTTGCAGGGCGCGTGGGGCGGGCAACATCGGCGGGCCTGGGCCAAACAGCCGATCTCACTGCGCCCGGGCGGCCCTACGACGTCGCATTCGCCGACCCTCCGTACCACACCGACCTCGCGATCGCAGTGGCGCGCGAGTGGCTGGAGGCGCCGTTCGCGACGATCTTGGGGATCGAGCACGAAGCCACGCTTACGTTGCCCAGCAGCCACGACGTGCGTCGCTACGGCGACACCGCCGTTACGTTCTATCGGTCGTAACCCACGGATTCCGTCACATGCCCACGCTTGCACTCTACGCCGGAAGCTTCGACCCGATCACCAACGGGCACACCGACCTCATCAGGCGGAGCCTGGGGTTCGTGGACCATCTCGTGGTTGCCGTGGCGACGAACTCGGGAAAGGCGCCGCTTTTCACCTTGGAGGAGCGGGTCGATCTGATCAAGAGCGCGATGGAGAGCGAGTCTCGCGTCGAGGTGCGGAGTTTCGACGGTCTGTTGGTGGACTTCGCTCGGGGCGCCGGCATTCGCATGATTATCCGGGGCCTCCGTGCCGTGAGCGACTTTGAGTATGAGTACCAGATGGCACTGATGAACCGACATCTCGGTGCGGAAATCGAAACGGTATTCATGATTCCGTCGCTCGACACGACGCACGTAAGTTCGAGCCTCGTGCGGGAGGTCGCGCGCCACGGGGGAGACGTCACCAGTCTGGTGCACCCGGCGGTGGACGCCGCGCTGAAGGGCAAGTACAAAACCGGGTGAACTGTACACTCGCTGTTGTAGTATTCTTCCCGAACCACTGTCACGGAGCCGAACCCCCCATGAGCTTCACCGTCTCGAAACAGGCCGATGTCACCGTCGTCGAGGTTGAAGGCCAGCTCATCGTCGGCAACCGCCAGGACCTCAAGCAGAAAGTCCTTGACGAGGTGGAGAAGGGTGCGAAGAAGATCCTGATCGACTTTGCGCGCACGGGATATATCGATAGTTCCGGTCTCGGCGTGCTCGTCTCGCTGTCGAAGCGGATTCGCGACTCCGGCGGAGAGTTGCGACTCGCGAACCTGCACGATGAACTGCAGACCCTGTTCGAGCTCACAAAGCTCGACACGCTCTTCCAGATTTCCAAGACGAGAGAAACGGCCCTCGAGAGTTTCTGAATGGCCCTCGGGGAGTCGCTGGACTTTCGCATCCCGAGCGACGTCCAATACATCGAAGGAATCGTGGGGCAGGTCGTGCAGCGTTGTCAGGAACGCGCGTTCTCGCGGCGTCACCTGGCGCTGAACTTGCCGGTGGCGCTGACCGAGGCACTCTCGAATGCGATTCTGCGCGGCAACGGCGATGTTCGCACGCGCGCGGTAACGCTCCGCATTCAGATTGACGACACGCAGCTCGTGGCCGAGGTTCGCGATGAGGGTGACGGATTCGATCTCGCGAGATGCACGGAAGACGCCACGCTCCCGGAGAACCTGGGACGCGAAGATGGGCGCGGCCTTTTTCTGATGGACAAACTCATGGATCGAGTCGAGCGCTTCACGGATGGTGGCAACGTTGTGCGCCTGGTGCTGATCAGGGCCTAGCCGCCATGGACGAACTCGAACGCGCCCGCACCGAAATCCGTCTCGCGTCGAAGGCGCTGAGCGAGAGCTGGGAAGAGATAAATCTCCTCTACTCGATTGGCGAGATTCTTGGCCGAACGGTCAATCTCGAAGATGCCGCGGCGACGATTCTCACCGAGATTTCCGACACCGTCGGGGCCGATCTCGGAGCGATCTATTTGCACGACGCGAACCGCGGTCTGCTCGTGCCCATCGCCGCCCGGGGAGCCGCGCCCCAGGACATTCAGGGGATCGGGATCGACGATACCGAGTCGGTTGCGGCCCAGGTCTTTCGCGACGCTACGCCGCGCCTCTTTGCCGACAAGGAGGGGATTTCTCCGCACGAAGTTCCCGTGCGCCGCGGCGCTGCCCTTGGGGTGCCCATCACCTGGACCGCACCCAACGGACCCGTCGGGCTCGGAGTCGTGACGCTTTCAGCGCCGCGCTACGACAAGGTGTTCACGGCGGGCGATCAGAAACTGACGGCCGCGATCGCCTCGCAGATCGGATCGGCGATCCGGATTACGAAACTGGTTCGCGCGTCGGTTGCTCAGGAGCGACTCGAGCATGAAATGCAGCTCGCCCACGACCTGCAGATGCGCCTGCTGCCGGCTCCGTCCGTGGTTGCCCCCGACGCGACTTGCGCTGCGCGCGTGGAACCTGCGCGCAGCGTCGGCGGCGATTTCTACCACCTGTTCCGGCTCGGCAACGGCCGCGTGGGCGTGCTGATGGGCGATGTGTCGAGTCACGGGTATCAGGCGGCGTTGATCATGGCGCTCACGATGAGCGCCATGGTGATTCATGCGCAGCGCGGCCAGAGCCCGTCCGCGACGGTCGCGGCGCTCCTGGCAACCATTGCCGACGAGTTGCACGACACTGAGATGTTTCTCGCGCTGTGCTACGCCGTGATCGATCCCGCCGCAGCTGAAGTTCGGTGGGTCAATGCGGGCCAGCCACACGCGTTCGTGCTCACGGCCGACGGCGAACTCGAACGCCTCGCGGCGACCGACCCGCCTCTCGGCATGTCGTCGGGCGCTCCGCACGAATCGGTGCGCCCATGGGCGGCCGGCAGCGACACGCTCGTGCTTTTCACAGACGGAGTGTGCGACGCGCGCGACGCCGAGGGCCACACGCTGGGCGAGGCTCGCGTGCTTGAGGTTGTGTCCGCGCGGCGTGCGGAAACGCCGGAGCGTGTGGTTGACGGAGTGTTCGCTCTGCTCGAGGGGCACATGGGCGGGATGCCAGCGCCCGACGATCAGGCGCTGCTCGTGTTGCGAACCTGACGGCGTCCGCGTGGTAAGGAGGGACGCCCCGGGCGAGCAACAGGCGGCGCAGCCGCGCAGGCGCTACGGGCAGCACTTCCTGACGGATCCGCGAATCCTCGCGCGGATTGCCGCCGCAGCTGGAATTGAAGCCGGCGACACGGTGCTCGAGATCGGACCGGGGCGCGGCGCACTCACCGAACAACTCCTCGCACGCGTCGGTTCAGCGGGAATGCTCATCGCGGTGGAAGTGGACCGCGAACTCGCCGCCGGTCTGCGCGCGCGCCACGCCGGTCGACACGAGTTTCGGCTCGTTGAAGGCGACGTGCTCGATCTCGACGTAGCCGCGACCGTGACGCCGCCATTCCTGCTGGTGGGAAACATTCCGTACAACATCACGACGCCCATCCTGTTCAAGGCGCTCGAGCCGCCGCGCGCGCGTCGAATGGTTTTCCTCGTGCAGCGTGAAGTGGCCGACCGACTCGGCGCGCCCCCGGGGAGCAAGGAGTACGGCGCGCTTTCGGCGAATGCGCAGGCGGTGGCGAATATCGAGGTGCTTTTTCGTGTCTCCGCCGGTTCATTTTCACCGCCGCCCAAAGTCGAGAGCGCTGTCATTCGGGTCGTTCCGCGCGAAACGCCGGACGTCACACCCGAACGTCAGGCGGCGTACCGGTCGCTGGTGCAGGGGCTCTTTTCGTACAGGCGCAAGCAGATGCTGCGCGCGGTGCGTGCTGCGTGTTCGCTCGATGCGACGACGGCGGCGGCGGTGCTCGAGCGTGCCGGCATTCGGGCGACCGATCGGCCCGAAGTGCTCACGCCGGCGGATTTCGCGCGACTGCTCGAAGCGCTTCGCGCGTAGCAGGCACCTAGTGCTGCGCTAGTGCTGCGCTAGTGCTGCGAACCCACCAGCGCGTACGTGAGGATCTCGAGCTCGAGCGCCATATCCACCGAACGCAGTTTCACGCCTTCGGGCGCGTGAAGAGGCGTAGGAGCGAAGTTGAGAACGCCGCGAACGCCTGCCTTGGCAACTCGGTCCAGGAGCGCCTGGGCCGCTTCGGCAGGCACGGCGATCAGCGCTATGTCCGGCTTGAGACGCGCAATGTCGGCGTCCATTGCGCTCTCATCCTGAATCACCAAGCCGTTCAACGACTTGCCGATCTGTGCTCGATCGACGTCGTAAACGCCTATGACGTGGAAGCCGCGTTCCGCGAATCCGCGGTACTGTGCGAGCGCGGCGCCGATCTTCCCGGCGCCTATTATGATCACACGCCACTCGCGCTCGAGTCCGAGGATCTCGCGAATGCGATGCGACAGTGCGGCCACCGAATAGCCCAGGCCTCGCGTTCCGAACGATCCGAAGAACGAGAGATCCTTACGAACCTGAGCGGACGTAGTTCCGCCAAGCGCCGCGAGGTCGCCACTGGAAATCGTTTCTTTTCCCCGCCGCCGGTGATCCTCGAGGAACCGGAGGTAGAGCGACATGCGTCGAACGGTCGACTCAGCGATGTGCTTCACTAGTGGCGTGGATGCTTGTGAATGATTTCACAAGATATACACGCTGCGCAGAATCTTGGAAGCCACCACTAACCAGTTGTTTCTGGTTGCGCGGCGGTGTCGCTACCCGCAGCGGCGCCAGCGCACAGATTGCGGGTTGATGACACCCGCGCGCGATAGCCTGCCAGCTGGCGACGAAGAGGGGACGCCGCTCGGTACGACCGAATTCGTAGTGGTCGACGTCGAAACGACCGGGACGGGCGCCCGCCGTGGCGACCGGGTGACCGAAGTCGCGGCGGTGCGCGTTCTGGGACGCACGATCGAGCCGATCTTCGACTCACTCGTCAATCCGGGTCAGCCGATTCCGTATGTCATCACGGCACTGACGGGCATCGACAACGCAATGGTGCGCAACGCTCCATCCTTTCGGGAGATCGCCGGCGAACTTGCCGCGCACCTTGCTGGGCGCGTGTTTGTGGCCCACAACGCAGCCTTCGACTGGGGGTTCCTCAACACCGAGTTCGCGCGCGTGGCCTCGGGCGGAATCGAGTCGCTCGTTCCGGTGCAACTGTGCACAGTGCGACTGGCGCGCCTATATCTGAAACAGCTGCCGCGTCGCAACCTCGACGCCGTGTGTGCCTACTATGGAATCTCCAACGACAGCCGGCACCGCGCGGCGGGCGACGCGTTTGCCACGGCGCAGGTACTCGTGCGGCTCATTGGTGAGGCAGAGCGTGCCGGCGTCTGGTCGCTCGAAACGCTGCTCAAGTACGGGCGCCAACGTCGGCGCCGGAAACGGACGTCGATGCCCACGTGGAGTGACGGCGGTGAAGGCGCCTGAGCAGCGTCTGAGCGCGTATCTTTCCCGAATGACGAACGAGTCGCCGCTGGTCCAGTCACGCCGAATCGGGCGTTTCCAGGTGCACGCCATTCAGGCGGGGCGACAAATGCTCGACGGCGGCGCGATGTTCGGCGTCGTTCCCAAGACGCTCTGGCAGCGCCGCATAGCGCCCGACGATCGCAACCGCATCCCGCTCGGAATGCGCTGCCTGCTCGTTGAACACGACGACGGGCTCGTGTTGATCGACTCCGGAGCGGGCAACAAGGAAGACGCCAAGTTCAAGGGCATATACGGGATCGAGAACGATGCCGAGAGCGTCGAGGCCGACGGCACGCGACGAACAGCGCTCGAATCGGGGATTCGCGCTGCCGGGTTCGACCCAGGCGACGTTGCGCTCGTGATCAACACGCACCTCCACTTCGACCACGCGGGCGGAAACACGTTTGTAGACGCGTCGGGGGCCGTGGCGCCGAGTTTTCCGAATGCCCGTTTCGTGGTCCAGCGCGGCGAGCACGAGTGGGCGACGCACACGAATGAGCGTACGGCCGCGAGCTACTTCGCGCGGAACTGGGATTCGATATTCGCGGCGGGCCGATTCGATCTGATCGATGGGGAACGGGAGATCGTTCCCGGAATCAGCGTCGTTCTGACGCCGGGACACGTGCCGTTTCACCAGAGCGTGCTCATCGATGGCGGCGAGGGCATTGCCTGCTTTCTCGGCGACGTCTGCCCCACAGCCGCCCATCTGCCTCTGCCGTGGATCATGGGATACGACGTGGAGCCGCTCGTGACGCTCGAAAGCAAGCGACGCCTGCTGGCCCGGGCCGTGGACGAACGATGGCTGCTGATCTTCGAGCACGATGCCACGGTTGCGTGGGGCACGGCCAGGCACGACGGAAAGGCGTACGTGCTCGAGACGTAGTCCTCACCTTGCCTCAACCGCCCGCGCGGCATAGCTTTACGGCACATCGCAACACAAGTGGTACGGCCTCGCCGCCGCACCCACCCTCTGGCTTTCGCTTTGATCATCGAGCGTCGTGCTGCAGGTGTCCGCAGGGAGAGCGCCGCGCCGATTCGTTCGCGCGACGCAGATCCTGATTCGCGGGCCCTGTAAACAGGGGTCCGCGATTTTTTTTTCTCGCGTTTCGGAGGATTGCAGACATTCAGGATACAACCAAGCGGCCGCCGCGCGTCAACCGGCAGATCCGCATCAGTCCGGTCCGCGTCATTGGGGCCGATGGTTCCCAGATGGGGATCATGGAAGTCGATGCGGCGCTGGCCTCAGCGGTAGAGCAGGGGTTCGACCTCGTCGAAGTCGCTCCGCTCGCGCGGCCCCCCGTTGTCCGAATCATGGACTTCGGCAAGTACAAGTTCGAAATGGCGAAGCAGGCCCGAATCGCCAAGAAAAAGCAGCACGTAATTCAGATCAAGGAAGTGAAGTACCGCCCGGGAATCGAAAAGCATGATTTCGACACGAAGACGAATCATGCGCGCCGTTTCCTCGGTGAGGGCAACAAGGTGAAGGTCACGCTGATGTTCCGCGGACGGCAGATCGCGCACCCGGAAATCGGGCGAGCGGTGGTCGCGCGGGTGGCTACGACCCTGGCCGACGTTGCCAAAATCGAAACGGATGCGCGCCTTGAAGGGAAGGCGCTCACGATGATACTGACGCCCAAATAGGGCTGGAGAAGTTCAGATGCCGAAAATGAAAACGCACAAAGGCGCCAAGAAGCGCTTTTCTGTCACAGCGAAGGGCAAGGTGCGCCGGTTCAAGGCGTTCAAGAGCCATATCCTCACCAAGAAGACGTCCAAGCGGAAGCGCAACCTTCGCCGCCCGGCAATGGTCACGCCGGCAGGTGATGCGAAGCGAGTTAAGCGCCTCATTCAGGCCTAACCGGAGACCACATGCCACGCGTCAAGTCCAACGTCGCGCGACACAAGCGCAAAAAGCAGGTGATGAAGGCCGCTCGCGGCGCCTTCGGCGGCCGGAGCAAGCTCTGGAAAGCCGCCAAGGAGACCGTCGAGCGCGGGTGGGTATATGCCTACCGCGATCGCAAGAACAAGAAGCGGGAGTTCCGCAAGCTCTGGATCATCCGCATCAACGCGGGTGCGCACCAGAACGACATGAACTACAACGCGTTCATGAACGGGCTCAGGATTGCCGGGATCGAGGTGGATCGGAAGATTCTGTCCGATCTCGCCATCAGAGATCCGGCAGCGTTCACGGTGCTTGCCGAAGCCGCAAAAAAGGCGCTCAGCAAAGCCGCGTAGAGCGAACTTTCGGCTGGTAGGACTGCGGTCGACGGTCTACGGTGCACTGTAGACAGCCGACGGTAGCAAATAGACTGACTGCGGGGCCGGCGCTCGGAGACGATCGCCGGCCCCGCGCTTTGTTGCAGTTACCGTTACCGCAGGCCGTAAACCGTCTGCCGTATCCCCGCCGTTGTCGTTACCACTACGGTCTACCGCGCCGCACTGGTAGCTTTGGTGTGTCTCCCGCCCTCTCCCGCTCGCCGTGACCGACGCGAATCTCACACTTCACGATTTCACTGCTCTCCTCGCGTCGTTTGAGGCCGAGGCCGCGCCGGCAATGACTGGAGCCGCCTCCGCCGACGCGCTGGATGCCGTGCGCGCGACTTACCTGGGGCGAGCGCACGGATGGCTGAAGGACCTCTCCGCGAAACTTGGTCAGCTCGAAAAGGCCGACCGTGGCGCCGCCGGGAAGGCGTTCAACGAAGTGCGATTGCGGGTTGAAGCGGCTCTCGAGGCACGACGCACTGAGCTGAGTCCCCGGCGCGAGGCCGGCACCCTCGCGGACCCGTCAATGCCGGCTCGCCGCTCCTGGGTGGGAGCGGTGCACCCCGTGTCGCAGGTGCTCGACGAGATGATCGAGATCTTTCGCGAACTCGGATTCACGATCGCTCTGGGGCCGGAAGTTGAAACGCCGTGGTACAATTTTGGCGCGCTGAACTTTCCGCCAGATCACCCGGCGATGGATCTGCACGACACGCTGTACATCAGCGACGACGCCGTGTTGCGCACACACACGTCGCCCGTTCAGGTGCGTACGCTGCAGGCATGGGCGCCACCCATTCGTGTACTGATCCCGGGAAACGTGCACCGGCGCGATCCGTTCGATGCCTCGCACGCTCCGACGTTCGCACAAGTCGAAGGGCTCGTGGTTGACGAAGGCATCACATTCGCCGACCTCAAGGCTACGCTGACGCATTTCGCCAAACGGTTCTTTGGCGCGACCAAGACGCGGTTCCGCCCCTCATACTTTCCGTTCACGGAGCCCAGCGCCGAAATGGACGTGCTCTGCGGCGTCTGCGATGGCTCGGGCTGCGGCGTCTGCAAGCAGTCGGGGTGGATCGAGATCCTTGGCAGTGGGCTGGTTCATCCGTCCGTGCTCGAATCGGCTGGCGTTGACAGCGAGAAATACACGGGATGGGCGTTCGGCATGGGACCCGGGCGCACGGCCATGGCGCGCCACGGCATTCCCGACATTCGCATCCTGTACGACTCCGACGTTCGCTTCCTGAGCCAGTTCGCTCGATGAGGCGCGCATGAACATTTCGCATGAGTGGCTGAAGGCGTTCGTCCCGCACGCGCTCGATGCCGCCGCGGTGCGCGAATTGCTGACTGCGCACGTCGCGACCGTGGAAGGATTCGAAGCCGTCGGCGCCGAGCTTGAGTCGTTCGTCGTGGCACGGGTCGTGGAGAGCGAAAAGATTCCCGATACGCGGTTGTCGTTCAACAAGGTGGACGACGGCAGCGGCGAACTGATCGAGGTGGTCTGCGGCGCGCCAAACGTGACCGTGGGTGCGAAGTACCCGTTTGCACGCAGCGGCACGACGATGCCCGGCGGATTGCTCATTGAGAAACGAAAGATCCGTGGGTTCGTGTCGAACGGCATGCTCTGCTCGCCGAGTGAACTCGGGCTTGGTGACGATCACGACGGGATTCTTGAGCTCACCACGGACGCGGCAACCGGCACGCGCTTGCTCGACGTGCTCGACCTGTCCGATGCGCGGCTCGTTGTGGACGTGTTGCCGAACCGGCCCGACTTGCTGTCGCATCAGGGCTTCGCCTATGAGCTGACGGCTCTGACCGGGGTGGCCAAGCAGATGCCGCCCGAGCTTGCTGACCTTCCGGCGACGCCCAAGCCGGCAGAGGGCGAATCGGAGGCCGCGGGCCGCGGCGTGTCCGTGCGGCTCGAAAGCACGGCCGATTGCCCACATTACTGCGCGATCGTGATTCGAGGGGTTACCGTCGGGCCGAGCCCGGATTGGCTCAAGCGACGCATTGAGTCAGTGGGCGCGCGGTCGATCAACAATGTTGTCGATGCCACGAACTACATCCTCCACGGCTTTGGCCAACCGGTGCACGCGTTTGACCTCGCCAAGATTGGCGGTTCATCGATCGTCGTTCGTCGTGCGCGGAGCGGCGAGACGCTGACCACGCTCGACGGAACGGCGCGTGTGCTCAGCAACGACGTACTCGTGATCGCCGATGCAGAACGTCCGACGGCACTTGCAGGGATTATGGGCGGGCAGGCAAGTGAAGTGACGGAGGGCACGACCGACATTCTGCTCGAAGTCGCGACATTCTCGCCCAAGCAGGTTCGCGCTGGTCGGCGTCACCTCGGAATCGCGACCGACGCGAGCTATCGCTTCGAACGCGGTATCAACGACAAGTCGGTGCCGCGGGTAGCTCCCATCGCAGCCGGGTTGATCGCCATGGTCGCCGGAGGCACGATTGAAGAGGCGGTGAACGTCGGCGTCGAACCGCCGGCGCACGATCCGATCTCACTCAGGCCGGAGCGCGTGTCGCGCCTGCTTGGGGACGAGGTGTCGGCCGACGAGACCGCGCGATTGCTGACGTCCATTGGCTTCGCGGTGCACAAGTCGGGCGACGCGTTTCAGGTCACCGCACCGTCGTGGCGGCACGATGTGACGCTTGACGTGGACCTCATCGAGGAAGTGGCGCGCCTCCGCGGTTACGACCGCCTGCCGGACGTCATCACCGGATCGCGGCCCAGCAGCGTACCTGACCACCCGATGCACGTCGTTGGGCGGCGTGTGCGCGACGCGCTGGTGGCGCACGGACTATTCGAAGTGCGGCCGCTTCCGTTCACCGCGTCGACCGACGCTGCGGCGGCGCTCGTTCGCGTGCGCAATCCGCTTGGCGACGATGAGCCATTTCTCCGCGATTCGATCCTGACCACGCTTGCCGGTCGCGCCGAATACAATCTGTCGCGCATGCAGGGCGACGTGCGGATGTTCGAAATAGGCACGGCGTTCGTTGCCGAGGCGAACGGCGCGTTGAGCGAAGAGATCCGGGTTGGCGCGCTTGTTATGGGCGCGCGGCGCCCGCGGCATTTCACGGAGCCGGACCCGCCGGCGTTCGATGCGTGGGACGCGAAGGAGCTTGCTGAGTTGGTTGTGCGCACGGCGTGGCCGGGCGCGCGCGCCGAGCTGAGCGCCGAGCTGAGCGCCGAGGCGCGTGCGGGAGAAACGGGAGCGCTCTGGTCCTTGTCAGTGGAAGGAACGGTGCGCGGACACGTTCGCGAGATCACGCTGGACGCGCCGGTTTGGGCGGCGCCGGCGTTCGGCGTCGAGTTGACGCTGGGCAAGATGCCGGCCGCTGCCGTCGCCGCCCGCGGCGCACACGACTATTCCAGGGCCAGTGATGCTGCGCCGCGCCCGCAGCCGGTGCGCTACGCACGGCTCGCGGTGACGCCCGCCGCCGTGTTCGATCTGGCGCTGATTGTGCCGGACGCCGTGTCCGCTGCTCAAGTCGAGCAGACGATTCGAGGGTCCGCCGGCGAACTACTCGAGGCGGTATTGTTGTTCGATGAGTTTCGTGGTGACGGTATTCCGGCGGGCACGCGCTCGCTTGCGTGGCGATTGACGTTCCGGCACCCGGACCGCACTCTACGGGACAAGGAAATCGACGGGCGCCGGTCGCAGCTTCTCAAGACGCTCGATAAGGAGATTGGAGTCCGTGCAAGAACCGCCTGATACACGCGCATTCACCGCACTTGAGAAGCTCGTGCGAAATCTCGGTGAGGAGCTCTCGGGGTTTCGGAAACGCGCGCATGCCGCCGAGGCGCGACTGCAGGCGATCGCGACGAAGGGCGGAGGCGGCGACGCGGCCGCTGAAGAACGCGTCGCGCAGTTGGAAGCCGAGAACGCGAAACTGCGCTCACGGCTCGCGGGCGCGTCGGAGCGCACCGGCAAGGTGCTTGATCGGGTGCGATTCCTTCGCCAGCAGCACGAAGAGGGCGGAAAGTGACCGCTTCCAAGCACTCGACGCGCGTGACGATCTGCGGCGAAGAGTATACGATCCGCACTGATGCGTCCCCCGATCATACCCGCGCCGTCGCGGCGCACGTGGACAAGGCTATTCGCGAGGTGATGGGCAACGCGTCGGTGGTTGAGTCGCACAAGGCGGCGATTCTCGCCGCGCTCTCAATCACGGACGACTTGTTTCGTGAGCGCTCGGGGCGCGAGTCGCTCGCGGGCTCGATGGACTCGCTGTCGAGCGAACTGCGGCGCTGGCTCCCACCCGGAAAGCGGGGCGAGAGCAGCTGACGATCAGGCCCCGAGGACGGTCCTGACCGTCATCATCAGTTCGGTAGGCGTGAAAGGCTTGAGCAGAATCGACACCGAGTCGGATGTTGCTTGCTCGTCGGTGGTTGCCTCGGAGCCGCCGGTAACGACGATGACGCGGAGGTCCGGCCGACGTTCCAGTAATGCCGCGAGGATCGCGCCACCGGACATCGCCGGAAGATGCCAGTCGAGGAGCACGAGCGCGATATCCGGGGCGTTCGCGTCGAACAAGCGGATGCCGTCAGCCCCGTTGGCCGCGAGCAAGGTTTCGTAGCCGAACTGCTTGAGGAGGCGGTCGATGATTTTTCTGATGCTTGGCTCGTCGTCGATGACGAGAATTATTTTCCGGTGATGCGAGTGCGCGGTCATCGGAGGATCCGGGTGGGGGGGGTGCGGATGATCACTGGCTGACGAGCCTCCGATTGCTGCCCGCGTGGAGGTTCCACTGGGCCGACCAAGCCGAGAGGCCATCCTCGGTCATCGGGCGCGCCGTGAAAAAGCCCTGCATTTCCTCGCAGCCGAGTGACTGGAGCAGATCCCAATCGCCGCGCCGTTGAACGCCCTCCGCTACCGATGTCATCTGCAGGTTGCGCGCAAGCGCGATACTTGCCTCAACCACCGACCGCGATGACGTCGAGTCGGCAGACCCGTGGACGAACTGCCGATCGATCTTGAGCTGATTGAACGGAAGCCGGCGGAGTTGTGAGAGGCCGGAATGGCCCGTCCCGAAATCGTCGATCGCGAGATTGAACCCCTTGAGGCGGAGGCGCGTAGCGACGTCGAGCATGCGCACGGCGTTCTGCGCGACGGACCGCCCCGTGATCTCGAGCGTCACCTTGTTCGTCGGCGTTCCGGATTCCGCTGCGATTGCCTCAATCCATTCGGGGAGCGCCAGGTCGTCGAACGCTTTCGCGTGGACGTTCACGGCAACGTCGATGTCGAGGCCGGCTTCGCGCGCGCGCGAAGCAAAGGCGAGCGACTCGCGCACGGTAAACTCCAGCAGCCATTCCCCGAGTTCGACTGAATCTTCACAGATGGCCACAAACACATCTGGCGCCACCTGTCCGTGCTCCGGGTGTTTCCACCGTGTTTCCACCGTGTTTCCACCGTGCCAGCGCCTCAACGCCTGAGAATTGACCGGTCGACATCGCAATCTTCGGCTGGTAAGCCATGCTCAGGACACCGTCGCGTAGAGCGTTGCGGAGTGTTTCCGGCGCAATCGGATGGGCCGGACTTGCGCTTGCTCCCGAAGGCAAAACACAGGACCGTAAAAGCGGCTCGAGCTTCTCGGCCGTCAGCGGCTTCGCAAGCGCGCCAAGGACCCGAAGGCCCTGTTCCTCTGCGAGCAACAGTGACGTTTCGAGGACTCGCTCGGGCTCCATGCTCAGGAGAACTACCGCTGTTTCGAGCCCCATCGAGGAGAACGCACGAATGAGTTCGACGCCGTCTGTGTTCGGCATCTTGAGATCACACAGCACGAGGTCGAATGCCGCACCAGGTGCTGTAACGGCCGCGAGCGCCGCTTGGCCGTCATCTGCGTCGGACACTGTCGTAATACCGAGTGACTTGAGGACGCGACGCACCCATTTCCGTACGTGCTCTTGATCATCGATCACGAGCACTCGGAGCAAGGCGAAGTCCTCTATCGGTGTTGCGTTGAGCATCCGGGTAAGTCCCAGATCTAGTTGAAAAACATCAGGTGGTGTCTCGATACTAGAGCGTGAATCCCGCCAA
>JAQBYI010000078.1 GCA_027622655.1 Gemmatimonadota bacterium | reverse complement strand
CCCAACCCCCCATCCCCAACCCCCTCTACCCTTTCATCAGGGCAACTCCTTCCCTCTCGAGAAACTTCGTGTGAAAATCTCCACTCACGAAATCCGGATGATCCATCACGCGCCTGAGAAACGGAATCGTCGTCGCGACGCCCTGCACGATAAACGTATCGAGCGCGAGTCGCATCTTGGCCAGCGCCTCGTCTCTGTCGTGCCCGTGCACGATAATCTTGGCGATCATCGAGTCGTAATACTGGGGTACTGTATAGCCGGCATACGCATGCGTGTCGACCCGCACTCCGTTACCGCCGGGCGGGTGGAACACCTCGAGCTTTCCGGGCGACGGCTGGAAATTCTTTGCCGGATCCTCTGCATTGATGCGGCATTCTATCACGTGGCCATTGAGCGGGGGCGTTTCGAGCGTGCGCAATTCCTCGCCCGCGGCTACGCGAATCTGTTCCTTCACGAGGTCCACGCCAGTGAGCATCTCCGTGACCGGATGCTCAACCTGAATACGGGTATTCATCTCCATGAAGTAGAACGACCCATCTTCGTCGAGCAGCATCTCGACGGTACCGGCCCCGACATACTTGATGGCTTTGGCGCCACGCACCGCAGCTTCACCCATCGATTCGCGGAGCGCCGCTGTCATCGCCGGGCTCGGCGCCTCCTCAATGAGCTTCTGGTGCCGGCGCTGAATTGAGCAGTCACGTTCGCCAAGGTGGATGACATTTCCGCGGGAATCGCCGAGAACCTGAAATTCGATGTGCCGCGGCCGGTCGAGATACTTCTCGACATACACATCGCCATTCCCGAACGCAGCCATCGCCTCCGATTTTGCCGTCGAAAAACTCTTGGCAAACTCGTCTTCATTGCGCGCCACACGCATTCCCTTGCCACCGCCGCCGGCAGCCGCCTTGATGATCACCGGGAACCCCGCACTGCGCGCAAACTCGATAGCCTCTCCGACCGACTCCACGGGACCGGGTGTACCGGGCACTACCGGCACCCCGACGTCGGCCATGGTGCGCCGCGCGGTGGCCTTGTCGCCCATCAGGCGGATCTGCGTCGGCGTGGGCCCGATGAAAGTCAGTTTCGACTTGGCACAAATCTCGGCGAACTCCGCGTTTTCCGACAGAAACCCGTACCCCGGGTGTATGGCGTCGGCGCCCGAAATCTCGGCCGCGGCAATGATGCGCGAAATCTTGAGGTAGCTGTCGCGCGACGCTGCCGGACCAATGCAGACATCATCATCGGCGAAGCGCACGTGCAGCGACTCGCGGTCCGCTTCGGAGTACACAGCGACCGTTTCGATCCCGAGTTCGCGCGCGGCACGAATGACGCGCAGAGCAATCTCGCCGCGATTCGCTATCAGGATTTTCTTAAACACAAGAGCCGACTGTCGTCACCGCACGTCCTGCTGAACGTGATCGAATGTCGTGTCGCTCGTACCGGCGATGCCTTGCACACGCAGCGCGAACTCGCTCGGACTCGATGCGTAGAAGAGTGCGCTCTCGTACGAGATCACGCCCTTCGAATACCAGTTCATCAAGGACTGGTCGAAGCTCTGCATGCCGTACTGGGCCGTGCCCTCCTTGATGAGGTCCGGAATGTCGAGCGACTTCGTCATGTCACGAATATTGTCGCGCACGGCGGCCGTATTGATCAGCACTTCGCACGCCGGTATTCGGCCGCCGCGGTCTGAGCGCGGAACGAGTCGGAGCGACACGACGGCCTGCAGCGCCGTGGACAGCGCAAACCGCACGTCACCCTGCTGGTGCGGCGGATAGAACGAGAGGACACGATTGATCGTCTGGGTCGCGTCCTGCGTATGCAGCGTGCTGAATACCAGATGGCCGGTATCGGGCAATCTCGAGCGTCTCGATGTCGCGGATTTCACCGATCATGATGATATCGGGGTCCTGCCGGAGCACGCGACGCAACGCCTGCGCGAAGCCACCGGTATCGGTGCCGACTTCACGCTGATTGATATGGCAGTTGATATCGCGGTGGAGGAACTCGATCGGATCTTCGATCGCGATCACGTTCGCGTGCCGATTCTCGTTCACATACTGAATCATCGACGCGAGCGCGGTGGACTTTCCCGACCCCGTGATGCCGGTCACGAGGACGAGGCCGCGCGGTTTCATCGCGATTTCCTCGCACACCTTTGGCAGGTTCAGATCGCTGATCGACAGTGCCTGGAATGCGATCGCGCGAAAAGCATAGGCGATCGATCCGCGCTGCTGGTACATGTTGACGCGGAAGCGACCAACGCCGGGAACACCGATTGCGAAATCAGCTTCCTTGTCCACGTCGAACTCTTTGCGCTGCTTGGGCGGAATGATCTGCTCGCCCACGGACCGGAGATCCTCAGGCTTGAGCACAGGCAGCTCCAGAGCCTTCAACTCGCCGTCGAGGCGCACCGTCGGCGGACGCCCGACCTTGAGATGCAGATCCGAAGCGTTCTGCTGCACCATCTGCTGGAGAACGATTTTGTAGTTGTACGGCGGAGCGGCCGGGCCGCCGCCCGCGGCTGCTGGTATCGGCTGGGCCTTCGTCGCGCGAGGCACGGGCTGTGCAGTCGTTGCACGTGGAGCCGATGCCGCCGGACGGTCAGCCGGAACGCCGCCGTCGGTCGGATCAGCCATGGGGGTCAACCCGGAACAAGACCTGACCATACTCCACCGGATGGGCGTCCGTCCCCAGGATTTCCTTCACCACGCCGTCGTGGTCGGACTCGATTTCGTTCATGATTTTCATCGCCTCGATGATGCACAGCACCTGCCCCTTCGAGACGCGCGACCCGACGGCGACGAACGGCTTGGCACCAGGTTCGGTGGCCGAGTAGTACGTGCCCACCATCGGCGACTTGATTTCGGTGAACGTGCTCACCGGCGCCGCCGGCGCCGCCGGCGCCGGTGCTGCCTCGGCCGGAATCGCGATGCCGCCCGCCGGAGACATACGAGGATCGGCGGCCGAAACCATCATCGGCATTTGCACGGACAACGGGGCCGCTACCGGGGTCTGCACGGCGGCCGCCTTCGTAACGCGAATCTTCAGCCCCTTCTCCGTCGAAATCTCAATCGCGTCGAGCGACGACTCATCGAGCATCTCAACGATCTTTTTGACGTATCGGAGATCGAGCACGGGTGTTGGATCGAGGTTGGCGCCCCGCACTTGCGAAGCGGTGCCGTGAGGCGGCATCAGTCAAACAAGATGTAGCACGAAACGCAACGATGCTGCAAGAAGCAGGGGAATAATGCCATTTGGGCGGGACTTGGCACCCGGCACCCGGCACCGGGGCCGCGTCTAGGCGGCGCCGAGCTCCATCAGGCCGCGCGGGAAGGTGGTCAATACTTCCGGGCCGTCCGGGCCGAGGAATACGTCGTCCTCGATCCGAACACCACCCCACCCTTCGCGGTAGATCCCGGGCTCAATAGTCACCACCGCTCCGGCCGTGAGGACCGCGTCGGACGTTTTCGACAGCCTCGGCGCCTCGTGAACCTCGAGTCCGATCCCATGACCGAGCGAATGACCGAACTCCGGCCCGAGTCCTTGGCGTTCGATGTAGTCCCGGGCGATCGCGTCGGCGTCACGACCGCGCATACCCGCTCGCACGCCCGCCGAAGCGCTCGCATTCGCCTCACGGACGATGTCGTAGGCGTCGCGCTGCTGGTCTGACGCCCGGCCGACGACAAACGTTCGCGTGATATCGGAGCAGTACCCTGCCGTCGTCGCGCCAAAATCGACGATAAGGAGATCTCCCGACTTCAGCTCACGCGCCGAACAACGGGCGTGCGGGAGAGCGGCCCGCTCGCCGCTCGCGATGATCGTTTCGAACGGATGGGCTTTGCTCCCGTGTTCGCGCAGTGCGGCCTCGAGTCGCGCCCCGACCTCGAGTTCGGTCACGCCGGCGCGAATCTCCGGCAGCGTCTGCGCGAGCGCAGACTCGGCGACCGCAACCGAGCGCCGAATGTGCGCCAGTTCCGTCGGGTCCTTCCGTTGCCGCAACGCCTCGACGATTCCGGACGTCGGGCGCCAGCTCCAGCGAGCACCGGCGTCGGTGAGCCGCTGGTAGTCAGAATGCAGAAGATGCGTGGACTCAAACGCGAGCTGCTTAGCGCCACTCAAGCCCCGCAACACCGACCAGAGCCGCGTCCACAGCGATGTGCCCTCAATCTCCACTTCCACGACGGACGCGACCTCGGTGCTCGCCTGCGTGCGATAACGAAAATCCGTCAAGAGAACCGCGCGGTCGTGCGAGACGACGAGCAGCGAGTTCGAGCCGGAGAATCCCGTCAGGTAGCGCGTGTTCGCCGCCGATGTGACGAGGAGCGCGTCAATGCCCCCGGCGGCGAGTTCAGCGCGTACTGACGCTAGGCGCGACGGCAGAGGCTCGGCGCCTTTCGGCACCGCCGCCCCGCGTTGACTCGGGTTCACTTGCCGGGCTTGCCGGGCTTGCCGGGCTTGCCGGGCTTGCGGAGCTGTGCGGCGAGGCCGCGAAGCGCGAGCTCATAGCCGTGCGCGCCCAGGCCGCACACCAGGCCCCTCGCCGCCGACACGAGCAACGACTGACGGCGTTCGGGCTCGCGCGCAAAGATGTTGGACAGGTGCACTTCGACAAACGGGAGCGACACGCCGGTCAGGGCGTCGCGCAGCGCCAGCGACGTGTGAGTCCACGCACCGGCGTTGACCAACACTCCATCTACCCGTTCGCGCAGCGCCGGCGCCACTCCGGGTGCGGGCGGGCGCCCGCCCAGCGCGTGAATCGTGTCAATCAGGTCGCCTTCGTGGTTGAACTGAGCGAACGCGAGATCAACGCCGAGTTCCGCAGCGACATCGGCGAGCCGCGCTTCGATCTCCGCCAGCGTCGTTGAACCGTAAATCTCGGGCTCGCGCGTGCCGAGGAGGTTGAGATTCGGCCCATTCAGGACCGCGATCTTCACTCGTCCTTGCCCTGAAGCCGCTCAAGCCACGACTGGAACTTTGCGTCGTCGGCCGGTGCCCTTGGGTGCGAATCGGTTGCCGGCGGCGCGGACGGCTGGTCGGTCTGCTTGTCGGTCTGCTTGTCGGTTGAAAAAAACTGGTCGAACTTCAACATCGCCGACGTCCTGCCCGCCGATCCGCTCGCGCGTTCTGCCGAATCGCCGCGGAACACAGAATCGAGCGAGAGATCCGACCCAGCCTGCTCCGTCGGGCGTCCGCGAATCGCCGCAGCGGCTTCGACAACGCCTACTGAGGTCGCCAATGCCTCTGCGATAGCATCCTCGCCCGTATCAGCCGGCCCACCGAACAACGCGTCGACCGAGCCACTGCTACGGGCTGGCCTCGAAGCCGGCGCGGGCTCGACAACGGGAATTCCGGCGGGAGCGGTGCCGTCCGGACGTAGCGGCCTGCGCTGAGCGAGTGCCGCAAAAAAGCCGCGAGCGGTCACTGCGCCCGCCGGTGCCGGTTCGGCCGGCGCAAGCTCGGCGATGTCCATTTCCGGGACGGCAAACTCCTCTGCGGCAGCGTCATCACCGGCGGCCGGAACCTGGCTGGAGTGCCCTTCACTCTCGAGCGCACTGATCTTCTCGCGGAACGACTCGTCGCCGGGATGCATCTCAGCGAGCTGGCGATACACGTTCAGCGCGTCGTCGTGCAGGCCCTGCTGCACATACAGCTCGGCCATAGTCTCGGTCACAAAGACTTCGGTCGGCGCAACCTCTACCGGCGGCGGGTCGAGCACCGGGTCCGGTCCAGCGTCCGGCGTGGCGTCCGGCGTGGCGGCCGGCTCGGTGGCCGGTTCGGCCTCGCCGCCCATGTCCCAGCCAAGCGCCGATTCAATCTCGATGTCATCGGACGGGACCGACGGTTCGGCCGTGGCGTCACTTGGTGCACTTGGTGCACTTGGTGCACCTGCCAGTCCTATCGGCTCGGCATCGCTAAACGTCATGTCGGACAGTTCGATATCGCCGGTTGGCGCCTCTGGCGCTGCGACCGGCTCGACGCTGGCCGCCGGCGCATCAAAGTCACCACTGAAGTCGATGTCCACATCAATCAGAGGAATGCTGGGCCGCTTGATCGGCACCGTCTCCAATGGCGCGAAAGGCGTCGTATTCGATTCCGATGACCTTGGAGGTGGCGAAATCTCAACCGTCCGGGCATCGCTTGCCGGCACCCCTGACTGTTCGATCACCATCGGCGCCAATGGATCAGCCGGCGACTCGGCGGGCGGCTCTGCGGCGCCCGCACCTGAGGCCTTTACCTCGTCGATAAACGCGAGAATTTCGTCATTGCGGGGATCTTCTTCGAGCACGCGGGTGTACCAACCGATGGCAGCTTCACCATGTCCATTGAGTCTCGCGGTGTCGCCGAGGTGGCGAAGGGCGATGAGATTCTCCGGATCGAGCCCCAATGCCGTTTCGAAGGTCTTCTGGGCGTCGTCGTAGCGGCCGGAGTCGAACAGGGCCTGCCCGTATACGACGTGGCCGTTCATGTTGCCAGCCTGCTCGCCGAGGTGCGCTTCGCACAATTCGATAGCGCGATCGAGGTCGCCGGCCTTCCGAAATTCGTTGGCCAATGGCGCGAAAAAACGCCGAGGGTTGTCCTCGTATCGCTTCTTAAGCTCGTCAAGCCTGGATGGTGCCAGATGGGCCGCCGGCAAGGGACTCCGCAAGATAGTCTTGGCCGAAGAACTCCGTCAATCAGAAGTCGTGCTGTCTCTTGATTTTAGGTGCCGGCGGCCGGTAACCTTACTGGCTGGGCGTGGGGCCAATTCTCACGTTTCGAGCACTTGTACCCAATGAAGGAGTAGTCAGCCGTGCTGCAGCAGATGAGGGCGAAAGCCCTGTACATCTGGATCATCGTCGCCGTCGCGTTTGTCGGCGTGTTCCTCTTTGCCGACATGTCGGGTCTGATCGGTCAAGGTCCTGTCACGACGTCGACCGTCGTAGCCAAGGTCGACGGCGAAGATATCCTGTACTTCAACTGGATCAACGCGTCAGCGCAAATGGCGCAACAGCAGGAACAGGGTCAGGGCCGAAGCTTGACGCTCGACGAGCGCCGCCAGATTGACGAGCAGGCCTTCGACGAAATGGTCAGCGACATTCTTCTGCGCAACGAATACGCGCGTCGCGGAATCCGCGTGAGTGACGCTGAGATTATTGACATGGCGCGCTACAGTCCGCCGCCGCAGTTTCAGAATCTCGCGGACCTGCAGACCGACGGCAGGTTCGACCCGGCCAAGTATCAGCGGTTCCTTGCCAGTCCGGCGGCGCGCCAGCAGGGGATCCTGATCAGTCTCGAGAACTACTACCGGGCCGAGATACCGAAGCAAAAGCTCTTTGCGCAGGTGGCTGGCGATACATACGTGAGCGACTCCCGCCTCTGGTCGATCTGGCGCGACACTCACGATTCGGCGACTGTCAGTTACGTCGCGTTCCGGCCCGTACCGACGGAAGTAGATGAGGCTGCGGTCACCGATACAGACATCCGGTCGTACTACGACGCCCACAAGGCCGAGTTCGATCGGCCCGGCCGTGCGGTGCTGTCGATCGTCTCCATTTCGCGACGCCCGCTTGCCGCCGACACTGCCGAAACGCTGCAGAAGGTTATCGCTCTCAGAGATGAGATCGCGAACGGAGCGAGGCTGGAGGACGTTGCCCAGCGCGAATCCGACGACACGGTCAGTGCGCTCAAGGGCGGCGACCTGGATCGGAGTACGAGGGGCACGTACGTGAAGCAGTTCGACGACGCCGTCTTTTCGCTACCGGTTGGCAGGCTTTCGCAGCCGATCAAGACCGAGTTCGGATATCATCTGCTGCGGGTTGACAAGCGCACGGCCGACACGGCGTACGCGCACCACATCCTGAAGCTCGTTCGGCAGGGCGATTCAGCAGCCTCGCGAACCGACAGGCTGGCCGACCAACTCGCCACGGCCGCGGCAGGCGCGACGGCGCCGGAGGCGTTCGACGACGCGGCGAAGACCATGGGCCTGCTCGTGTCACGCATCGAGGCGAGTGAAGGACAGTCTGCGAGTTACCTCGGAGCACAGGTTCCCGGCGCGAGCGCATGGGCATTCGGTGGTCCACGGCCTGGCGAAAGCAGCGATCTGCTCGATGACGAGAACGGATATTATCTGGTACGCCTCGATTCACTCCGCCTTGGCGGGGTGCAGCCGCTGGACATGGTGCGTGAGGAGATCCGCGACATCGTGTCGCGAACGAAAGCGCTCGATGCCGCGACCCCCGCCGCCGAGGCGCTGAGCAAGGCGGCCGCACGCACGTCACTCGAAGTTGCGGCAAAGGAATTGGGGCGCCCGGTTGAGAAGGAAGGGCCATTTGCCCGCAGTACGCCCGTCGTTGCATTCGGATTCGTCAGCGAGGCAACCGGAGCGGCGTTCGGCCTTCCCCTTGGCGCAGTCAGTGAGCCCATCCGCACGGAGGAATCAGTCGTCGTGATGCGAGTGGACAGGCGCGTCCCGGCCGATAGCACCAAATGGGTGGAGCAGAGTGGAGCGCAGCGGATTCAGGTGTCGAACGCGATGCGCGAGCAGCGCGTGCGGATATTTCTGGACAACATGAGAAAAGCCGCGAAGATCGATGACCGCCGCGCCTCGGTCAACGCACTCCAGCGAAGGCAGGCGCAGCTGCTGGAGGTTCCGTAACGGCGGCCGGCAGCACCGGCGCGCGACAAAGAAAACGCAAAACAGGCGACGGCCGGGAATCCCCGGCC
>JAQBYI010000026.1 GCA_027622655.1 Gemmatimonadota bacterium | reverse complement strand
TCGAAGCCCAGTTCCGTCGCATCAAAGGGTTCCGCCACCTGCCATTGCTCGTGCGTGTACTCCGTGCGAACGTGGAGTCGAAGCTGAAGGTTGCTGCGTGACCGTTGACCCCCGAGTCATCACCTGACTTTCAACTAGAAACGGGACATACCCTGCGGATCTGACATCTCGACGGACGCGCTACGGTTTGCAAATACAGCGACTCGGTGTTTACGGCGTGCGCCCACTGCCGGTAGTTTTACTGCGCGCGATGGCCCAAGCACCCGCTTACTGGAGACCCCACCCGGTGCGCCTCATTCCGAAGGACGAAGGTTTTTTTGACTTGTTTGACGGCCTTGCCGATCGGATGACCCGGTCGGCTTCCGTGCTCAACGAACTGTTCAACGAGCCGACGCGCCACGATTTCTATGCCGGCCAAATCAAGGAACTCGAACACCAGGCTGACGAGATCACGCACGAAATCATGATCAGGCTCGATCGAAGTTTTGTTACGCCGCTCGATCGCGAAGACATCCACTTGCTGGCCACGCAACTCGACACCGTCGTGGACCTGATGGACGGCACGGCGCGGCGGACGGTGATGTTCCACCTCACTGATCGCCGCGAACCCGCGAAGGAACTCACAGCGCTGCTCGTGAAGGCCACGGTCTCCATCAAGGAAGCGGTGCACAAGGTTCGCGAGCCGAAGGAAGTGGCACGGATCGGGCGCGAGATCAAGAAGCTTGAGGAGGAGGGAGACGCCGTCTATTCGAGCGCAGTCGGTGCCCTGTTCCAGAACGCGACGGACGCGCTCGAAGTACTGAAGTGGATGAAGCTTTACGACAACCTCGAGCACGCGCTCGACCGGTGCGAGGACGTGCTCAACGTGCTGGAGAGCATTTCCATCAAGAACAGCTGACGGGCGAGCGGCCGACCAGTGGTTACCTACGTCCTCTTCATCGTCGTCCTGGCGTTTGTTTTTGATTTCATCAACGGGTTTCACGACTCGGCGAACTCCATCGCGACGATTGTCAGCACACGCGTGCTCTCGCCATTCGCGGCCGTGTGCTTCGCCGCCATCGGAAACTTCGCAGCCCTCTTCATCGTGGGCATGGCCGTCGCGAAGGCGGTGAGCAGTGGGTTCGTCGTACCCGCAGTTGTGTCGCCCAGCGTCATATGCGCCGGGCTCATCGGCGCCATCACGTGGAACCTGATCACCTGGTACGCCGGCATTCCGTCGAGTTCGTCGCATGCGCTGATCGGCGGATTTGCGGGCGCGGCGCTGGCCAAGGCCGGTTTTGCCGCACTCGTATGGGGTCGAAAGTGGGTCGAAACGCTGAGTGCCATCGCTATTTCGCCGCTCCTGGGCGCGGCGATCGGATTTCTCCTGATGGTGCTGGTCCTGAACGGATTCCGGCGCGCTTCGCCGGCGTGGGTGGACCGTCTTTTCAGGCGTGGCCAACTCGTGAGCTCTATGGCCATGTCCATTGCGCACGGTGGCAATGACGCGCAGAAAACGATGGGCATCGTCGTTGGTCTCCTCTACTCGGTACGCGAGACGTTTGCGGGTGCCACCGGCTGGCAGTCGTTCCTCTACATCGGCGACGTCCAGCATATCCCCCTCTGGGTGGCGCTTTGCGCCCACTTCTTCATTGCGCTCGGAACGCTGCTTGGCGGCTGGCGCATCGTGCGCACAATGGGATCACGCATCACCCGCCTGCGTCCGGTGCACGGCTTCTGTGCAGAGACGGCGGGTGCGACGGTGATCCTGCTGGCATCAAAGTTCGGAATCCCCGTGAGCACGACGCACACGATTACCGGCTCAATCGTCGGGGTCGGAGCAACGGGGCGCCTCTCCGCCGTGCGCTGGGGCATCGCCGGACGGATCGTCTGGGCCTGGGTGGTCACTATCCCGGCCGCTGCGACACTCGCCGGCCTCAGCTACCTCGTGCTCGCGAGGTTTGTCGCTCCCTGAAGCTCGACGGGCCGGCTGGCGCCCGATGCCGCCGAGCCCGCCGCTTTCCGTTACGCGTTCATGACAAACTGATGCTTCGGTTGTGACGCGTGGCTGGCATCGTTGGGGAGCTGAGCCGAGTCGGCGACAGCAAAACCCTGCCACTCCACACGAATGACTCTCCCGACCATTCCGCGGGCATTCAACGCCGCCACGTTCGCTGTTGTTGCGCTGATGGCGCTCGCCGCGACATCAGGCGCGCAACAATCCGCGCCAACCGTCGACTTCAGCGGTGTCATGTATCCGCAGTTCCGGATGAATACGGATGATGCGACCAGGAACGCAAACGGCGGAAAAGCCACGAGCAAGTTCGACATCGAGCGCGTCTACCTCACGTTCCGGATGCCGGCGGGCGACGACGGCAGTATTCGCGTGACGACCGACGTCTTCAATAACAGCGGGAGTTGCGCTGGCTGCTACGCCGGCTGGAACGTGCGCATCAAGTACGCATATTTCAACTACAACTTCCTGCACGACATCAGCGGCAAGAAGGGATTCAACGCCGCCGTTCGGTTCGGCATGCTGCACACGGCTGTGATCGATCAGGTCGAGAGCTTCTGGCCGCGATGGATATCGCAGTCACCCGCAGAGCGAAACGGCTTCTTCAATTCGTCGGACGTTGGCGTGGCCGGTATTCTCACCCTTCCCGCGAAGTGGGGCGAGCTGTACACCACAGTCGCCAACGGCACCGGATACTCGACCGTCGAACGTGACCCGTACAAGGATGCGTCGGCGCGTCTGACGCTCACGCCGTGGGGCGGCACCGACGGCATCCTGAAGACGGTCGCCATATCACCGTGGGTCTATCTCGGAAAGTCCGCGAGCAAGTATCTCACCACATCCGGGTCTGCCGGCACCGACGCGGCGGATGGCCTGACCCGCAATCGCGCAGGAGTGTTCGTTGCGGTGAAGGATCGGCGGCTGACGGCTGGCATCGAGGTTTCACAGCGAACGGAAACCGTCGAGACCGGCGCGTCGCTTGCGACGCGGGGCACGTACGACAACACGGGCAAGCTCACGTCGCTGTTCGCTCTCGTGCGGCCGGCAGAGCTGTTCAGCAGCGATGCCAAGCGGCGTTCACGCTGGGGTGTGCTCGGACGCGTCGACACGTTCAAGCCGTTCTCTGAGGTTGCGTCCGCCGGCGCGCAGACCACGGGGGCGTCAAACCAGTTGGTGATCGCCGGGCTCTGGTGGGACCTCAACCAGCGCTCGTCATTCTCGCTCGACCTGCAGAACCTGACGCCGAAGAGCGGATCGACGTTGACGGAGTCGAAGGTCCTGTTCCTCCACGGGCAAATCGCGTTCTAACCCTGTCCTTTCTCACGACCAGGTAACTCAGTGCATACAATCATTGGAAAGACCGTCAGGCGTGTCGTCGTCGTCGCGGCGGCCGTCGCGGTTCTCGCGGTTCTCGCGGTTCTCGCGGTTCTCGCGGTCCCGGCTGTTGCGGCCGCGCAAACACACATTACCGGCGCGGGGGCCACGTTCCCGTATCCGATGTATTCGAAGTGGTTCGACGCGTACCACAAACTGCACCCGGCCATCCAGATCAACTACCAGTCCATCGGTTCGGGTGGCGGCATCCGACAAGTGACCGAGGGCACGGTTGATTTCGGCGCATCAGACGGGCCGATGACCGACACCCAGCTTGCGGCGTTTCGCGCAAAGCGCGGCTCGGACATCCTGCACTTTCCGACAGTGATGGGCGCGGTTGTCCCGATCTACAACGTTTCCGGAATCACTTCCGCGCTTCGCTTCACGCCGGAAGTGCTGGCTGGGATGTTCCTTGGTACGATCACGAAGTGGAATGACAAGGCAATCGCCGCCGCAAACCCGGGTGTGGCGCTTCCTGCCACGAATGTCGTCGTCGTGCACCGGTCGGACGGCAGCGGCACATCGTTTATCTGGACTGACTACCTCACGAAGGTCAGCGCAGTCTGGAAGACCAAGGTTGGCGCCAACACTTCCGTGAACTGGCCCGTCGGACTTGGTGGCAAGGGGAATGAGGGCGTTTCCGGTCTCGTCAAGCTGACGAACGGAGCGATCGGCTACGTCGAGCTGATCTACGCAGTGCAGAGCAAAATCGCGTATGGGTCGGTGCGCAACGCCGCGGGTGAGTACGTCAATGCCACGCTCGAGAGTGTGAGCGCCGCTGCTGCGTCGGCGAGCATGCCCGACGACTTTCGAGTGTCGATCACCAACCCGCCGGGCAAGACCGCGTATCCGATTGCCAGCTTCACCTGGCTTCTGGTGCCGACCAAGATCGCCGACCCGGCAAAGCAGCGCGCGATCACCGATTTTCTGAAATGGATGCTCAGCGACGGCCAGAAGATGGCGTCGGCGCTGAGCTACGCTCCGCTGCCCAAGGCGGTCGTAGACAGGGAACTCAAGGCGATTGCAGCGGTGAAATAGGTGAATCCAGCGGGGCACGCGTCGGGACGTACTGAACCGGGGCCAATGGCGGCCCGGGTTCAGGCGTTCACGCGTCGGTTGTTGTCGGGCGACGAAGTGACGCGATTTATCGTCACGCTCGCCGGCTTGGCGATTCTGACAGTGACCGCGGCGCTCGTCTTCGAGCTATGGTCCAACTCGAATCTTGCGAGGGAGAAGTTCGGTTGGGGCTTCCTGACCGGAAGCACATGGGATCCAAACGCCGGTGAGTTCGGTGCGCTGCCCTTCATCGTTGGCACGGCAACGACGTCGCTGATCTCGCTGGTCATCGCGGTGCCGGCCGGTGTCGGGGCCGCGATCTTTCTGGCGGAGTTGGCGCCTCGACGCGTCTCGGACGCATTGACGTTCTGTATCGAATTGCTCGCGGCCGTGCCCAGCGTCGTTTACGGACTCCTCGGCGTCTTCGTGCTCGTCCCGATCATGAAGAGCGTAGTCGAGCCGCCGCTCCGCGCCGTACTCGGGTGGACACCGCTCTTCTCCGGACCGTTCTACGGAGTAAGCGTCCTGACCGCGGGCGTCGTGCTCGCGGTGATGATCCTGCCATTCATCGTGTCCGTTTCGCGTCAGGTGCTCATCGCCGTGCCGGTCGAGCAGCGCGAAGCCGCGCTCGCTCTTGGCGCCACGCGATGGGAAACAACGTGGCGCGTGGTGCTTCCGTTCGCGAAGCGCGGCATCTACGGGTCGATCTTTCTCGCGCTCGCTCGCGCGCTCGGCGAGACGATGGCGGTGACGATGGTGATCGGCAATTCGACGCAACTCAAGGCGTCGCTGTTTGCCCCCGGATACTCCATCGCGGCGGTGATTGCCAACGAGTTCACCGAGGCAACCGACGATCTCTATCTCCACGCGTTGATCCAGCTTGGTCTTGTACTCTTCGCGGTCACGATCATCATCAACGGACTGGCGCGGCTCCTGGTGGCCGGCACCACGCGCCGATCGGACGCCGTCGCGTGACCGTCGCGTGACCGTCGTGTGACCGCCGCCGGCCGCCTCCGGTACCGACGTCTTGTGAACGTCGCGATGCTTGGCGCAACAGGTATTTGCGCGGCCGGCATCGCGAGCGTCCTCCTGTTCATTCTGGGGTACCTCGTGATCAACGGCGCGAGCAGCCTCAGCCTGTCGTTCTTCACTCAACTACCAGCACCCGTCGGTGAGCTTGGCGGTGGGATGGCCAACGCAATCGTCGGCAGCGGAAAAATTCTCGGCCTGGCCGTGCTGTTCGGCGTGCCGATTGGATTCCTTGGCGGCGTTTATCTGGCCGAGTACGCGAGTCCTGTCGGCGCGTTTGTCGTGCGGTATGTCACCGACCTGCTCAACGGCGTCCCGTCCATCGTCATTGGGATCTTCGCCTATTCACTTATCGTGCTGAACGCGAAGCATTTCTCAGCGTTCGCCGGTGGCGTCGCCCTGGGAATCATGATGATCCCGATCTCGGTTCGCAGTACCGAAGAGTTTCTGCGCGCCGTGCCAAACGGTTTGCGCGAGGCGGCGCTTGCCCTCGGGGCTCCGAAATGGCGTGTTCTCGCTACTGTTGTGGTTCCCGCGGCGCGCGACGGGATTGTGACCGGAATCTTGCTCAATCTCGCTCGCGTCGCTGGTGAAACGGCGCCACTCTTGTTTACGGCGTTCAGCAACCGATACTGGAGCTCCGGCATAGACCAGCCCACCGCGAGCCTCCCGGTCATGATCTACACTTATGCGATTTCTCCATACGAAGACTGGCACCGGCAGGCCTGGGCGGCGGCGTTCGTGCTGCTTATGCTGGTGCTCGGCATGAACATCATATCGAAGGTCGTCCTGATGCGATCTCCGTTGCGGGGCGGGCGATGACCACTTCGGCCGCAGGCGATGCGACGCGCACGCCGGATGTCGCCACCGTTCGCAGTCCGGTACCTGAGGTTCACGGTACGACACACACTACCACACGCTCGCCGGACGCCCCGGAGAAGATGCAGGCGAAGGCGGTCGACTTCTGGTACGGTCGCGCACAGGCGCTTTTCGATGTTTCGATGTCGATGCGGTCGAGTCACGTCACGGCGTGCATCGGTCCGTCGGGGTGCGGCAAATCGACGTTTCTGCGAGCGCTCAACCGCATGTACGAAACGGTCCCGGGCACCAAGCTGACGGGTCAGATCTTGCTCGACGGCGACGACATCTTCGGGCTCGACGTGACGGCCCTCCGCCGCCGCGTGGGTATGGTGTTCCAGAAGTCGAATCCGTTCCCGAAGTCGATTTTCGAAAATGTCGCCTACGGATTGCGCGTCAACGGAGGTTTGTCCCGGCCACAGATCGCCGAACAGGTGGAGCGCAGCCTGGTGAGGTCCGCGCTATGGGACGAGGTGAAGCACAAACTGCACCAGTCGGCGCTTGGACTCTCCGGCGGTCAGCAGCAACGCCTGTGCATTGCCCGCGCGCTCGCGGTGGACCCGGAAGTACTACTGCTGGATGAGCCGTGCTCGGCGCTAGACCCGATCGCGACGGCGAAAATTGAGGAGTTGCTCCTCACGCTTGCCGACAGCTGCACTATCGTCATTGTCACGCACAACATGCAGCAGGCGGCCCGAGTGTCGGACTACACGGGATTCTTCCTGATGGGGCGTCTCGTGGAGTTTGGCCGGACGGACAAGATCTTTCAGAACCCGGCTCGCAAGGAGACCGAGGACTACATCACCGGGCGATTCGGATGAGCCCGCGCTTTCTGCTGGACGGGAGACAGGCATGACCGACGCACTTGCTGCTGGGCACCGCACGTTTCACGAAAAACTGGACGCCCTGAAGAAGGGGCTCGTTGCGCTGTCGCAACGGGCCGAAGAAGTGCTGACGCTATCCATGGATGCGTTGCGCGCCGGCGACGTGACGAAAGCGAAGACGGTCATCGAGGCCGACCGTGAGGTCGACCGCCTCGAAGTCGAGCTGGAGGCGGATGCGATCGCACTGCTTGCCTTGCAACAGCCGATGGCGCGCGATCTTCGTTTCATCGTCAGCGCCATCAAGATCACGAGCGACCTCGAGCGGGTCGGGGATCATGCGGTGAACATCGCGGGCTCGACCATTCGCATGAGCGCACTGGGTAGTCGGCTCGCGGTACCTCCGCAGATCAGCGAAATGAGCCGGCTGGCCAGCGCCATGCTCAGCGATGCCCTCGACGCGGTCGTCCGGATCGATGGTGCGCTTGGTCGTGAGGTGTGCCGTCGTGATGATGCGGTCGACTCCCTTCACGAAACGTTGTTCAGGAGTCTCCTGACCCATATGATGGAGGAGCCGCGAACCATCAGCTATGCTCTGGAGCTGTTGCTGATCGGGCGTAACCTTGAGCGGGTAGCGGACTTGGCAACGAATATCGCCGAAGATGCCGTATACCTCGCGGAGGGTGTGACAATCAAGCATCATATGGAAGAGGATCTTGGGAGGCATGGCGCCCCCGATGCCTGATCCGGCCTTCCAAAACAGATGCCTACCGGCGAAGACAACTCTCCACTCCTGATCAACCGCGAAGTCTCCTGGCTGGAGTTCAATGCCCGGGTGCTCGCGGAGGCTCAGGATTCGCGCGTGCCAGCGCTCGAGCGACTGAAGTTTCTGTCGATCTTCAGCACCAACCTCGACGAGTTCTACATGGTGCGCGTTGCGGGCTTTCGCCGGCAGGTCTCGGCGAATGTGCGCCACGCCTTTGGCGACGGACTGACGCCGCGCGACCAGCTTGAGCGTATTGAACGCCGCGTTCGGGAGATGCTCGATCAGGCGCAACGATGCCTGCACGAAGACCTGCTTCCGCTGCTCGCCGAGAACGGCGTTCGGCTGCTCGCCATGGACGAGTTGACTTCGGCGGAAGCGCAGACGCTAGACGCGTTTTTTGATGGGCAGGTCTACCCGGTGCTCACTCCGCTGGCTGTCGACCCCGGGCACCCGTTCCCATACATATCGAACCTGTCGCTTTCGCTGGCGGTTGAGCTTCGCGACCCGGGCCGCGGGTACGACCACTTTGCGCGCGTAAAGGTTCCAAAATCGCTGCCGCGCTGGGTACCGGTTCCGGGGCGCACGAATCAGTTCGTGCCACTCGAAGCCTTGATTGGCGCGCACCTCGACCGCCTTTTTCCCGGAATGCAGATCCGCGGCTGGCACGTGTTTCGGATTACGCGTTTTTCGGATCTGGACATTTCCGACACCGAGGACGCGGATGACCTGCTGGCCATGATTGAGGAGCAGGTGTTTCAGCGTCGTTTTGGCGAGGTGGTTCGGCTCGAAGTCCAGACCGGAACCCCGGCACCGCTTCGTAAGCTGTTGCTCGAGGAACTGCGCGAGACGGAGGACCCGGAACTCATCCAGCTCTCAGACAGTGAGGTTCACGAGCCGGGGCCGCTGCTCGACCTTGGCGATCTGATGAGCCTCGCTTCGCTCGATGTGCCTGAGCTGCGCGATCCGCCGTTCACAGCCGTGGTGCCGGCTGACCTGCGCACGCCAGACCGCTCGATATTCGATGTGATTCGCGAGCGCGACCTCATGGTCCACCATCCCTACGAATCGTTCACTGCGTCGGTCGAGCACTTCATCGACGCGGCGAGCCGGGACGAGCACGTGTTGGCCATCAAAATGACGCTGTACCGGACGTCAGGTGACGGCGCGATCGTTCGCGCGCTCACGGAAGCGGCGCAGCGGGGAATTCAGGTCGCGGTGCTCGTCGAGCTTCAAGCGCGCTTCGAGGAAGTCAACAACATCACGTGGGCGCGCACGCTGGAGTCATTCGGCGTGCACGTTGCGTACGGCCTGCCGGGACTCAAGACGCATGCGAAGGTCGCACTGGTCGTGCGACGCGAAGGTGACCGTATTCGTCGTTACGTGCACATCGGAACGGGGAACTACAACGGAAAGACCGCCCGCGTCTACACCGACGTGGGACTATTCACGTGCGCCGAGTCGATCGGAGCCGACGTCAGCGACGTATTCAACGTGCTCACGGGATTTTCCCGGCAGCGCGTGTATCGAAAGCTGATCGTGGCACCGACGGGCATGCGCGAGCGTGTGCTGCAGTTGATTGAGCGCGAGACCGAGCACGCGCGGCAGGGACGCCCCGCGCGAATCGTCGCCAAGATGAATGCGCTCGTCGACGCCGAGACCATCAATGCGCTCTACGCCGCCTCGCAGTCGGGCGTGACGGTTGACCTCTTGGTACGGGGGATCTGTTGCCTGCGCCCGGGCGTACCCGGTGTGTCGGATCGGATTCGCGTGGTCAGCATCATTGGCCGCTTCCTCGAGCACTCGCGCCTCTGGCATTTCCAGAATGACGGCGAGGCCGAGTTCTATCTTACGTCCGCCGACTGGATGCCGCGCAACTTCAATCGCCGCGTCGAAGTAGCGGTGCCGGTCGAAGATCCGGTGCTGCAGGCACGTCTGGCCGCGCTGTTCGAAACGAGCCTCGCCGACAATCGGCAAGCTTGGGTGCTTTCGGCCGATGGTGAGTATGCGCGGCGCCATCCTGGTGCGGAAGCGGAACACGCGTTGCATCGCATTCTGTTGCAGGACCCGTGGGGCCAAACGCGCGACGGCGCGCTACGCATGCCGCGCGGCGAGCGGCCTGCGGAGGTGTTCGGCTAGGCTGGCGGGTCGTTGTACCGGACCTCAGCTGCGTGCTGCGGCCGGTCAATCCCCTTCGTCGTCGCTGACGCCTGGCTCATCAGGCCGCACGGCTTTGCCGTTCGGTCCGACGAGTTCAACCGGAAGTTTGGCGACGCGTTCGAGTAACTGTGCCTTTCGCGCGGCGCCCCAGAGCTCCAGGCGCAGCGAGCGTACCTTTGGCGCGGCGATCGGGGTGATTCGAATGGCCCGTTCGAGCCAACGCACGCGCACTTGCGCGACGGCGTTGACGTGGCCGCGGTCCAGTCCATCCGCAATCCGGAGAAGGGCGGCGAGGCGGCGCACGCGACGCCGGGCTGTCTGGTCGAGACGGGCGAACTCCCGGTGTTTCTTGCGGCTTGGCGCAGCTCCGCGGTGGAATCGCGCAACGTGCGCGACGGTGACCTGCGACTCGGGGGACATTCCGAGCAGGTCGGCGTGCAGAATCAGGTGGTACGAATGCTTGTGGTGTCCCTGGTAGTTGATGTGGTAGCCGACGTCGTGGAGAAGTGCCGCATCAGCAAGAACCGCGCGGTCGTCGGCGTCGAGCCCGAGTCGGGAACCGAGTGCGTCGAACAACTGCAACGCAAGCCGCTGCACCTGGCGCGCATGCGGCACCTCAAAATGGCAACGCTCCGCGAATTCGCGGACGGTGCGTGCCCGGGCCTCGCCGGGGTCGGCGATCGCCGGCGTCACGTGGGCACTTTCGAGCAGGAGTCCTTCACGGATACCGAACGCCGATGCCGCCACGTCGTCGGGTTCGATGCGGTCGAGCACTTCGGCGAGCACCGCCAGCCCTGCGATGATGATGTCGGCGCGCCCGGCATTGAGCCCCGGAACCGCGAGGCGCTCCTCAGTCGTCATCGCGGCGAGCGTCTCCAGAATGTCGGTGACATCCTGTCGGGGAATACGCGTGCCGTGCACGGAACGGGCTGCGCGCATGCCCTGCCGCGCAAGGTACATGCCGGCAAGATTCGTAAACGTTCCGCCCGAGCCGATGACTTCGGCACCACGCCAATCGCGCACCGGAAGCCCGGCGTGGATGTCGTCGCGGACGAACTTCCGAAGTTTGCGCAGACCTTTGGGCGTGACACCATCGCGCAGGAATCGCTCGGTCAGTCGCACCGCGCCAAACGGAAATGTCATCAGCCGTTCGACGAGCCCCTCGGCCGAGAGCGCGAGTTCCGCTGAGCCGCCGCCAATATCCAGTACGACCGCACGGCCGCGGCCGAGTTCGAAGTGAGCGAGCGCGGAACGGAAGGCAAGGCGCGCCTCTTCTTCACCAATCAGGATCCGCGGCTTGAGGCCGGTCTCCTGTCGCACGCGGGAGAGAAATGCCGCACCGTTCTTTGCGTCGCGCACTGCGCTGGTCGCGACGGCCTCGATGCGCTTCGCGCCGAGCTGTTTGGCCAAGGTTGCCATGCGCACCAATGCCTCGACGGCCTGATCCATCGCGCCGTCCGACATCATGCCGGTTTCATCGAGCCCCGCAGCCAAGCGGGGAGCTGCCTTCATTTCGTCGACTACGCGTATGGATCCGTTGGGACCGACGTCCGCGACGATCTGGCGAATCGAATTCGAGCCGATGTCAATCGCGGCGACGCGCGGCTCGGCGATAGTACGGGCGCGCGTCGCCGGGTCGCCTGACGAAACGTGCAAGCCCGGTGCGGTCACGCATTGAATCGTAGTGGAGATGACGGCGATGGGAAGGTGTGGCCGAAATTCGCCGATTCCGCGCGCCTTCGGTAACGGTGGCGTAGCGCTGCTGCCCGTCAGACGCCGTTCGGGAATCTCACCGTGAAGGTTGTCCCGCGGCCCGGTTCGCTCTCGGCGCGCACATTGCCACCGTGCGCTTCAACGAGGTGCTTCACGATGGCGAGTCCGAGGCCGGTGCCGCCTTCCTGCCGTGATCGCGCCGGATCCACCCGGTAGAATCGTTCGAACACGCGAGGCAGATGCTCCGGCTCGATCCCGACGCCCGTATCGCGAACGCCAACGGCGATTGCGCCCGACGGTTCCCTGGTTGCGAATACGGTGACCGAGCCGGCGGGCGTATGTCGCACAGCGTTTTCCACGAGATTGCGAAGCACCTGGCCAAGCGCGGTGGGATCCGCTGTGACGTGCTGAGCGTCGGCGTCGACTTCCGTGACAAGGGCGAGCCCCTTCGCCGCCGCCGCGTCGTGCACCTCGGCAAACGCATCCGCGGCGAGCTCGACGATGTCCGTCGCGGTCGGCGTCGGAACCCAGCCGCCAGACTCGATTCGCGACAGGTCGAGCAGATCATCCACGAGTCGCTGCATGCGAGCCGTGTTCAACACGATCCGATTCACGAACTGTCGACGGTCGGCTTCGGGAAGGTCGTCGTGCGTGAGCGTTTCGGCGAATCCGCCGATTACGGTGAGCGGCGTGCGCAACTCGTGCGAGACGTTGGCCACAAAATCGCGACGCACAGCCTCAAGTCGTCGGAGGCGCGTCAGGTCGAGCAGCGCGAGCACCGCGCCTCCACCGGCCAGCGGCCGCGCGGACACGGACATGGTGTAGGTGTCGATCTGCGTTTCGACGCCCTCCGTCAGCGTTCCGGAAAAGGCGGACTCGAGCGCTCCGCGCAGGACCGCATTTCGCGGGAGAAGATCTGCCGAGAAGGGGAGCGGCGCGGCGACACTGGTGAGGCGTCGCGCAGTGTCGTTGGCGCGCACAACCTGCCGTCGGTCATCCACACCGATCACCCCTTCGTTGAGCGACTCGATCAGTTGCACGAGAAGGGTTTCGTGGGCATCGCGCGCAGCGGCCCGCGTCGCGAGCTGTGACGAGAGATCACCGAGGGAAAGTGAGAGCTCGCCAAGCTCTCCGGGCGCGTCGATGGCAGCCCGGCGTGCGAGATCGCCTGCGGCGATGCCGCGTGCCACTTCGCTGAGTTCGACCACCGGACGAACGATGCGCCGAGCGAGGGCGGCGGCAAGGACGAGCGCGACGAGCAGGGCAATCACGCCCGCGATGACCACGGCTTGTTTGGCGGACTGCACGCGCTGAGTCAGCTCGTACACCGGCAACGAGACGCGGACCGTGCCGGCGGCAGCGCTGACGGCGACGTACAACTCGTCGTCGCCGCGCGACGGGCTCGTCCGGGTACTCACGCCGACTCCGCTGGTCCGGGCCGCAACGATCTCCGGGCGTGTGGCGTGGTTATCCATCTGTGCCATGCCTTCGCGGTCGAAATCCGAGTCGCCGATCACGACTCCGTCCGGGCGAATTATTGTTACACGGTGACCGAGCGAGGAGCCATCCTGGCGCGCGACGTTGTACGCGTCGGCGCCGTCCGCCCAGTGCGAGGCCACCATGCGTGCGTCGCGCGTCAGCGCGTCGACGGCCTGATCGCGGAGTCGCCCACTGAGCTGCACATTCACAATCAGTGTCATCACAACGATGTTGACGCCGATAACGGCGAGCGCGCCGGCGAGCAGGCGCGATGTGAGTCTCACGTGCTGCGGGGCGGTTCGGCGGGGATCCGGTATCCGAATCCGCGCACGGTTTCGATCATGTCGCCGGCAGTCCCGAGCTTTGTCCGCAGCCGCTGGACGTGCATGTCCACAGTTCGCGTCTGGATGTCGGGGGCGGCCCCCCATACAGTCTCGAGCAGGCGCGCTCGGTCCTGAACCCTCCCGCGCCGTTCGGCGAGAGTGATTAGCAACTTGTATTCGGTCGCGGTGAGGTCGAGCGATTCACCATCCACGGACACGGTGTGTGCCGCGCGATCGATCGTGATCGGACCGACCTGAAGCACGTCGCTTGCCGCGCCGCCCGACGTGACGCGGCGCAGGATAGCCTGAACCCGAAGCACGAGTTCCTGCGGACTGAAGGGCTTGGTGAGATAGTCATCCGCGCCGAGCGACAGACCCTTGATTCGATCGGGTTCGTCTTTCCTTGCCGTCAGCATCAATACGGCAATCTCGCGCGTGCCGGCGTCGGCGCGAATCTCACGGAGCACGTCGAATCCTGACATTCCGGGGAGCATCAGGTCGAGCACGACCAGTGTCGGCCGCTCGCGGCGTGCGATTTCGAGCGCCTCCGGGCCGGTTGCCGCGCTCGCCACCCGATAGCCCGCGCGGGCGAGATGGTACACGACAAGGGCGACGATATCCGGCTCGTCGTCAACGACGAGAACGCGCGGTGCGGGCGACGGTTCGCTCACGGCGCGACGGCGTCGAATCGCTGGCGGATCATCGAGACGATCATGTCGATGGCTACCTGATTGTCGCCGCCCCGCGGCACAATGACGTCGGCGTACTGCTTGGTCGGCTCCACGAACTGCAGGTGCATCGGCTTCACCGTCGAGAGGTACTGCTCAATGATCTCATCGAGAGGCCTGCCGCGCTCAGCCACGTCTCGATTGAGGCGGCGAATGAGTCGTTCATCCGCGTCGGCGTCCACGAAAATCTTGACGTCGCAGCGCTCGCGCACGCGCTCGTCGGCAAACAAGAGAATCCCGTCGACGATGACCACGTCTGCACCGCCGACCGTTTCTGCGTCGACGCTCCGCAGGTGCGTCGCGTAGTCGTACACCGGCTTGGCCACGGTCTCGCCGCGACCGAGCTGATCGAGCTGCTCGATGAACAGGTCGAAGTCGAGCGAATCGGGATGGTCCCAGTTCAGGCGCTGGCGCTCTTCGAACGACAGATCCGGCCGATGGCGGTAATACGCGTCCATGTCGATACACGACGTGAGCACCGGCGCCAGCTCAGTGGCGATTCGGCCGGCAATCGTCGTCTTGCCGGATCCGGATCCGCCGGCGATTCCGATGATCAGGGCGTGCATAGTTGGGAAGGGCTCGCCATCTGAATTACAAGTTTCACGGGAACACCTGAGAGCTGAAACCTCAAGTTGGTCACAATCGTGTATCGACGCCGAATGGAAAGCTAGCACGCGGCATACTCGCTCACGGGCATGCGACCCGGTAATTTCCTCCTTATGGTCGCCTGCCGATTTCCGATTGTCGCTACCGCTCTATTGATCGGGGCGACGGTCGCGTGTGCGCAGGGCGGTCCGGTAGATCTGGTAGATCTGCGCGTGGTGGCCACGACCGACGTGCACGGCCGGATCCGCGGCTGGGATTATTTCGGCGACTCTGCGGAAGGAGCCAGAGGCCTCGCTCGCGTGGCCACCATAGTCGACTCCGTGCGCGGCGCCGTCCCGAACGGAACCATCCTCGTGGATGCCGGCGACTTTCTGCAGGGGAACGCGTTGGCATACGTGGCGTCGCGCCCGGATGCCGGCATGCCGCATCCAATCGTTGCCGCGATGAACGCCATGCGGTACGACGCCGTGGCGATCGGCAACCACGAGTTCAACTATGGACTGGAGGTGCTCGACCGGACGCTCTCCGGTGCGACATTTGCGCCGCTCGCCGCCAACGTTCGGCGTCTGGATGGCAAGCCGGACTGGGCGTCCACGGCCTGGGTCGAGCGATCAGGAATCAAGATCGCGATCATCGGCGTCACCACGCCGTGGTCCATGGTGTGGGATCGCACACTGCTCCTCGGCAAGCTCGAGATTTACGATATCGTTGAATCGACGCGGACCGCCGTAGCAGCCGCACGAGGCGCCGGCGCCGCTGTCGTTGTCGTGGTCGCGCACGCCGGGCTAAGCTCGGGCTCCGGTCCAGAAGAGTCGATTCCAGGTATTCCGCCTGAGAGCCCGATGGCCGAAGTCGCCCGGACGGTGTCGGGTATCGACCTCATCGTCTTCGGCCACTCACATCGCGAAGTTGCCGACTCGGTGATCAACGGCGTCCTGATGATTCAGCCGCGCAACTGGGCGACGAGCGCGGCCGTGGCGGCGTTGCGGGTGGAACGTGTGGCGGGTGCCTGGCGCGTCACGGACAAGCACGGTGCCATCGTGCGGGCAGCCGGTCACGCCGAGGCTCCCGCGATCGTCGCGCTGGCCGAGGGTGGCCACGGTGCCGCCCGTGAGTACGCGAATGCCACCATCGGAAGTACGGCGTCGGCGTGGAGCACTGACTCGTCGCGCACAACCGACACGCCGATCATCGATTTCATTGGCGAGGTGATGCGTCGCGCGACCGGTGCCGACCTTGCCTCGACGGCCGTCTTTTCGGTTGACGTGCACATGCCCGCCGGACCGATCACCGTGTCGAAGCTGGCACAGCTCTACCCATACGACAACACCATTCGCGTGCTGCGGCTTTCCGGCGCGCAGCTCAGGGCATACCTCGAACAGAGTGCCCGGTATTTCCGTGTCAGCGGTGCTGGCGCGGCGTCGCGTGTCGCGCCGGACCCCGCGTTCATTGGCTTCAACTTCGAGGTTGTTACGGGCGCGGACTACGCGATCGACCTCTCGCGCGCGGCGGGTGACCGGATTACGGGGCTCACAGTCCGGGGCCGTTCGGTGACTCCGGGCGACTCGTTCACGATTGCGCTTACCAACTATCGCGCGAGCGGAACGGGCGGCTATGGCATGCTCGTGGGCGCAACCGTGGTCAAGGACGACCAGCGCGAGATTCGGCAGTTGCTGATAGACGAAGTCGTGTCGCGCCGCGAACTGAAGGCCGCGGACTATTTCACCCGATCGTGGCGGGTCGTGCCGGCGGCCATGGCGGCCGAGGCGCAGCGTGCCATCAAGCGGGAGCCAAGTTTTGAGGCCGTTCGTCGGCCGCCACCAAACGATGCGGTGCCACCGGTTTCCGGTGCGCCGCCTCCCGCCAGCCGTGGCGCTGCCGCCACACGCGGCGCGCGCGCGTCGGTCATTCGTGTCATTGCGACAAACGATTTTCACGGCGCGCTCGAGGCAAGGCAGGACGGCAACGCGGGAATGCGGGGCGGGGCAGCGCATTTCGCTTCGGTCATTCGTCGCATTGCCGCCGAGTGCACTGACTCCTGTGCGTCGGTGCTGGTCGATGGCGGCGACGTGTTCCAGGGCACCCCGGCGTCGAATCTCGCGTTCGGACGCCCAATCGTCGCGCTCTACAACGCGCTCGGCTACGCTGCAGCGGCCATCGGAAATCACGATTTCGACTGGGGGCAGGACACCCTGCGGGCGCGCATGCGAGAAGCGAACTACGGGATGTTGGCCGCAAACGTCACGTACGCCAACGGCACGGCGGTACCGTGGATTCGTCCGGATACCATCGTGGACCGCGGGGGAGTACGAGTCGGCATCATCGGCCTCGCGACCGTTCAGACGCCGTCGCTGACGATGGCGTCCAAGGTCGCCGACCTGAGGTTCCGCCGCGCTGCGCCCGTGGTCATCGCACGAGCGCGCAATCTGCGGGCCCGTGGCGCCGATATGGTCATTGTCATTGCGCACGCCAGTTCATCCTGCAACGCCAGCGTGTGCGACGGTGAGATGGCCGATCTTGCGCGCGAGGCCGAAGGCTCGGTGGACGCGATCGTCGGCGGTCATTCGCACACTGAGTTCTCAGCCGTGATTGCCGGAGTACCGGTGATTCGCTCGCGTTCGAGCGGCCGCGGCGTGGCATACGTGGATGTTCCGGTGAATCGCGCAGCGAGAACGGCCCTCACCCCGCGCTTCGAATTCGTCGACACCGACTCGGTCACGCCCGACCCGGCAATAGCGCGGCTCGTCGCAGCCGCATTGGACCGCGTGCAAGCACTCGTGGACCGACCGGTGGCCACGGTTGCCGAAACGATGCGACGTCGGGGCCCGCAGTACGCGCTCGGGAATCTCATTGCCGACGCGCAACGCGAGGCCGCGCAGGCCGACATTGCCGTGATGAACAACGGCGGAATCCGGGTTGACCTTCGAGCTGGCCCGGCGACGTACGGTGCGTTCTATGAGATCGCCCCATTCGGAAATCTCCTGATGCGAATTTCAGCGCCGGGCGCCGCCATACGCGCGTATTTCGAGCGCGCGGTCGGTGGCCAGGCCGTGTCCATTCACGTCAGCGGTATCACAATCGCGTATGATCCGTCGCGTCCGCACGGCAACAGAATTGTCGACATCAAGATTGCGGGCGTGCCGCTGGACGACGCTCGCGACTACACAATGGCCATGAGCGATTTCATGGCTACGGGTGGTGACGGCCTCGCCCTCACCGGATCTGCGGTCCGTACCACCGCACTCGGGATCGTCGATGTGGACGCGTTGATCGCATACGCGGAATCGCGTCCCGGCGGCATCATACGCCCCGATTCGACGCCCCGCATTTCGCCGGTCCGCTGATGGGCGAACCGGATCGCCTTCGCGCGTTCGTCAATGGCGCCGCTGTCGAAGTGGACCGGGGCGCCACGTTGCTTGACGCCGTCCGCGCGGCCGACGCGGCGTTGGCCGACGCAATCGCGGGCGGGACGCGGGCGGTTGCTGACAGTCGCGGCCTGGTAGTGTCGCACGACAGTGCCGTCACTGGCGGCGCCGTGCTTCGTGTCGTTTCTGCCGGTGCGCGCCGCGCAGACGAGCCACCCGCGTGACGCCACTTACCGTCGCTCAGCTCCGGCGCCTCCCCAAGGCCGAGCTCCATTGCCACCTCGACGGATCTATCCGCGCCACCACTCTGCTCGAACTCGGGCGCGAGCAGGGCGTGGCGATGCCTGCGGCAACGCCGGAGGCGCTGGCACATCACATGTGGGTCAAAGACGCGCGGCATCTCGAAGACTATCTCGTTCGATTCGACGTGACACTTGCCGTGCTGCAGCGGGCCGACGCACTCGAACGCGTGACGTATGAACTCCTGGAGGATGCACACGCGGAAGGCATCCGGTATATCGAGATTCGCTACTCACCGGTGCTCAACACGCGCGGCGGGTTGTCGCTCGACGAATCCGTTGCCGCTCCCAAGCGCGCGGTCGATCGCGCGGCAAAGGACTTTGGAATTCGGGCCGGGCTCATTGTGTGCGCACTGCGGCATCTCTCGCCTGAGGTTTCGCTCAACCTCGCCAACCTCGCCGTCGCCCACGCCGGAAACGGCGTGGTCGGCTTCGACCTGGCGGGAGGTGAGTCGGGAAACCCGGCGAGCGCGCACGCGGCGGCCTTTCGCCATGCCCGCGAGCACGGAATGCACTGCACATGCCACGCGGGAGAAGGTGCCGGTGCTGAGTCCGTGCGCGAGGCGATCGACGTATGCGGAGCGACACGCATCGGCCACGGGACCCGGATCAGTGAAGACCCGCGATTGATGGACGAAATCGGCGAGCGGGGCATCGCGATTGAAGCATGCCTGACCAGTAACGTGCAAACGCGCGCCGCGGCGGACTACGCGTCACACCCCGTGCGGGAGTATCTCGCGCACGGCCTCAAGGTCACGCTCAACACGGACAACCGGTTGATGAGCCGCACGTCGCTCACCGACGAATACCATCATGCGGTGACGGCGCTCGATCTCGACCTCGATGCAGTGTGTCGTATCGCGCGCGCTGGCTTCGAATGCGCGTTCATGCCTGAATCCGATCGCCGTGTGCTGGTTGCCGAAGCCGACGCCGCGATCGCCGCGTTCCGCCTGGAAGTGGCGACGTCAGCGTGACGGACTCGGCTGGCGAGCGCTGGGGGAAAGAGGCCGCCGATGCTGCGGCCGCAGTAGTCCGCGCACGACTTGAAGTGCAGGCTCCGGTGGCCGCCATCATCCTGGGTTCGGGGCTCGGTGATGTGGCCAGTCGCATGGTCGGCGCGCGTAGTTTGGCGTACTCCGAGGTCCCGGGCTTTTCCGGCACGGCGGTCGTTGGGCATGCCGGGACCGTGATATGCGGATCGCTCGGTGGCCGAGAGGTCGTCGCGTTGGCCGGCCGCTTTCATATGTATGAAGGCTATTCCGCGCAGGCGGCGGCGTTTCCCGTTCGCGTGATGCATGCGCTGGGCATTCGCGTGCTGTTCGCGAGCAACGCCGCCGGCGCATTGAATCCCGAACTGGTGCCCGGCGACCTGGTGGTCATCGACGACCAGATCAATCTGACGTCGCAGAATCCGCTCACGGGGCGCGTGACGCCGGGTGATCTCCGCTTCCCCGACATGTCGGCAGCCTATTCGCCGCGGCTCAAGGCGCTCGTAATGGCGGCGGCCGGCGCAGTGCCGCTCAAGACTGGCGTGTACGTGGGCTCGATGGGGCCGACGTATGAGACGCCGGCTGAAGTTCGCATGCTCGCCGGCCTCGGTGCGGACCTGACCGGGATGTCAACCGTGGCCGAGGCGATCGTTGCCGCCGCGCTCGGAATGGAATTCGTCGGGGTCAGTCTCGTCACGAATGCAGCGACCGGCATGTCGGACACGTTGCTCAGCCACGATGACGTCGTAGAGGTCGGGCAACTCGCGTCCGCGCGTTTCGCCGACCTGCTGGAAGAGTTCGTGGCTCGGCTGTAGAGAGCCGATCGGCAGGCGCGGGCTCGTGATTTGCTACTGCTACGCGCTTCGCGCTCCGCGGTTACGAGGCTACGCTACGGTCTGGTGCCCGGCGGTGGACTGGGCGGAAGTGACGCCAGACGCTTCTTGAGCGCCTGAAAATTGGGCGAGTCCTGCGTGAGTCCACGCAACTGTGCGGGCGGATAAGTCGCAATCAATGCCTGCGTTGCAGCGATCCGGCTTTCCTCGAGCGGGTGCGAAATGAAAAACGTCTCAACGCCGCTCGGGCGCGTCTTGCGCTCGTCGAGCAGAATCCGAAACATCCCGGGAATCCCCGCCGGGTCGATACCGGCCCGCACGAGCGTTTTCACCCCTTCCGCATCAGCCTCGGCTTCGTCGTCGCGGCTGAACTTGGAGAACACGCCGCCGGCGGCGAGGTTGATTCCTGTCTGCGCGAGGCCGCTGTTGCAGACGTTGGTCAGGATGCAAGCGAGTGTCACGCCCATGTTCGCACCCTGAGCCTTTTGCATCTGCTTGATGCTGTGGCGTTTCGTCACGTGACCGATTTCGTGCCCCAGCACGCCGGCGACTTCGGCTATGGTCGTCGCGCGGTCAATCAGCCCGCGGTTGATGAAGATGTAGCCGCCCGGAATGGCGAACGCGTTGATCTCCATCGCATCCACCACCGAAAAGTGCCACGTCAGCGACCGGTCGTCGGTGACGCTGGCGAGCGAATCGCCCAGTACGTTTATGTAGCGAACGACTTCCGGGTCGCGCACGAGCGGCAGTTGCTGTTCCACCTGAGCCGCATACTCGCGCCCCATGTCCACTTCTCGCTGCTGCGACACGGCGCAACCGGTGGCGCCGAGCGCAGCCAACCCGCAGATGAGCTGGGCGCGAAGAAACGAGCGTCCTGGGTTGCGCGTCATCTCGTTGGCCGTGGTGTGTCTGGTCATCTTTGGAGTTGAATGAATAACGATCCTGCCGCGGCGTCGAGCCGACTGTTAACCCTCGCCAGAGACCTCAAGCGTCGCAAGGCGCGCGAGCGCAATTCGCTCTTCGTCGCCGAAGGCGTGCGTGCGGTCGAGGAACTCGTGCGTTCGGGCGTTCCGATGCACGGTGTGCTCACCACCGACGACCTGCGCACGACCGAACGCGGTGCAGCGCTCGTTGGCGCGATTCAGGCGCGCAGTGTGGATTGCACGTCGGTCAGCGACAAGGATTTTCGGTCCGCAGCGGGTACGGATTCCCCGCAAGGCATCCTCGCGATCGCCGAGGTTCCCGTGCACGCCATCGACGAGATCGAGCCTGCTGTGCTTGCACGCGCGCTCGTACTCGACAGCATTCAGGATCCAGGAAACGTCGGTACGCTGATCCGCACGGCCGCTGCACTGGGCATACGATCGGTCATCGCGCTCCCCGGTACCGTGGATCCATGGAACGCCAAAGTGGTGCGGAGCGGCGCCGGCGGACACTTTCACGTGATCGTGACAAAAACTGAACCTCAGGATCTCTTCGCCGCACTTCGCGCAGCCGACGTTGCGCTCTGGGGCGCCGATGCCTCGGGAACGCCGGTTGGAGCATTGACCGCGCCGCCGCGACTGGCTCTCGCCGTCGGGAACGAGGGAGCTGGGCTGACCCCCGCAGTTCGTGGCGCTGCCGTGCAACTCGTGTCGCTCCCAATGGCCGCAGGCGTCGAATCGTTCAACGTCGCAGTCGCAGCCGGAATCCTCCTTTACGCTCTCGCACCATGAGCATCGCCCTGGCCTTTTTTGTGTTCTTCGTGGGCGCGAGCGTTGGTTCGTTCCTGAACGTCTGCATCCTCCGCTGGCCGGCGGACGAATCCGTGGTGCGCCCGCGGTCGCGGTGCCCGAAGTGCAGCAATACGCTGGCTTGGTACGACAACGTGCCCGTCGTTTCCTGGTTCGTGCTCCGCGGAAAGTGTCGAACGTGCGGGCAGCCGATCTCTGCGATGTATCCGGCGGTTGAAGCGTTGACCGGCGCGGCGTGGGTCGCTGCCGTCTACTGGGCCGGGCCAACGCTGCTCGCCCTGCGCCTTGGAGTATTCGTTTCGATTCTGATTGGCGTGGCAATCACCGACCTTCGCGCATACGTCATCCCGGACGGTTTTACCGTTACCGGGCTCTTCTTCGTCGGCGTGATGAGCGTGGTCGGTGCGTTCACCGGCTCGCAGTACCCGTTCGCGGGACCGATCGACGCGCTCTTTGGTGCCTGCGTTGGCGCCGGAGCCATCACGATCGTGGGCTGGCTCGGCGAAGTGGCGCTGAAAAAGGAAGCGATGGGATTCGGCGATTCCACGCTCATGGCGATGGCGGGCGCGGCGCTCGGGCCGGGACGCGCACTCCTGACGGTTCTGCTTGCGGCGGCGATCGGCGCCGTCGCGTTTCTCGTGTTCGTCATGCCGATCGGATGGATGCGTGCGAAGGCGAAAGGGGAGACATTCGCCGCGCCGCTTGTGCCGTTCGGAGTTTTCCTTGCGCCCGCCGCACTGGTCGCTTTGCTTTGGGGCGATGCGCTGCTGGGCTGGTACATTGGCCGCCTCACCGGGTGACGCCCTGCCCAATGAATGACCGACCGCTTCCTCCAAAGAAGGCCTCGCGAATGACTCGCCGCGGCCGGGTCGTGCTATCTGTCATCATCGGCCTCACTGGGGTGCCGCTACTTGACGCGTGTCAGGGTGAGCCGCCGGCCCTTCCCGGACCGTACGGCCGCGAAGTCGCCCGCGCGATTCCCCAGGTCGAATCCGCTACGGGACTCACGTTCAAGACACCCCCGAAGCTCGAAACCCGGACGCGATCGGAGCTTCTCGAGTTTCTCCAGGCCAAGTTCGATGAGGCTCAGCCGGCGCTCCAACTCGCCGGCGAGGAGCAGGCGTACAAGCTGTTCGGACTCCTGCCGGATACGCTCGACCTGCGTGCTTATCTCCTCGCCCTCCTCTCAGAGCAGGTGGTCGGTTACTACGACCCCTCCACAAAAGTCCTCTATGTGGTCACCGGCGGCCCCGGGAGTCCGGAGCCGGCCGCGCTCAACATCACCATCACGCACGAACTCGTGCACGCGCTGCAGGATCAATACCTGTCGCTCGATTCGGTTATGAAGTCGCAGTCGGATAACGACCGTACCATGGCAGTGCAGGCGCTGGTGGAAGGGCAGGCCACGTACGAGCAGTTGGGCGTAATGCTGGGCGGCGGCAACATGTTCACTCGCATGCCCGGCGGATGGGATCGGGTTCGTCAGATGATTCGCGACTCCCAGGGGGCAATGCCGGTGCTTGGTTCGGCGCCGATGTTCATCCAGGAGGTGTTGCTGTTTCCGTACCTGAGTGGTGCGGAGTTCATGCGGCAGTTCAAGGAAAAGCGGCCGAGACAGTCGGTGCTCGGGTTTGTGCCCATGTCCACCGAGCAGGTGATGCATCCCGAGCGATTGCTTGATTCGCTCGACGTTCCGCTTGCGGTCACGTTTCCGAGACCGTCTGCCGGTACGTTGGTTTATGAGAACGGTCTTGGTGAGTTCGAGATTCGGTTGATGCTGCACCAGCAGCTGAGAAATGTCGAGACGACATCTCGTGCGGCTGCGGGCTGGGGGGGCGATCGCTACGCGGTCGTCAACACGCCGCGCGGTGCAGGTATCACCTGGGTGTCCGTATGGGATTCGGCGATCGAAGCTGCAGAGTTCCGGTTTGTGCTGGTGCAGTCGATCGAAAAGCGATTTGAACTCGATGAGGGGGCCGGAGGCTCGGGGTCGGTCCTGCGGTTCGCGGCCAAGGGGCGAACGGGTGAAGTCTCCACCGCGACCATTCAGGGATATCCGGCGGTGGTGTACACGGACGTACCGGTCGGTGCGTCCACGAAGTTGATCGATGTGTCCAAGGTGAAGGTGGCGCCTGCACGGTAGTCGGGAGGAGCGGATGACCAAGGGTGTAAAACATTTCCTGAAGATCAATGCGCGACTCTGGCTCCCGGCACTCGTGGTCGGCGCGCTCGCAGGCGTCAGCGCATGCATCGAATGAGAGCAGACGCTCGCCACCAAACTACCAACCATCGTCAACTATGTGTCCGCCGTCGAGACAGTGAGCGGCGACGCGCGCGCAGTTCTTCGCACCGGTGCGCCGGAGATATCGGGCGGCAATCCGATCGTCACTGCTCCGATTCCCGAATTGATCCTCCTTGGCGGCACGATCCAGGTCACCGCGTCGTCCGCGACGCCGTTTACCAAGGTCGCCGTTGCCATTCCAGGTCTGGATGACTTCTGGGAACTCACGCTTCCCGGTGCCACAACGTCTGCGGAGATTCTGATCGTGTTCAGTCAGGTCGTGCCGGTGCCCGTGTTTCAGATGCACCTCGCCGGCTCGAGCGGTGGCACGTACGGCGCCATCCAGAATGCGCCAATCAGCATCATTTCAGTCGGTACCGGCGACGTTCAGGTCAACATCACCTGGGATTCACCCGCCGATGTGGATCTGCATGTAGTCGATCCGCTTGGTGAAGAGATCTACTGGGCTCACAAGACTGCCGTTTCCGGCGGGCAACTTGATCTCGATTCCAACGCGGGATGCAGCGCAGACGGGCCGCGCGCCGAAAACGTGTTCTGGGGGAGCGGTCTCATCGCGCCGCGCGGCGAGTACGTCGTGCGCGTGGACTATTGGTCAAACTGCTCGGCGGTTCAGACCAAGTATGTCGTGACGGTCAACACGCGCGGGAAGCTGCCTCAGGTGTTCACGGGCGTGTTCACGGGCGCCGGCGATGGTGGTGGAAAGGGGAGCGGGAAAATCATTACTCCGTTTACCTACTGATCAGAACACCCTTCCCACCGCGAATGTGGTGAGCCCGATGATTGCCCCAAGCAGATAGCCCAGGTACACAATCACGTCGAGCTCTCGCTGCGTCACCTTGCGCACCAGTTCTTCGACGCGCTGCGTGCTGAACCCCAGCACCTTTCGCTCGACCATTCCCTCGACGTCCAGCGTTTCGAGGAAGCCCGGAACCTGAGCGACCAACCAGTCCCAGAGTGCCGGCGACGCCACCGAAGCCATGCGATTCGCTGCGTCTTCCGGTAGCCACCGCCCGAGCCGCCCGATCGGCTTCTCGAGAACCGCGCGGGCCGCACCACCTGCAGCTCCGGCGGCGAGCTGCGCCGCACGCGGTGAGCGCACGGCATCCAGAACCCAACGAACCATTTCCTCGTCGCTGACTGGTGCGAGCAGTTCGCCCCACGTTCGCGACTCAGCCTTGCCCAGCGCGTCGTGCACTGTCCGTTCAACGAACGCACGCGTCCGGTCGGCGCCGGCAATGCGCAGCACGATGTCGCCGAGCCGCGAGCGCGCCGAGCGGTCGTCGTCCTTGCGGCTCTCGTTGATCACCTGCTCAGCGAGGTCCGCGGCCTGCGCGGCGAGTTCTGCCCGCCTTTCTGGAGTTAGCACTGCGCCAACGGGAACGAACGCCAACTCGCCGCGTACGCGCGTGATGAGGGCACGGACGCGGTCGGCGAATGCATCAGAGTTCACTTCCGTAGTCCAGGCCTCGGCCACCGGCTTTCCCAGCGCGCCCAGCGAGCGCTCCACCTCGGTGGCTACTGCCTCCGGGAGGAGCGTTCCGAGCGGGCCCCATTCACGCTCGAGCAGGGTCGCAAAGAAGGCCTCCAGTTTCGAATCCATCGTGCTGCGCAACCCGGCCGTGTGCAGCTCGTGCACGATGTCGTTCGCCGTGAGGAGGCGCTCACCGACGGTGCGTCCGATGCTCTTGGCCAGGCGTGCCTTGTTCTTCGGGATCGCGCCGTGGAATCCGAATCGCTTGTCGTGTGGATGAAACAGCATCCAAACGGCGACGGCATTCGTGACGCCGCCGGCAATGGTTCCCACAGCGATGCTGGCGGCGAGCTCTGCCCAAATGCCGGTCACGCCGGCCACGCGTCGTCGTTCTGCGTGGGCGCGTCGTCAGGCAACTTGGCCGGTTCGTCGCGAAATGCAGTGCCGGGTTCCGAGCGGGGTCCCTCGTCCGTCGGGCGGTCCGCATCGCGCGTGATCGACAGCGGTGCGAGCAGCATTACGTCGATCACGTCGTCCATCGAACGCGCGGTCGTAAATCGCATCTGGTCTCGGACCACATCGGGAAGTCCGCGCAAATCTTTTTCATTCGCGACCGGAATCAGCACCTCGCGCAGGCCCGAGCGGTAGGCCGCGAGCACTTTTTCCTTCACACCGCCTATCTCGAGAACCTTGCCACGCAGCGTCACTTCACCTGTGACCGCGACGTCGCGCCGCACCGGACGTCGGCTCATCACGCTGGCAATCGCGAGCGTCACGGCGACTCCGGCGCTCGGTCCGTCCTTCGGAACCGACCCAGCCGGGAAGTGGATGTGGAGGTCAGTCGCCTTCATTTCGGGGTCTTCAATGCGGAGTACGCGTGCCATTGACCGTACATACGAGCAGGCAGCATCAACGGATTCGCGCATCACGTCGCCGAGTTGGCCGGTGACGTGGAGTTTGCCCGTGCCGGGCATGCGAAGCGCCTCGATCGTCATCAGTTCGCCGCCGTTCGCGGTCCACGCAAGCCCTGTGACCGTACCGACTTCGGGCTCGATCTCGGCCGCGTCGGCTGCGTAGCGGGGCGATCCCAGCACATCATCAATTCGCGCCGCGTCCACCACCCACGCCCCGTTCTCGCCTTGCGCCTTTCGACGCGCGCGCCGCCGCATGACTGCCGCGAGGTTGCGCTCGAACCCGCGAAGCCCGGCTTCGCGCGAGTAGCGATTCGAAATCGTCGACAGCGACTCATCGGTGAACTGCAGATCCCGGTCCGTGATGCCGTGCTCGCGAAACAGCCGCGGAAGCAGGTAGCGCCATGCGATTTCCACTTTTTCTTCGACTGTGTATCCCGCGATGCGGATCACTTCCATCCGGTCGCGGAGCGCGGGGGGAATCGCCAGGAGCGTGTTGGCCGTGCAGATGAAGAGCACACGAGAGAGGTCGAACGGCACGTTCAAGTAGTGATCGACGAACGTCGCGTTCTGTGACGGGTCGAGAACCTCGAGCATCGCAGCGAGCGGATCACCACCGGGTCCGCCGCCGGCCATCTTGTCGATCTCGTCAATCATCAGCACGGGATCGCGCGCCTGCGCGCGCCGCATCGCCTGTACGATGAGACCTGGCATGGAACCGACGTAGGTCCGGCGGTGCCCGCGCACCTCGGCCTCGTCACGCACTCCGCCTACCGAAATGCGATGGAAGGCACGTCCGATACTCGTTGCGATCGCCTCGCCGAGCGATGTCTTTCCCGTTCCTGGGGGGCCGACGAAACAGAGGATGGGCCCATGCGGGTCGAGGCCGCCGGCGCCGAGGAGCTTGCGAACCGACAGGTACTCGAGAATCCGCTCCTTGGCCTCCTCGAGTCCGTAGTGCCGTTCGTCGAGCGCTTCCTCAACCCGGTCGAGCGGAATCTCCGTTGCTCCCGATGTCGTGCTCCACGGCAACGCGAGCACCCACTCCAGGTAGTTCCGGAGGACCTGATACTCACTCGACGCCGGCGGGAGAGCACGCAGCCGGTCGGTCTCCCGCCGCGCCTCGCGCTCCACATGCTCCGGAAGCCCCGCCTCCGCGATCTGACGCACGATCGTGTCGGCGTCCGATTCCGCAGGGTCGCGCTCGCCGAGCTCCGCGCGAATCGCCTGAAGCTGCTGGCGCAGAAAGAACTCGCGCTGGTGCTGCTCCACGCTCACGTTCGTGCGGCGGTCCATCTCGCCGATGACCTGCGCGCGGGCCACCTCTTTCTCCAGTCTCGCGGCAATACGAACAAGTCGGTCGCCAACATCGAGGCACTGCACCAGCTCGTCGCGCTCGCTGACGCGCATGTAGGCTCCAGCGGCAGCGACGTCGGCCGCCCGCGACGGGTCGGCGGTGTGCCGCGCGACGAGCCCACTGAGTTCGGCGGGGAATCGCTCGTCGACTTCTGCGATCGAATCGGCGGCTGCGACGATGCGCGCAATTGCGCGGCGCGCTTCAGCGCCACCTGGCATCGATTCAGTTACCGGCTCAACGCGGGCAACCGAAAACGGGCTCTCCCGGTCAACTGCAACAATGCGCGCTCGCGCGATGCCCTGGAGCGTCACCTGAACGGTCTCTGCGCCGGCCGACACGCGGTCGCTGACTCTTGCTACAACTCCCACACGATTGACAAGTCGGGCAGCGTCTACGGAGCCTGACCCGGTCCCCACAGCGACGATGACGAGGCCGCCCGATGCGCCGAGCGATTCAAGCACCGCGATGTTTTCGGGAGACCCGACCTGCACGCCGATCCGGCCGTGGGGGAAGACGATCGTGCTGCGCAGCGCGAGGAGCGGCAGCTCTTCTGGGACTCGCGGGCTCGTGGGTGCTGGCACGCCTTTCAACCTAGTGCGTCACGCTGCCGGTCTCTACTGCTCAACTGCGGAACAGCGGAGTTTCCGCGGTTCCGCAGTAAGTGGGTGCCTTGCTGCGTGGCTAGATTGCTCCACCATGTTCGACGAACTTCAGGAAAAACTCGCCGCCACCTTCGCCCGCCTGCGCGGTCGTGGCGTGCTCAACGAAGCCGACATCAAGGAAGGACTGCGCGAAGTGCGTCGCGTCCTTCTCGAGGCCGACGTCAACTTCCAGCTCTCGCGCGAGTTTCTCGAGCGCGTCGAGCAGAAAGCCGTTGGCGCGATGCAGGTCAAGTCCGTGTCGCCCGCGCATCAGCTTGTGAAGATCGTCTACGACGAACTCGTGGTCCTGCTCGGCGAACGGCGTGAGGGCCTCAAGCTGTCGAGCGTGCCACCCACGGTCGTCATGCTCGTTGGACTGCAGGGATCAGGCAAGACGACGACGGCCGCCAAGCTCGCGCTAAAACTCAAGAGCGAGGGAAGGCAAGTGCGCCTCGTGGCGCTCGACGTGTATCGTCCCGCCGCCATTGACCAACTGGAGACGCTCGGCCGCGACCTCGAAATTCCAGTGTTCGCCGATCGCACGACGAACGACGTCGAGCGAATCGCGCGCGCCGGACTCGATGTCTCACGGCGCGAACGTGACCGCGTCGTCATCCTCGATACTGCGGGCCGGCTGCAGATTGACGACGAAATGATGGGAGAACTCAAGCGGCTCAAAGCCGCCGTTCACCCGGATGAAATTCTGCTCGTGGCCGACGGCATGACCGGCCAGGAAGCGGTGAAAATCACGCAGGGCTTCGATGCGGCGCTCGGCGTGACCGGCGTCATTCTCACCAAGCTCGACGGCGACGCCCGCGGCGGTGCGGCGCTCTCCATCTATGGAGTAACGGGCAAGCCGATCAAGTACATCGGAACAGGCGAGAAAGCCGACGCGCTCGAGGAATTCCATCCCGACCGAATGGCCGGCCGCATTCTCCAGCAGGGCGACGTGGTGTCGCTCGTGGAAAAGGCGCAGTCGGCCATGAACGCCGACGAGGCCAAGAAGCTCGAAAAGAAGGTGCGCAAGGAAGGCCTCGACCTGCAGGACTTTCTTGGTGCCCTGAAGCAGATCGAGCGAATGGGCCCCATCGAGGGAATCCTGCGGATGCTACCGGGCGTCAATGCCAAGATGCTCAAACAGGTGAACTCGGACCCCAAACGTCTCAAGCACGCCGAGGCGATCGTGCTGTCCATGACTCCGGCTGAGCGCAAAAAGCCTGAAATCCTGAATGGATCCAGGCGTGCCCGTATTGCCAAGGGGAGCGGACTCCAGATCAGCGATGTCAACCGCCTGCTCGCGCAGTTCCGGGACATGCAGAAGATGATGAAACGGCAATCTCAGGGGGGTGGGAGGATGCCGCGCGGTATGTTCGGAGGTTATCGTTAAAGGCTGATTTCGCAGCAGACTGTCGGATTCGCGAAGCGCTGGTTCCGCGAGCTCCGTACAGTACCTCCGCGAATCTCCGTGTCTTACCCGAGTGCGGCTGGGAAATTCCCGGTACGCGATGAGCTCGGCAGCATCAGTTGCAACCCTTCGAGAGTACTCCACATGCCAGTCCGCATTCGTCTCCACCGCACGGGGCGCAAGAATTCCCCGGCGTATCGTATCATCGTCGTTGACGGCCGCGCGCCGCGCCAAGGCAAGTACCTCGAAGCCATCGGCCAGTATTCGCCGCGTGGTGGCGACAAGGCGCTGAACCTGCTCGCCGATCGTGCGCTGTACTGGCTGAGCAAGGGCGCCCAGCCGAGCGACACCGTGCGCTCGCTGTTGCGTCGCGCCGGCGTAATGAAGACGCAGCACGAAACGCGTCTCGCCAGGAAGCTCGCCGACGCTGCTGTGCCGGTGTCCGAGGCCTGACCGTCGAACTTGCCGTCGTCGGCCGGGTGCGTCGTGCATTCGGGCTGAAGGGCGAGCTCTTCGTCGCACCAACAACGAACGAGCCGGGCGAGGTGTTTGCGCCCGGCCGTCTTGTTAATGCGACTGTGGAGTCCGTAAATGAGTCTGGTGTTGCCGCAAGCGACTTGCCTCGCGGGTTGAGCGATGGGCGCGGAAATCCAGTCGCGCGCGATTGCGTCATCGAGCGCAGCCGGCCGTTCAAGGATGGCTGGCTCCTCAAGCTCGACTCCGTTGACGACAAGACCGAGGCCGATCGGTGGCGGGGCGTTACGCTCAGTGTGCCGTTCGCCGATCTCACTCCTCCGGCCGGTAACGAACTCTACCTGCGCGAGCTCACCGGAATGGCCGTTCGCGACGAACCGCACGGAGAGCTGGGCGTTGTCGCGGGGTGGTACGAACTTCCACAGGGGCTGGTACTCGAGGTGCGCGGTCCCGAGTGGCGCGCTGACGTGCCATTCAATGACGCCTTTGTCGAACGTGTCGATCGTGAGGCGCGGGTGATCGCGGTGAAGCTGCCGGACGGACTCCTTGAGGCGGCCGACTGATGCTCACGATTCGCGTCGTGTCGATCTTTCCGGATTTTTTTGCCGGCCCGTTGGGACTCTCGATTCCTGCGCGCGCGAAAGCTGCTGGCGCAGTCGACTATCAGCTCATCGACCTGCGCGATTACACACACGACAAGCACCGCACGGTGGATGACGCCGCGTACGGCGGCGGACCGGGCATGGTGATGAAGCCCGATCCGTTTTTTGAGGCCGTCGAAGGCGTCGGGGCCAAGCCGCCTATCATTCTCCTCTCGCCTCGCGGCCGGCGGTTCATGCACGACGACGCGGTGCGCCTCTCCGGGCTCGCCGAGTTCACCCTGCTTTGCGGGCATTACAAGGACGTGGACCAGCGCGTCGCCGACCATCTGGCTACCGAAGAGCTGTCGCTCGGCGACTTTGTACTCTCGGGCGGCGAGCCGGCTGCGTTGGCCGTGATCGACTCCGTCGTTCGGCTGCTCCCCGGCGCCATGAGTGATATGGACAGCGCCCGGGGCGACTCATTCTACGACGGCCGGGGGATCAGCGCGCCGAGCTACACGCGGCCGCCGGAGTACCGGGGGCACGAGGTACCGGAGGTCCTGCTTTCGGGAAACCACGCTGAGATCGACAAGTGGAGGAAACGACAAGGGCGGGTGGACAGCTGACGGTTGACGGCTCACGGTCGCCGGTTGTGCGCACAACCGGCAGCCGTCAGCCGTCAACTGTATACCGTCCACTCGCTCTTGTAGTTACCCGCTCAATGGCATAGCTTATTAGGCTCTCCGTACCCTTGTTCTGAGCCGAAAATGCACCCCTTTATCGAAACACAGAAAGAGTGGATCCGCGAGGTCCCTCCTTTTCGCGCCGGCGACACGCTGCGCGTCAATGTCCGCGTCCGTGAGGGCGACAAGGAACGCCTTCAGGCCTTCGAGGGCGTCTGCATCGCGCGCCGCGGAGCCGGAGTCAGCGAGACGTTCACCGTTCGCAAGATTTCCAACGGCGTCGGCGTCGAGCGCATTTTCCCGGTGCATTCGCCGATGCTCGAGAGCATCAAGGTCGTGCGCCGTGGACGTGTGCGTCGCGCCAAGCTGTTCTATCTCCGCGGTGTGACCGGCAAGTCGGCCCGCATCAAGGAAAAGCGGGTGCGCGTGGTTGTTCCGGAAACTGGAACGCCAGATCCAGAGCCCGTGGTCACGCCAACCGCAGTAGGCGAGGCCGCCGCGGAGTAGGCGGCCGCACGATCCGATGGCGCGCTGGAGCCGCATCGAGCGTGACCTGCGCGCCAGCGGGCATTGGCTGATCGCCGGAGTGGATGAAGTCGGACGGGGCCCCCTTGCGGGCCCCGTTGTCGCATGCGCCATCGTCATGCCGCCCGAAAGCCGGGCAATCAGAGGTGTCGCCGACTCCAAGGCGCTCAGCGCCGAAGAGCGCCGCCGCCTGGATCCGATCATTCGGGGGCGGGCGCTGGCATGTGCGCTCGGTGCGGCGAGTGTGCGCGAAATCGAGCGGCTGAACATCGCCGGCGCGACGACACTTGCCATGCAGCGGGCACTCCGGCGCATCGGCGGCCAGTTCGATATCGCGCTCGTGGACGGGAGGCCCGTTCGCGGGCTCGGCGTGGAGCACGTGGCGGTGGTTGGCGGCGACGCACGATGCTATTCGGTGGCGTGCGCCAGTATCGTGGCGAAGGTGGTCAGGGACCGATTGCTGGCCGCGCTCGCCGAACGGCACCCACTCTATAGGTGGGAACGCAACTCGGGGTATGGCACGGCGGCCCACATTGCAGGCATTCGGTCCGGCGGCTTGACCCTGCACCACCGAGCTTCGTTCTGCCGATCAGCCCTGGCCGGCTCAGAACCGTAGGTCAAACGGCGTTTGTTCGGCCGGCAAAGTTACCGGCTTCATGGCCGCTCGTCTGATACCCGATGGGCTTGCCGCCCAAGCGGTGTCTTTCGCTTGACGGCACGCTCAGGATACCCTAGTTTTTGCGGCACGTCGGCGATGCCGGCGTGGTTTGTTAAAGAGGTACAGATCGAGCAGGAAAGCTTCCCCCTAAAAGGGGTTGCTGTCCCGCTCGATGTGTGTCATCATTCACAGATTAGCCAGCAGTGCGTTTTTCACTCCATAGGAGGTAGCATGTAAAGTCCTTCGTTTTTCTCTTGTCGCTGCAGTAGCGGTTGTTGCCGCTGCGTGCGGTGACAAAGTCACAGTTGCCGGCCCAGCGGTCGGCGATACGACGCCGACGGTCAACAGCGTGTCTGTCGCCCCGGCGACGGCGACGATGAATGTCGGTCAGACGGTGACGTTCTCGGCCGCTGTAAACGCCAGCAATGGCGCTGCCACGACGGTCACCTGGACGTCGAGCGATCCGTCGAAGGTGTCGATGTCCGGCGCCGTTGCGACGGCCAATGCCGCGACGCCTGGCGTCGCTGTTTGCGCCACGTCGACGGTTGACACCGGCAAGCAGGGTTGCGCCTCGGTCGCCGTTACGGCGGCTGCGACGGTCATCCCGGCCTCGGTCTCGATTCAGTCGGTCACGGTTGGTGGTTCGAACAACGTCACGGTCGTTCCGGCCGCTGTCGTTGGTGCGATTGACGTCCGCCTCAACGTTGCCCCGGGCAACCAGACGGTCTCCAAGATCGTGCTGGTCGTTGGTGGCGTTAGCGTTGACTCGCAGACGTTCACGGCTGCGCAGTCCGCTTCGCTCCGGTACGCTGCCGATGAGGCCGCTGAGAACCAGAGCGCGTTCCCGTTGATTCTGTTCAGCGTGAACACGGCCGCGTACAACACCACGACGGGCGCTCCGGCGTTCACGAACGGTGCAAAGACGGTTTCGGCGCAGCTTTACGTGACGGGTGCAACGTCGTCTTCGGCCTCAGCCTCGGCCCAGACGGCGCTTACGTTTGCGAACGTTGACGGCTGGCACGCGACGGTCGCGACGAGCGGCACGACGGCCAACGCGCTCAACGCCGGTGGATTCCGCTACGATCGCGGAGCCCTCACGGTGTCGGTCCTCCCGGTGAGCTATTCGGGCGGAACGGTTGCGTCGGGCACGACCACGTTCGGTACGTTGGTTTGCGACGCGGCCGGCATTGGCCCGCGCACAACCGCGCTGGTTGCGCCAGTTGCGCCGTCACTCGCGTGGACCGCCACGTTCTCGCAGACGGCTGCTGCCGCCGCGACGAACGTGAACGGCTATGAGTTTGACGCGGCCGGCGTCGCCTGCGCGGCGAACGCAATCGGGCAGACGCCGACGGTCACGGGCGTCAACGGTGCCGGCGACGCGTTGTTTGCGGCCGCTGCTCCGCTCAACGCCGGTGCGGTTACGGGGCTCCGCCTCGACAATGCTGCGCCGCTTGTCCCGACACTCGTTCAGAATCCGAATTCCCGTGCAAACGGCTGGATCAACGGCGCGGTCACTCTTACAAGCCTCAACACCAGCCTCACGTCGAACGGCGTCATGATTGCGCCGGCCGCCAAGGCGTGCATCACCGTCGCTGGCTTGGATTGCGGCGTTGGTACTACGGTCCGCATGGCTCGTATCGCCGCTTCGGCTACCGGAACGGTTTCGGAAGCCCGTGGCGCAACGGCAACCAACACGCCCGCGCTGCCGGTTCCTTCGGCAACGAGCTCCGCCTATTGCGGCATCTTCACATATCAGGATGCTCTCGGCAACGAAGCGGCGCTTCCGACCGCTGTGACGGTCTGCTCGCCGACGGTGTTGGCTTCCTCGGCAGCACTCGCCGCGAACCACATGCTCCTCGGTGTGGATATCGCACAGCCGACGATCGCGTACACGGCGGGCAGCATCGCCGCATCCGCACGTCTTTCGGCCGGTACGGTCGCCGGTGAGTTCATTGTGACGGTCAACGACACAGGCCTCGTCGGCAACTCGGGCATGCTGCCCACCGGCCCGGTTCGCATGCTTCTCTCGCGTCGCGCCATTGGTGCCGCGAACTCGGCTGGCACAACCACGACGTTCAACGCGACGGGTGCTGTTGCAGCCGCGGCCGAAACGGCCACAGGTGTTGCTGCTGCGGCTCCGCTCTACTCGACGGCCTTCACGGCCGTGACGGGTGTGGCGAATCACGCGTACTGGGCACACACGGCCACGGCGTTTGACGCCGCTGGTAACTCGGTAGCAGTCGCCGGTCGTACGATGATGGTGTACGACGCCACGGCTCCGGCTCCGGGCATCCCGACGGCAGCGCTCACACTGACCGCCACGGGCTTCTCGACGTCGGCGTTCATCAACGAAGACCTGGACATTCAGGACTACTCGTTCGGCACGACGTACGCTGCGATGACGCTTGCTCCGACCATCATTCAGCAGGCGATCGTCCCGGTGAACGGCTTCAATGCCGCGACGTTCTCCAACACGAACTTCCTCGTTACCTCGGCGCTCAACAGCCCGCTCGCGATCCAGGTGGATCCGGCTACGCTGCTGACGACGCAGAACCCGATCACGGGCATCACCACGACGTCGCGCGCCCAGAGCAATCTGGCCGCTACGTCCGGTGCATTTGCTCCGCTCGTAGTGACCCCGGGTGCACCGATTTCACTTCAGGCGAACGTAGCTTGCACCACGCCTGCGGCGACGGGCTTCTGCTTCCAGACGTTCCCGGCGCCGACGGCTCCGGCGACGATTGTTGGTGTGACGAGCGGCCTCGGCGCGGCGGCTAACGCCACCAACCCGACGAGCACGACGATCACCGCGACCGTCACGGGCACGACTGCGCTGTTCAACAATCCGTTCAGCCGCATGGATCTGTACATGCTGAACGTCGCCGGAACGCAGTGGTTCCTGGTGGGTACGGCGAGCGTGGCGGCGCTGAACGACAACGGCGCTGTGCGTACGTTCTCGTACACGTTCACGGTGGCTGGTGCTGCTGCGTACGCCGCGATCAATGGAACGGTCGCTGCACTTCCGATCGCTTCGTCGATCCTGGTGCTCGGTGTCAACGCCAGCGGCAACACGGCGATGGAGCCGGTGGCTCTGCTGCCGTTCGCCATTCGATAGGCTGTAGAAGTACGGTTCAGTAACAAGCGAAGGGGTCCGGTCGAAAGACCGGGCCCCTTCGTGCTTTAACCACGATTCGACGGCCGTCGTGCTGGCGCGCCGACACCTGTTATTTTCGATCATGTCCAGAGACTTCGTATTAAGGGGATACCCGCCTCGCGCGGCTGGGGCGACTGGCGTGGCGGTGGCGTGCTTGGTGGCGTGCTTGGTGGCTGCCACGGCAGTGCTGGCGCCCCCCGCGCCACTCCCGGCCCAGAGCCGTTCCACGCTGCGATCCCCAAACGCCACGGAACTTGCCCGGGCGGGCCCCGACAGCTTCGATGTTGGGCTCTACACGACCAAAGGCGCCATCACAGTGCGCCTGAGGCGAGCGTGGGCGCCCAAGGGCTCAGACCGCGTCTGGCACGCTGTACAAGCCCGCTACTACGACGGCGTGCGGTTCTACCGCGTGATTCCAGGCTTCATGGCCCAGTTTGGCTTTCACGGCGACCCGGCGGTCACCAGGGCGTGGGACCCGTACCTTTTGCCCGACGAGCCCGCCAAGCAGTCGAACGCGCGCGGAACGCTCACATTCGCCAATCGCGGTCGCAACACGCGTAACGTGCAGCTCTTCATCAATACCGCGAACAATGAATCGCTCGATCGGTTGGGGTTTGCGCCTGTCGGGAGCGTCCTGACCGGCCTGTCCGTGGCCGATTCACTCTACGCGGGCTACGGCGAGGGTGCGCCGAGCGGAGACGGCCCGGATCAGGGGCGCATCGCGTCCCAGGGAAACGCGTATCTCACGAGACTGTTTCCCAAGCTCGACGGGATAGACAGCGTCCGGGTCATTCAGCGCTGGCCGAGATAGCGCTCAGGCCTCGTAACCCTAGGGAGCTTCAGGAGCGGCCGGCGGCACCGTGTTCAGGTGCACGGTTCGCTGCGGGTATGGAATGGAGATTCCCTCGGCCCGATACCGCTCGTGCAGCCGTTTCACGAATTCGTGTCGCATCAGGAACATGTTCGTGTACTGCTCGGCCCGCATGATCACGTTGAAGTTGATGCTCGAATCGGCAAACTCGTTGTAGCGGGTGACGGGTTCGAAGTCGCGGACGGCGCCTTCGACATCCGCCTGAATTGTGCGCGCGACCTCGATCGTGACCCGCTCGACGTGCTCCAGATCGTCGTCGTAGCTAACGCCAACGGGCACGAGCATACTTTGCTGTGTTTCCGGGAGCGTGTAGTTGATCGTGATGGATTGCGAGAGCTTGGCGTTCGGAATGATGAGCAGGTTGTTCGGAAGCTGGCGAATCGTCGTGTTGCGCCACGTGATGTCCTCGACGAAACCTTTCGCGCCGGACTCGAGTTCGATGAAGTCGCCCGGCCGCAGCTGACCCGACACGAGGATGTGGAATCCGGCAAAGAGATTTGCAAGCGTGTCCTGCAGCGCGAGGCCGACCGCGAGGCCGCCGACGCCCAACGCCGTGAGGATCGGGGTGACCGATACGCCAAGAGTCTGCAGCGCAACGAGAAAACCGACAGCGAGGACGCTGGCCTGAGCGGCGGTCGAAAGAATGCGCGCGGACGGCACGGCTCCGGACGGACCCTGCGGCAGCTTGATCATTGCCGAGACCACGCTCGCGAGCGTCCAGCTCACGGACATGATGACGACAGCCAACAACGGTCGGCGGATAGCCTCGATGATGTTTTGCTCGTAACCAGCGAACGTGATGCCGATGTAGAGGCCGAGCAACACTGCCCAAAGCACCACGGGACCACGGCCGGCGCCGAGGATAATGTCGTCAAGCTTGTTGTCCGTTCGCTCGGCGACACGCGCCATGCGCGGCAAGACGACCGATCGAGCGAATACGCCGGCGAGTGCGCCTGCGAGTGCCCCGACGGCGGGGAACAAAAGTGCGTTGAGTATCGCTTCCAGGTTCATCGCTCTACTGTGTTGAGAGGATCGGGCCGAGAGCTCCGGCCACTCAAGTAAGCGAGTTGTCTCTCCGAACGCGACTCAAGCGGCCGCAGCCTGCTCTCGCGCCATTCGGGCGGTAGATTACGTGCAGTTGACCCGGTAGCTCAGCTGGTAGAGCAGCGGCCTTTTAAGCCGTAGGTCGTGGGTTCGAGCCCCACCCGGGTCATTCCTCAAGATCGAGGTACGTGATGATCATTCGCCGATCGCGGCTGCTCGCGAGCGCGATGTGCGCGGCGCTGGCGGCCATATCGGTTGCTTCGGGCGCCGCGAGCGGCCAGACGCCCGACTGGTCGCCGATCGACTCGATCATCGGCCGCGCGGGCGCCGCGCAGGCCGGCGGCGTGCGACGATTCAACTTTCCCCGGTCAGATCTCCAGGTAGTCGTCGACGGAGTGACGCTGAGCCCAGCATTCGCACTCGGAGGTTGGATTGCGTTCTCAGGAACTCCGTCCAACGCGATGGCGATGGGTGACCTCGTGCTCACAGGTGACGAGGTGAATCCCGTGATCACGGCCCTGCAGGCTGGTGGTGTTGAGCAAACGGCGATTCACCATCACGTGCTGCGGGAATCGCCCCACGTTTACTACATGCACGTGTCGGCGCGCGGCGACGCCAGGAAGATTGCGGCGGCCGTTCGTGCGGCGGTCGCGCAAACGAAGATTCCAGCTGCAGGCGGAGCGCGGCCGGCGCCCTCCGGTTCAGGTTCAGCTGGCACCGGTGCGGAGCTGTCGATGGATACGGCAGGGGTGGGCGCTGCGCTCGGGCGCACCGGCCGTTTCAACGGTTCCATTTTTCAGGTGAGCGTTCCGCGCGCCGAGACAATTCGCGACGGATCAATGGTGATCCCTCCGGCGATGGGGATCTCCACCGCAATCAACTTTCAGCCCACGGGCGGCGGTCACGCGGCGATCACTGGCGACTTCGTGCTGCTCGGCAGTGAAGTCAATCCCGTTATTCGCGCACTCCGCACGCACGGCATCGAAGTCACCAGTGTGCACAACCACATGCTGAACGACGAGCCCCGGCTCTTCTTCTTGCACTTCTGGGCCAACGCCGACGCGGTGACTTTAGCGAAGGGACTGCGGGCTGCGCTCGACGCGACGAACTCCCGTCGCGCCGAACGCTAGCATCCCGCAGTTCACGAAACCGTCAGCCCGCATCGCCAGCAGCGAGCTCCTCACCCGCTGCGAATTGCTCCCCAGATCGGCATTAGCCCGCCGAGCACCCAAAGAATCACCGCCCCCGCAATGGCTTTTTCCTTCGACAGCTTGCCGGCCGCGATGTATCCGACGCCAATGAGCACGGTGGTCCAAAGGAGGAACACGTCGGCGCGCGACAGAATAGCGAGGAGCGCGGCATTGGTGGTCACGGGGTCAAAGAATCGCGCTGGCCCGATCGACAGCTGAGCGGGATTCGTCAGCGCGCTCGTGTCGCTCATCAGGAGTCCCTGAACGTCCGTGATCACACCGGAGAGTATTCGAGGGACGTAGGAGAACGACGCGATCATAAGGCCGGCACCGTAGGTCAGCGTCGCCCCGAGCGCCTTGCCGACAATCCAGATGAACAGGCCAAGAAACAGGAGCGCGATTGGCACGCCGACAATCATGGCGACCACGGCGAACTTGCGGCCGACGGCGAGCATAGAGGCCTGCTGCTCTGGCGTGATGCTCGGGTTCGCCGCGACGGCTGCGGCCTGACTCTTGGCCAACTGCGCATCCATGATCGGCTCCATCACGCTCTTGCCGGAATAGAGAATGGCAGCAAACGCGATGGTGACGAAGAAGAAAGCGGCAGCGCTTCCGGTCTTTGCGCGACGCTCGAAGACCTTCGCTGGCGACGCAATGATGTCAACGAGATCTTCAAAGAGCCCCGGGCCGTCGTCCTTCGGCGGGGGCGGCGGCATGGTTTCGGAATCGGCCACGGTCTTCCTCGAGTGTGGGGCAGGGGAACGGTGGGCAGCCGGCGCCGCGACCGCAAGTCGCAAGTCAGCGGGGTACGGAGCGGATGAATCGATTTGCGGTCCAAGTTCGTACAACCCATTACCCGTAAAGGAGTTGCACGCGATGCTGACAACTCGCAGAACCTGTCGGAGATAGGTAAATTGTCCAGAATGCGGAGCATGCTGTTTCACAGGCTGGAACACGAAGATCGCGAGTTGTTTTTGCGTTGTGTTTTGGCGGAAACCGCGCCGGCCGGTTCTCGACTCATATGGCAGTTGCTTACCCACGTTGGTGGCGTGCCCGCCACCGTCGCGCTTGCGTTGGTGCCGCTCGCGTTGGCGGAAGGACAGCTCAAGGTTGCCGCGGTGCAGGCTGCGTGGGCGCTGACGATTTCACACCTGGTCGTCCAGGTGATCAAGCGCAACGTGGAACGCATCAGGCCGCATGAAGCAGCACGTCGGTCGGCGTTCGTCGAAATACCGGACCGGTTCTCGTTCCCCTCAGGACATTCCGCTGCCGTAATGAGCGTGGCGTTTATCCACGCCGCGACGTTTCATTCGCTCGCGGTGCCGATGCTCGTGCTCGCAGGGCTCGTCGGGTTCTCGCGTGTGCGGCTTGGTGCGCACTACCCGGGCGACGTCCTGGTGGGCCAACTCATCGCGATTGCGACGGGCGTAGCGGTGCGGGCGCTCTGGTAGACGCAGCGCCTGGCGCCGCGAGCGCCGCGGGACTTCGACTTGCGGTCTTCACCGATACCTATCCACCTCAGGTCAACGGCGTAGCCCGCACGCTCGAGCGCCTCGTGCAGGCGGTCGAGCAACGCGGCGGCCAGGTGCGGATCGCGACGGTTGCCGACCCGGCCGCCGAAGGCGATGTCAGGGTCGATCGGTGGCCAAGTGTGCCGTTCTGGGCATATCCACAACTGAGGATGGCTGCACCGTCGCGGCAGCGGGCGCTCGATCTCATCGAACGCTGGCGTCCAACGCTCGTTCACGTCACAACGGAGTTTGGCGTTGGGCTCGCCGGGCTGTTTGCTGCGCACGAGGCGCGCGTGCCCGTGGTGAGCAGCTATCACACGCACTTCAAGGCGTATCTCGAGTTCTACGGGCTCTCAATGCTCGACCGCGTGGCGTGGCCGTACATCCGGTGGTTCCACAATCGCGGACTTCGTACTTTCGCACCGTCCGGTATTGTTGCTCGAGAACTCGAGGGGCAGGGAATCGAAAATGTGCGCGTGTGGCGCCGCGGGGTCGACGGCGAGCGGTTCAGCCCCTCACTTCGTAGCGCAGCGATGCGACAGCGGCTCGGCGCACACGGCGATACGCCACTAGTGGCGTACGTTGGGCGGTTGGCGCGTGAAAAGGGGATGCATGTTCTGCTCGACGCGATTCGCATTGTGCGTGCCCGCGCTGGAACGGACGTAGCATTCGCGCTGGTCGGGGATGGGCCGGCCGAGGCCGAGTGTCGTGCAGCGGCGCCTGAAGGGACCGTGTTCACCGGGAAGTTGACCGGGCGTGAATTGTCCGAGGCATACGCGTCGGCCGACATCTTTGCGTTTCCGTCCATCACCGAGACGTTTGGCAACGTCGTGCTCGAGGCAATGGCGAGTGGTGTCGCGGTGATCGCACCCGACATTGGGGCGACGACCGAATACGCGACCGTCGAGTGTGCGCGCCAGTTCAGCGCGAAGGATCCGGAGTCACTCGCTGCAGCAATCCTGCAGCTTGCCGCCGACACAGGCGTGCGATCGCAACTCGCAACAGCCGGGCTGGCGACGGCGCGGTCGCGGACGTGGGACGCGGTATTTGACGGGCTGGTGCGCGATTATCGAGAGGTGGTGGCGCTCTCCCAGACCACGCGCGAAATGTCTGCCATCAGTTTCTGAGCCACCGGCCGGTCCGCAATCTTGCGCGTGAGCAGGACGAGCACGTACGGCGCCTGGCCTGGCGGATAGACGATCGCCGCATCGTGCGTCGTCGCGGTGATCCACCCGGTCTTGTGGGCGATGCGCGTCCCGGGAGGGAGTCCGGCCGGGATCTCGCCTTGCTCAGTCTGTCGGAGCAGGACGGCGCGCATCGAGTCGCTGGCAGTCCGGCTCGCCGCGAGGCCGTGCTCAATGGCGTCGAGCAGCACACCGAGTGCTCGGGCGGTCGTCGTGTTGTTCAGTCCCTTCTCGTAGGCCTTGGTGTCCTCGACTCCACGGAGTACACGCATCCCGACGGCGCCGAGCGCGCGGGACGTCTCGTTCACGCGTCCGGCATCGAGCACGTCGATGAGCACGTTCGTAGCCAGGTTGCTCGAGTGCGTGATCATCCGCTCGTTGAGTTCGCGGTACGAAATCGACACGCCAACCCGTTGGTAGATCTCAGTGTCTGAATCGTCGGCAGCCGTGAGTGAATAGGGGGAGCCATCCACGATGGAGCGGAACTGATTGGCGAGCACCATCGTTTGGTCAAGCGCGATGGTACCCGCGTCGGCGCGCCGAAAGAGTTCAATCATTACCGGCACTTTCATCGTGCTGGCCGCGTGGTACGAAACGTCGGCCTCGCGAGCGAGCGTGTCACCGTTTGCAAAGTTATGGTACCAGACGGCGACTTCCGCGCCTTGAACGGCCGTGATGTGACGCACGATACTGTCGCGGAGCGAGCCAAGGCGCACGGTTCGACGTGATTCGGCCGGCGACGGGGAGCCGGCAAGGCCGGATGGCGCGCTCGTGGGGGTCTGAGGGGCTCGCAGGGCCGGAGGCTTTCCGCAGGCCACAACCAGCCAAAGGACTGGCATGAGGGTGCGCATGAGTCGAATATATGGGATGCCGACGCGAAATCGCCCGACGGCGCAGTGCGCCGTAGCGGTCTTGTTGTGCCTAATCGCGACGGCTTGCGTGACGCCGAACCGGATGTTGCGCTCGCTTCCAGCCACCTCGCCGGACAGTGCACCCCTTGTCGGCGCCAGCGTTTCGGAGCGTGAATCCGGCGACGTCGCTGATCTTGGTGGGGCCGAGGGCCAGGCGATCGCGGTCGACTCGATTGCGGCCGACTCGATTGCGGCCGACTCGGTGGCCGCAGCGAACACGCCGGTTCCGCCGGTCTGGGACCTCGAGATCGAAGAACACGCCTCGCGGGCGAGGGTGGCCTACTACGTTGACGCGTTCTCCGGCCGTCTGCACCAGCCGTTTGAACGCGCGCTGGGCCGTCAGACCAAGTACTCAGGCCTGATCGGTGATCGACTGCGGGCTGCCGGCCTTCCACAGGACCTGACGTTTCTCGCATTCGTCGAGAGTTGGTACGACCCGCATGCCTATTCCACGGCCGCTGCGGTTGGAATGTGGCAGTTCATGGCGCGCACGGCCAAGGGCGTTGGGCTGCGCGTGGATTGGTGGGTGGACGAGCGACGCGATCCGGTCCGGTCCACAGAGGGCGCTGTCCGCCTTCTATCGTCATTGCACGGCGAGTTCGGTTCGCTGTTCCTCGCCGCTGCCGCATACAATGGCGGTCAGGGGCGGGTTAGCCGCGGTCTGGCACAGTTCGCGAGCCGCGTTGACCCGGTCGAGGGCGAAAGCAAGTTCTTCGCGCTATCCGACACGCGATATCTGCGCGCGGAAACCCGTGACTACGTCCCGAAGATCATCGCCGCGGCATTAGTGGCGAAACAGCCGGACAGGTATTTGCTGAACGTCGACACGCTGGCTCCGTTTGTGTTTGACAGCGTGTTCGCGCCCGGAGGCGCGCCACTGACCGCAATTGCCGCCGCGGCAGAGGTGCCCCTTGATTCGATTCGCGAGCTCAACTCGCACATTCTTCGCGGCATGGTTCCCGAAGGCGATTCGATGTGGGTGCGTGTGCCGGTCGGCGCCGGTGAGGGATTCGATTCCGCCTACGCGGCGCTCGACTCGGCCGAGCGGATCGCGGTCAAGAGGGTCAAGACCAAGGCCGGCGAATACATGGCCCTGCTCGCGCGCCGGAACAACATCACGACCAAGCAGATCAACTGGTACAATCCGCGTGCAACACGGTTGAAGGACGGGAACCTCGTGGCCGGCCAAACGATACTGATCCCGACGAAGGCCACGGTTGCGGGCGCCCGGGACGTTCCCAATCCGGCCGTCGAGCGATATCCACGTCGGCGGACCACGACGCCCGTGCGGGCGGCCCCGAAGGTGCCAGCGCCAGCCAAGGCGCCGCCAGCCAAGGCGCCGCCAGCCAAGGCGCCTGCGTCGGCAACGAAGCGTCCCTAGGTCCGGGATGTCAGCGCCGCGCTACTCAGCGCGCGCGAAAATGTCCGCTGCGTCCGCCGCTCTTTTCGACGAGCCGGATTTCGCCGATCCGCATGGTCTTGTCGGCGCTCTTGACCATGTCGTAGACGGTAAGCAGCGCAACGGAAACGGCGGTGAGCGCTTCCATCTCTACGCCAGTTGCGGCGGTCGTGGCCACGGTGGCTTCCACGCGAACTGACGCCGGCCGCGCCACGAGTTTCAGCGCGACGTCAATGTGCGTGAGTGTGAGAGGATGGCAGAGCGGAATCAGCTCGGCCGTCCGCTTGGCCGCCTGAATGCCCGCAAGCTTGGCCACGCCGAGTACATCGCCTTTTGCCGCGGTGTTGTTGCGCACTGCCCGCCATGCCGCTGCCGACATCCTGATTTCGCCTGCCGCCCGCGCCCGTCGTTCTGTCGCTGGCTTGGCGCCCACATCGACCATGCGCGCGGCGCCGCGTGCGCCAACGTGACTCAGTTTGGCACCGCGTTTCTTTCGAACGGTCATGCGAGAGTCTCCGCGAGCCCCGTCAGAAGTCGAAACGCCACTAGCTGCGGCGTCGCGTTGCGCTCGGCATCGCGCTTGGCATTCTCGACCAGCATCATGGCGCGAGCGCTCGCCGCCGCGCCGCTACCATCGCCGGCGTCAGCTGCGTCGCGGGATCGCGCGTGCAGCAGCTCGGTCAGCGCGTCGAGCGCGTCGGAGAACCCGCCACGTGCGCCGGACGCCCCCTGAGCATACGCAACGCGATACATCCGGTCTTGCGAGCGCGTGGCCGCGTCGAGGATAGCTCCGGCACGCGCAACGGCAGCAGCGCGTGATTCCGCGTCGAGCAGCGCGCCGGGAGCTCCGCGTGCGAGCGCGACCAGTTCGTCCACTGACCCGGTCTTGAGCAGTGGCGCCGCAGCCGGTAGCGCCAGGAACTCGCGCATTTCGGCGCTCGGAAGCGGTCGCACACGCATGGCGATTACCCGCGAACGGATCGTCGGCAATAGCGCGCCGGGCTCGCTCGAGGTAAGCAGCAGGCTCGTGTTTGGCAGTGGCTCTTCGAGCAGCTTCAGGAATGCGTTGGCTGCTTCCTGGTTGGCGGCCTGCGGAACCATACGCTCCGCTTCGCCTACCACGATCACCTTCCGCCGCCCAAGGGCCGGCGTGCGCGAGGCGTGTTGCACTAGCAAGCGCGTGACGTATCTGAAGATCCCGGCAGATCCGTCAGGGCGCTCATACACGCCGCCCGCAGCGACGCGATCGGCGATCGCTTCGGCATAGTCGGCGGCCACGTCCTCAGGCGCTGAGTCGGAATCCTTGAGGTTCGGCCGCGGAAAGACCCACACGACGTCGGGATGCGTCCCCTCGGTAGCGTAGCGGCAGTGCTGGCACGCACCGCAGGGCGCCGATGCCTCCTCGCACAGCAGGTGCTGCGCCAGCCAGAGCGCCAGCCGCTGCTTGCCGATGCCGGCTGGGCCGGTGAACAGGATGCTCGACGCGAGCGTCCCGCGGTGAATCTGCTCGCTGAGTCGCGCGCGCAGCGCCAAATGGCCAATGAGCGGAGTGAACGGCACGGCGGTAAGATAGTGTCCATGGCACATTCTGGGACTGACACTGCGCTCGATTCCATCGCCTGCACTGCGGGGGGCAGAATATCCGCCGACCATCCCGCCTATGCGTTGGCTTGCCTTGGGCTCATTTTTACGGCCGTATCCGCCTCGGCGCAGGAACGTCCGCGGGCGCGGGACATCGGCGTGGCGCCGGGAGTGTTCGCTCCGGGCGTGAACAACGCGATCACCGACGTTGCTGGCGTGCGGGTTGGCCACGCCACAGTGGATCAGGGAGACCGCGTGCGCACCGGAGTCACGGCGATCATCCCGCATCCCGGAAACGCGTATCTCTCACGGGTTCCTGCGGCCGTGCACGTTGGGAACGCATTCGGGAAACTTGTCGGCAGCACGCAGATCGTTGAGTTGGGCGAACTGGAAACGCCGATCCTGCTCACCTGCACGCTCTGTGTGTGGAAGGCCGCGGATGCGCTGACGGAATGGATGCTTGGTCAGCCGGGGATGGAGCGGGTGAGGTCGATCAATCCGGTGGTCGGCGAAACGAATGATGGTGGCCTCAATGACATTCGGTCGCGGCCGATCAGCGCCGAGGATGTTCGCCGCGCACTCGACGGTGCGCGTGATGGGCCGGTGGAGGAGGGAAGTGTGGGTGCAGGGCGCGGGACAGTCGCGTTCGGATGGAAAGGCGGCATCGGCACATCCTCGCGTAAACTGCCCGCGGCGCGCGGAGCGCACACTGTGGGCGTGCTGGTGCAATCGAATTACGGCGGCGTACTGCAGATGGGTGGCGCGCCAGTGGGGCGCGAACTTGGCCAGTATGCGTACAAAAATGAGACGAGTCCGGAACGCGGTGACGGTTCGGTCATGATCGTAGTGGCGACAGACGCACCGCTCTCGGACCGGAATCTGCAGCGACTCGCGGCGCGCGCGATGCTCGGCATCGGGCGAACCGGGGCGAGCGGATCGAACGGCTCAGGCGACTATGTGATCGCGTTCTCCACGGCCACCGAAGTCCGACGCGCCTGGGATGCGCGGAGACACACGACGACGGAACTGTCGAACGATCAAGCGTCGGCGTTGTTTGAGGCGGCGATAGAGGCCACTGAAGAGGCGGCCTACAACTCGATCCTGCGCGCGACTGCAGTGACGGGGAATGGGCGCACGGTCGAGGCGATCGATATTGAGAAGGTCAAAGAGGTTCTGGCGAAATACCGCCCTCAGTGAACTACGGGGTTTGGGGTGTGGGATGGGGG
>JAQBYI010000025.1 GCA_027622655.1 Gemmatimonadota bacterium | reverse complement strand
CCGGGCGGCGGCGGCCGTGGTGGTCCCGGCGGCGGTGGCCGTGGACCGGGCGGAGGCCGTGGCGGTCCGGGTGGTGGTCGAGGTGGCCCTGGCGGCCGTGGTGGCCCTGGCGGCGACGACAGCGGGCTTGTCGAGAACGTCATTGCGATCAACCGCGTGGCGAAGGTCGTGAAGGGCGGCCGGCGGTTCTCATTCAACGCGCTCGTTGCCATTGGCGACGGGCAGGGGAAAGTGGGGATCGCGACCGGCAAGGCGAACGAAGTGTCTGAAGCTGTCCGAAAGGCGGTAGACGGCGCTCGCAAGGCGATGGTGGCGATCCCGATGACGGGCGCGACGATCCCGCACGAGATCGTTGGCAAGCACGGGGCGGGGCGGGTCCTCATGAAGCCTGCTGCACCGGGTGCCGGAGTTATCGCGGGCGGCGCCGTGCGTGCGATCATGGAGTGCGCCGGTATCGCCGATATCCTCACGAAGTCGCTCGGCTCGACCAATCCACACAACATGGTGCTCGCGGCGATGGACGGGCTAACGAGCCTGACTACCGTTGAGCAGATCGCGAAGGAGCGGGGCGTTGACGTGTCGTCACTGCCGTACCGCTCACGCGCAAAAGGAAAGGTGACGGCCAATGCCTAGGACATTCGTATGGCACCGCACGAAGGGGCCAAAGAAGACTGAGCCGAACACCCTCACAGAGGGACAGGTTCAGATCACACAGGTGCGATCGGGCATCGGGAACACGGCGCGTATGCGCGCGACGCTCGAGGCCATCGGCCTGCGCCACCATCAGGCATCGGTGGTGAAGCAGGACTCCCCCGCGTTGCGGGGCATGATCAAGCGAGTGCGTCACCTGATAACGGTGACCGCGGTACCAGCGGCCAAGGAGTAAGACGGTGAGCGACAAGATTGGTCTTCACAACCTGATGTCGAGCCCCGGCTCGCACAGGGATCGGAAGCGCATCGGGCGTGGCCCGGGTTCCGGCACGGGCAAGACATCCGGAAAGGGCCACAAGGGTTCGAAGGCGCGCGCGGGCCATCACGGTCCGGGCGGCGGCAAGCCGCATTTCGAAGGCGGTCAGATGCCACTCACGCGGCGCGTTCCGAAGCGTGGGTTCACAAACCCGTTCCGGGTTGAGTCTCAGCTGGTTGGCCTCGACGACCTGGCGAAGCTGCCCAAGGGCGCCGAGGTGACTCGCGAAACGCTTATCGAGGCGGGGATTATCCGCACGAGCAAGGGACACGCGAAGCTGTTGGCAAACGGTGAGGTCACACAGGCCCTCACGGTGCGCGGCATCAAAGTCAGCGCGTCGGCCCGCGAGAAGATCGTCGCGGCCGGCGGCACAGTCGAGGAGTAGCCTCACCAATGGCTCAGGGAAACCCGACCCAGGCGATGGCGAATATTTATCGCACGCCGGAGCTTTGGGAAAAGATCGTCTTCACGTTCATGTGTCTCGCGGTATACCGCCTCGGTTCGTTCGTGGCAGTGCCGGGCGTCAACGTGCAGGCGATGGTCGACTTCTTCGAGAGCCAAAGCGGCGGGCTGCTGGGGCTGTATGACCTGTTTGTGGGCGGAAACCTGTCGCGTTCGACGGTGTTCGCCCTCGGCATCATGCCGTACATCTCGGCGAGCATCTTTGCGCAGATCGCGGCCGCGGTGATTCCGCAGGTCGAGAAGATGCAGAAGGACGAGGAAGGCCGAAAGAAGATCACGCAGTACACGCGCTATGCGACGGTTGGGCTGGCCCTGGTACAGGCGTGGGGCTTTTCGATCTTCACTGAGAGCGTGCAGGGCGCGGTCTCATCGCCGGGCTTCGGTTTCAAGATGGAGATGGCGATTTTCCTGACGACCGGCGCCGTCTTCGTCATGTGGCTGGGCGAGCAGATCACCGAGCGCGGGCTTGGCAACGGCGCGTCGTTGATGATCTTCTTCTCGATCGTTCAGGGGTTCATTCCGGCCATCTGGAGCACGCTGCAGCTCGTCGCCAATCAAGGTGTGAGCCCGCTGGCCGTGATCGGGCTGCTGATCCTCATGGCCGGTGTGATCGCTGGAATCGTGCTCATCACCATCGCCGCGCGGCGCATCGCCATTCAGATTCCGCAGCGCACGATGGGGCGCGGCCGGATGCGCGAAGCAGCCAAGAACTTCATTCCGCTGCGGATTAACGCGGCGGGCGTCATGCCGATCATCTTTGCGCAGTCACTCATCGTGGTACCGGGTGCGCTCGCCACGTTCAGCGGCAATCAGGCGTTGGTTGACTTTTCCGACCGCTTTCAGCCGGGAACGGGTCTGTATTTCATCCTGTCGGCCGTGCTGATCATCTCGTTTACCTACTTTTACACGGCGATCGTTTTCAATCCGGTCGATCTTGCGGAGAACCTGAAGAAGCAGGGCGGGTTCATTCCTGGGGTCAAGCCCGGGTCGAAAACGGCCGAGTACATCGATCACGTTGTGAGCCGCATCACTCTGCCGGGCGCGATCTTCCTCACGTTGATCGCGTTGCTCCCAATCTGGATCGCCGATTTTGTGAACGTAACTTTCCAGTTTGGCGGTACTTCGCTCCTGATCGTGGTGGGCGTCGCGCTCGACACGCTGGCGCAGATGAACCAGCATCTCTTGCTGCGGAAGTACGACACGTTCATGAAGAAGGGACGCGCGCCGGCGCGCGGGCGGCAGGGCTTCTAGGCGCGCGGCAGTGATTGTCGTCCTGCTGGGGCCGCCGGGCTGCGGCAAGGGCACGCAAGGAGAACGGCTTGCAGCTGCGCTGAACATCCCGAAGATTTCCACCGGCGACGTCATTCGCGCGGCCATGAAGGCGGGCACACCGCTGGGAGTCGAGGCCAAGTCGTTCTACGACCGGGGCGACCTCGTCCCCGATGCGCTCATTCTCGACATTGTCAGGGAAGCACTCGCGGCGCCCGAGCAGGCACGCGGCGCAGTGCTCGATGGCGTGGTTCGCACCGTGCCGCAGGCCGAGGGACTCGCCGTGGCGTTGGCGTCGTTGAATCGACCGCTGGATCTCGTCCTCAAGTTCGACATTGCCGACGACGAACTCGTCGGCAGGCTATCGTCCCGAATGGTGTGCGAGGCGTGTCAGTCGCCGTTCATGGGGCGCACTCCGGGTGAACTGCACGCCGAATGCCCGAAGAACCCGAAGGGGCGCCTCGTCCGCCGCAAGGACGACGAACCCGATGCCATCCGCAACCGACTGAAGGTCTACCACGCGCAGACGGCGCCCGTCGTGGAATGGTACCGCGCCAACGAAGGCCCACTGACGTCGATCGATGCGCGCGGTACGGTGGACGAGGTGGAGGAGCGAGTACGCGCCGCCGCCGGACTCGCCTGATGGTGCAGCTCAAGTCCGCGCGCGAAATCGAAACCATGGCGGCAGGAGGCAAGATCCTCGCCGCGACGCACGCAGAGATGCGGAAGGCAGTTCGGCCCGGCATCTCGACCGCCGAACTCGACGCTGTGGCGGAAGCGTTCATTCGGTCGCACACCGGCGCGACGCCGAGTTTCAAGGGACTCTACGGCTTTCCGGCGAGCATTTGTGCGAGCGTGAACGAGGAGATCGTGCACGGCATTCCGTCGCCGCGTCGCGTGCTCAACGGCGGCGATATCGTGTCCATCGATATCGGCGTCTACTACGGCGGCATGCACACGGACTCAGCCCGGACCTACGCGGTCGGCAGTATCGACGCCGAAACTCAGCGCCTGCTTCAGGTGACGGAAGAGTCGCTCGAGCAGGGAATCGCCCAGGCGCGCCCCGGCAACCACGTAGGCGATATCGGGGCGGCTATCGAGGCGCACGTGAAGCGGGGTGGATTCGTCGTCGTGCGCGACCTTGTGGGGCACGGCGTCGGCCAGTCGATGCACGAAGAGCCGCAGGTGCCAAACCACGGCAAGCCGAAGCGGGGCGCAAAGCTCGCGGCCGGACTCACGATTGCGATCGAGCCGATGGTCAACGCGGGAAGCGCCGAAACGCGAACGCTTCCGGACAGGTGGACGGTGGTGACGATTGACGGGTCACGCAGCGCTCACTTCGAGCATACTGTGGCCGTGACCGAAGATGAGCCGCTGGTGTTGACGCGGTAGCCGCGGTAGCCGCGGTAGCCGCGGTAGCCGCGGTAGCAGCTGGAGCAGCTGGAGCAGGTGATCGCCGCTGGTGGCGGCTTGTAAGCAGCTAGCCGATCATTTTTTCTACGGCTGTGACCGCACTTGCAGCTGCAGCGCGCGCTGACGCCACGATGCGCGCAGCCTCGTCCGCGAGGGGAGCACCGGCTGCCTTGTCTTCCATTGCACTCACGTTGATCCGCACGTTGTAAGCCGCCCCGCGGCAGGCGGCCTCCGCAAGCAGCGCGGCGACGCCAGCGTCGCTGGCCGCGTTGGTATTCCCCTTTTCGGCGCACACGGCCGCCAGTGCGGCCACTGCGGCGCACGCTCTCGCGGTCTCGAGTGGAACCTTGGCGGCGGTGACAAGCGCGGCCTGGATAGCTGCGCCGCGCGTGGCCTGCTCTTCAGGTGAGGATTTCGGGAACTTGTACGCGGCGCCGACGACTGAATAGGCGTCGGCGTCGGACTGGACGAGTTCAGCGAGCCTGGCGCGAAGGCCAGCCGCTTCGGCGGCGAGCGTCTGCATTTCGTCGTTGACCGCCGCGTATTTCTTTCGGCCAATGGTCAGGCCGGCAACCATTTCGGCGAGCGCACCGCCCAGCGCACCGACGTGGGCTGCCACGCTTCCGCCGCCGGGGACGGGTGCGTTCGAAGCGACTGAGCTGACGAAACCGGCGAGTGATGGTCCGCCCCCCAGCGCGCCGCGCACCTTGTGGTCGAGCACCATGGCGTTCGAAAAGCCCCTAAGCTGAACGTCGTGCGCCGCCGTTTCGAACAGCGCCCGTTCCGGCACGAGCCCGACGATTTCGCTCCAGGTCGGACTCGCGCCGCGCGCCTCGGCTTCACGCTTGACGGCCTCGTACGCCTTCCAGATGGGCGTGGTGTCCGTGTCGGTCAGGTTCATAGACACCTGGGCCTGTCCGTCCACCTCGAGTCCAAGTCCTTTCACGCAGGGGAGACCGCCACCCGAGGCGCGCACGACCTTCGCCACTTCCTTCGCCACGGCAAGGTTCGTGGCGGGCCCGAGGTAGACGTTGTATGCCACGAGGAATGGGCGGGCGCCGATCACCGTCGCGCCTGCGGTCGCGTGAACGTGGTTGGGCCCGAAATCGGGAACCCGATCAGGATTCGTCCCGATTTCGTCCTGCGCCTTTTCGAACTGGCCGCGGCGAACGTCGGCGAGGTTTACCCGATCAGGGCGCGAGGCAGCCTTTTCATAGAGAAAAACGGGAATGTCGAGTTCCTTGCCGACGCGAGCGCCAAGTTCGCGGGCAAGCGCCACGCACTCGTCCATCGTGCTCTCATCAAGCGGGATGAACGGGCACACGTCGGTTGCGCCGATGCGTGGATGCTCGCCGGTTTGCTGGGTGAGATCGATGAGGTCGCGCGCCTTGGCGACACCGCGAAACGCCGCTTCCACTGCGCGATTGGCGGGCGCAACGAACGTCACGACGGTGCGATTGTGCGACGGATCGCTGGAGACGTCGAGCAGCGCCACTCCGTCGACTGCTGCGATGGCCGCGGTGATCGCATCTATGACTTCAGGACGGCGGCCCTCGGAGAAATTCGGGACGCACTCGACGAGTTTGGGCAACGACAACTCCGGGTTCACGGTTCACGGCTTACGGTTAACGGTACACGGCTGACGGGACCGGCACGACGGCATTGGTGCGGCACATACTCACGGCTCCGCTGGCCGCGCGCGCAGGCACCGGCGGCCGTGAGCCGTCAACCGTAATCTGCCGGCCCGTCGTTGCCTTTTGCGATCTCACCAAGCAGCCAGGCGTGCACCGCCGGGTTTCCCGCCACGATCCCGGTGCGCGCGACCTGGCACGGCGCGCCTGTCAGGTCCGTGACCACGCCACCGGCCTCGCGCACGAGAACCAGGCCGGCGGCAATATCCCACGGCGAGAGGACGGTCTCCCAGAACGCCTCGAAGCGGCCGGCGGCCACGGCTGCGAGGTCAAGCGCAGCAGCTCCCGCGCGGCGCACGCCGGCTGCACCCCGCATGATGCGCGCAAGCTGCAGCGTGTAGGGATCGATGTCCTCCATCCGGGTGAAGGGAAAGCCGGTGCCGATGAGCGCCCGGCCAGGGTCGTCGATGGGCGACACCTGAATGCGGCTGCCGTTCACGAACGCTCCTGAACCCGTCGCCGCAGTGAACGTTTCGCCCAGCGCGACGTCAATGATGACACCCGCCACCGGCACGCCGTCCACCAACACGCCGACAGAAACGGCATACTCCGGGTACCCGTGCAGGAAGTTCGTGGTGCCGTCGAGCGGGTCGACGACGAACATGACCGCGGGCCGTGCGCCGAGCGCCGCGGCGGGCGCCAAGCCGGCGGGTGCCAAGCCGGCGGGTGCCAAGCCGGCGCTGGCCGCTGTGCCGTCGTTGCCCTGACCTGCCAGGCCATCATGGGAGCCACTTTCCTCGGCCAGGATTGCCGCATGCGGTGCCAGTTGTCGCACGACGCCCAGGACCGCGGCCTCCGCCGCGAGGTCAACCTCGCTGACAAAATCGGCTGGCCGCTTGGTTTGCCACGCGATGGACCGCACCCGGGGGGCCGCGTCGCGGACGACTGCCGCGCCTGCCTGCGCGGCCTCCAGCGCAACGGCAAGGAGTTCGCCGGGCGCTACGACCGGAGGCGTTGTGTTTGTTAGGCCTGTCATCGAGCCCTAAGTTTAATGAATGTCCCGCATCTTCAGCGGCATTCAGCCGTCCGGCGAACTGCACGTCGGTAATTACCTTGGCGCAGTGAAGAACTGGGTTTCGCTTCAGGCCCAGTTCGAGTCGTTTTTTTGCATCGTCAACTATCACGCGATCACGGTTCCGTACGAGCCAGACGACCTGCGGAGGCGAACCCGCGATATGGCGATTGGCCTCCTCGCGTCCGGGCTCGATCCGAAACGGTGCGCGCTGTTCGTCCAGTCGCAGGTTCCTGAGCACACGGAACTCGCCTGGATATTCAATACGCTGACGCCACTCGGCGAGCTCGAGCGACAGACGCAGTTCAAGGAAAAATCAGGGCGCCAGGAGCAGGTGATGGCCGGGTTGCTCAACTATCCGGTGCTTCAGGCCGCCGACATCCTGCTGTATCGAGCCGACCTCGTGCCGGTCGGCGAGGATCAGGTGCAGCATCTGGAACTGTCGCGCGTGGTCGCGCGAAACTGGAACGCACGTTTTGCGCCCGATGCGCCGTTCTTTCCAGAGCCGCAGCCCAAGTTGACGCCTACCAGAAGAATCGTTGGCCTTGATGGTCAGGCCAAGATGTCCAAGTCGCTCGGCAATACGATCGGCATTCTCGAGTCGCCAGAGGCGATCTGGGATAAACTGAGGCCGGCAGTGACCGATCCTGCGCGCCAGAGGAAGTCTGATCCGGGCGACCCTGATAAATGCCCCGTGATTTACCAACTGCATCGCGCGTTCTCGCCTCCGGAAACCGTCTCCGAAGTGGAAGCGAACTGCCGCGGGGCGAAGTGGGGGTGCGTGGATTGCAAGAACGCGCTTCTGGCGCCCCTGCTCGCCGAACTCGCTCCGGTCCGCGAGCGGGCGGCCTCACTCGAGGCGAACCCCGGGCAGGTTGACGAACTGCTCGCGTCCGGCGCGGAGAAGGCGCGGGTCGTGGCTCGCGAAACGTTGCACGAAGTGAAGGTCCGAATGGGGCTTCCGGAACAGAGGTAGATTATGCTCTTGGGCGCGCAGGATTCGATCATGGAAGTCATCGCGTTGGTCATGCGCCTGGACCTTGGCGTGAAGATGCTCGTCGCCGTGCTTGCCGGTGGAGCGATCGGGCTCGAGCGCCAGGTAGCCGGCAAACCTGCAGGACTGCGCACCAACATCCTCATCTGTGTTGGCTCAGCACTGCTTGCGGACCTCTCCATCAACATCGGTGGAGTCTGGGGCCAGGGATTGATTGGCGATCCGGCACGGGTGGCCGCTCAGGTGGTGACCGGAATTGGCTTCATTGGAGCCGGTACGATCATGCAGTCCGGCGGCACGATCACGGGGCTCACGTCGGCGGCCACCATTTGGGTCGTCGCAGCGATCGGGCTGACAACCGGCGCCGGGTTCTATGTCGAGGCTCTTGGCGCGACGCTCACGGTCATGTTGGTCCTCGCGGGACTTGGACGGCTGGAGCACCGGCTGCTCCGGGTGCGGCGAACGATGAGCGTCACGGTGCGGACGAAGCCGGGAGTGACCGAGGAGTGGGTCCGCGAACGGCTTGGGGCCGACGGACTGCGCATTATCAGCTTGCGGATGTTCGACCATTCGACCGATCGGATCTTCGAAATGCGCCTGAGCGGGCCGGCGCGGCAATTTGATATTGCGCGGGCGGAGCTGGTGGAGCATTCCGATATCCGAAACGTGTTCTTCGACTGACACGGCTGCGCCACCGGGCTCCGGCACGGCTCGCGCGGACTCCACGGCGAGGCGCTGGCGGGCACGAGTTCATTCGTGGCACCTTCCCAAGCTATGTTGAAAAAGCGGACTGATCACTGATGGAAAAAATCATCAAGGCGGCGGTGGATCGCGGTGCAAGCGACCTGCACATCAAGGCGGGCGACGTGTTTCGTGCCCGCATTGACGGCAGGCTGACGCCCCTGACGAAACAGGCGCTCACGCCAGAGCAGACGCGTTCGATCGCGTTACGTCTTATTCCGAACGAGGAAGACCGCGCCAGGATCGACAAGATTCAGGACTACGATTGCTCCTGGGGCGCGCAGGGAATTGGGCGGTTCCGCGTAAACATCCTGAAGCAGCGGTCGAGCTTCATGATCGTAATGCGAGTTATTCCGTTTGAGGTCCCCACGTTTGAGAAGCTGGGGCTTCCAGCGGTGCTCAAGACGATCGCACTCACCGAGCGCGGTATGATTCTGGTCACCGGCGTAACGGGGTCCGGCAAGTCGAGCACGATGGCCGCGCTGATCAATCACATCAACGCCACACAGCACAAGCACATCCTGTCGCTGGAAAACCCGATCGAGTTCTTGCATCGCGACCTGCAAAGTTCGATTACGCAGCGCGAGATTGGCGTCGACACCGACAGCTTCAAGATGGGTCTGCGTGCCGCCCTCCGTCAGGATCCTGACGTTGTACTGATCGGCGAAATGCGCGATGCCGAGACGATCGACACGGCGATGAAGGCGGCCGAGACGGGCCACCTGCTCGTGTCGACGCTGCACACGCCCGATGCCCAGAGCACCGTGTTGCGAATGCTCGCGATGTTCCCTCCGGAAGAGCAGGACGTGGTGCGGGTGCGTCTCGCCGAGTCGTTGGCTGCGGTTGTGTCACAACGCCTGCTGCCGAAGAAGAGCGGCGGAGGCCGTGCTGTTGCGCTCGAGATCATGATCGTGACACCCACGATCCGTGACCTCATCCTGGACGCCAGCCGCACGGGAGAGATTCGCGACTTCATTGCCGAAGGGCGCGAACAGTACGGGATGCAGACCTTCGACCAGCATCTCGCGGACCTTGTGAACGACGATTCGGTCGAGTTTTCCGTGGCGATGGCGGCTTCGTCACGGCCGAGCGACTTCCAACTGAAGATGAATACGTTTGGCCGGCGGCCGACCGCTGCAGTCAAGAGCGCCGATGTTCCTCCCGAGCCCGCCGCGCAGAAACCACCCGCGAACGACGGCAAGGACAGCAAGGACGGCAAGGACGGTATGGACGGCATGAGCAGCAGCTTCGATTTCTGAGCCAGCCAGCGCCAGCAGTCTCCGCAGCAGCGCTCACCTGAACCGTTCACTGAACAGCGAGCCGATAGTCATGAAGCTTCACGGGGTACTCGGGCCGGTCGTTTCCACGTTCCACGAGGGAACGGAGGATCTCGACATCGCGTCGTTTGCGCGAAATGTGCAGGCGCACGTTTCAGCAGGGCTTCACGGCATCGTGGTGTGCGGATCCACGGGTGAGGCCGCGCTGCTGTCGGAGGATGAGCGCCGCGTGTTGCTCGAGGCAGCGCGCACGGTAGTCACGTCGGACCAGGCGCTCGTCATGGGCACTGGCGCCGAGTCGACGCGCCAGACTATCAAGCGGTGCAAGGACGCGAAGGCGGCCGGCGCAGATGCCGTGCTCGTAGTGGCGCCGCACTATTACTCGAGTGCGATGAATCACGAAGCGCTTCGGGTGCACTACCGGGCGGTGGCCGATGCGAGCCCGCTTCCCGTGATTCTCTACAACATTCCGAAGTACATGCACTTCGCGCTTCCCGCCGACCTGGTAGGTGAGCTGGCGCAGCACGGGAATGTCGTCGGCATCAAGGACAGCTCCGGCGACCTCAATATCCTCAACGGATTTCTGGCTGCGCAGAGCGACAGCTTCACTGTGCTGACCGGCAACGCGAGCACGTTCGTACCCGCGCTCAACGCGGGCGCGCGCGGCGGCATTCTTGCAGTCGCACTTTTCGCTCCCACGCTTGCGTTGCAGACCTTCGACGCACACGTCACGGGTGATGCGGCCGCGGCGGACGGGCATCAGGCCACAATGAAGCCGCTGGCGGCTGTGATCGTGGCGGAGCTTGGCGTGCCAGGTGTGAAGACGGCCTGCGACGTGGTGGGACTCTACGGCGGTCCGGCGCGCCGTCCTCTCGTGGACCTTGACGAAGCGGCGGAAAAGCGCGTGCGCGACGTCCTGTCCGGAGTTGTCGTGGCGGCGTAGCGTTGCACTCGGCGGGCCCGTCAGTAGATTCCGCCAACGCCCCGCGACTCTACCGCCGGGGCGTTTTTTTGTGGTCGCCCACCCGTTCCCCTGACGCCAATGTTCGACTCCAGCACGCGCACTCTCGTTGTCGTCGGAGCCCAATGGGGCGACGAGGGAAAAGGAAAGCTCGTTGACGTTCTCGCCGAGCGAGCGGACTGGGTTGTGCGGTACCAGGGTGGCGCGAACGCCGGGCACACCGTGCACATCGGCGACCGGCAGACCGTGCTGCACCAGGTTCCGAGCGGGATTCTGCATCCGGGCGTACGCTGCGCGATCGGGAACGGCGTGGTGCTCGACCCCGAGACGCTGTTCGACGAAGTGGACGAGCTCGTCAAGGACGGCGTGGATGTGAACGGGCGGCTCTACGTGAGCGATCGCGCGCACCTCGTGATGCCGTACCACAAGCGCGTGGACAAGCAGAGCGCGGCATCGAAGGCAATTGGCACGACGGGCCGTGGGATTGGGCCATGCTATGAAGACAAGGTCGCGCGCCGCGGCATTCGCGTGCTCGACCTGAGGCATCCCGAACGCTTGCAGACGCTGGTCGAACGCGGCGTTGCGCATGCCAACCAGGCGTTGGCGAGCTTCGGGTCGGCAAAACGGGCGGATGCCGAATACACACTCGCCGTCCTGAACCGACTCGCACCGCGCCTGCTGTCGATCGCAGACGATGTCGGGCTGGCGATTCACCGGGCCGTGAAGGGCGGCGCGACGATCCTGCTCGAGGGTGCGCAAGGTTCGTTGCTCGATATCGATCACGGCACATATCCCTATGTCACGTCGAGCAGCACAACGGCAGGCGGCGCGGCCATCGGAACCGGGATTGGCCCGCGCTCGATTGATGCTGCGCTGGGCGTGGTGAAGGCATATACGACGCGTGTTGGATCGGGGCCGTTGCCGACCGAGTACGACGAGGCGATGGGCGAACGTGTTCGGAAGCTCGGCAACGAGTTCGGCGCCACGACCGGGCGGCCGCGCCGATGTGGCTGGTTTGACGCGGTGGTGGTGCGATATGCGGTGCGCGTGAACGGACTGTCCGCGCTTGCCGTGACCAAGCTCGACGTGCTCGACACGCTCGACCGGATCGCACTGTGTACGGGATACGAGTTCGGTGGCGAAGTGATGGAGGAGTTTCCGGGCGACATTGCCGCGCTCGACGGCATCGCGCCCCGGTACGAGTGGTTCGACGGGTGGCAGACGTCCACTGCGGGCGCGCGCAAGTTGTCGGACCTGCCGGCGGCCGCACGCGCATATCTGGATCGCATTGAGGCACTCGTCGAGTGCCCGATTCGGTACGTGTCGGTGGGTACGCGACGGGATCAGATTCTGGAAGTTGAGCAACGCGGGTGAGTGCACCGGTCGCAATCGTTGGGGCCGGCCCATGCGGGCTCGCCGCCGCGGTTGCGCTCAAGAAGGTCGGTATTGCGTCAACACTCTTTGACCGCTCCTGCCTGGTCAGCGCGATCGCCGGGTATCCCACATACGTCACCTTCTTCTCGACGCCCGAGAAGCTCGAGATCGGCGGCGTACGATTCAAGTGTGCCGGCGAGAAGCCTACGCGGCAGGAAGGGCTGGCGTACTACCGCGGCGTTGCGACGAAGCACGGGATCTATCTGCGGCAGTACGAGAACGTCGAGGGCATCGAGCGCGCCGGCGACGGATTCATCGTGCACTCCACGCCGACGCAGGGCGAGCGCCGCGAATCCCGAGCGAGCGCGGTGATCATCGCCACCGGGTATTTCGCGCATCCCAATCTCCTCGGCGTGCCGGGAGAGAATCTGCCGCACGTGTCGCACCGTTTCGTGGAGGGGCACGGCGCGTTCCAGCGCGATGCGCTCGTGGTCGGCGGGGGCAACTCGGCGGTCGAATGTGCGCTGGAACTCGCGCGGTGCGGCGCGCGCGTGACCCTCGCGCACTACGAGACCGGCTTTGTGTCACACGTGATCAAGCCATGGATTCGTCCGGAGTTCGACGCCCGAGTCGCCGCCGGAGAGATCACCACGGTCTGGAGCGCACGGGTGAGCGCGATTGAGCCTGAGCGCGTCGTGCTCGCCGCGGAGTCCGGGACAATGGTCGTCCCCGCGCACCACGTCTACGTGATGACGGGATACACGCCGACGCCCGGGCTGCTCGGCACGCTCAGTGTACCGTTTGATCCTGATACCGGCGTACCCGAGCACGATCCGACAACGATGGAGACTCCAGTTCCGGGCGTGTTCCTCTGCGGTGTGCTCACGTCGGGGAGCAGGGCGAATGGGATATTCATCGAAAACGGGCGGGGGCACGGGGAGGTCATAGCAAGGGCACTGCAGGTGAGGTGGGCGAGTGAAAAGTGAGGAGGAAGTGATGCGTCAGGCGTGAGGGTGGGGATGTGAAGCGCCCGGAGTGAGGAGCGGCCCGCCTCCGCGCGCACGTGGACAGCGAGTCTCCCGCGGGCGAAATTGCGCCGATGCCACATCCTGACGTCCTCGAAAAACTCGTCTCCCTCGCCAAACGGCGGGGGTTCATTTTCCAGTCCTCCGAGATCTACGGCGGCACCGGCTCCGTCTGGGACTACGGGCCGCTCGGCGTAGAGCTCAAGAACAACGTCAAGGCGCGCTGGTGGAACGCGATGGTGCGCCAGCGCGACGATGTCGAAGGGCTTGACGCCGCGATCCTGATGCACCCGAAAGTCTGGGAAGCGAGCGGGCATGTGGCTGGGTTCAGCGATCCGCTCATTGACTGCAAGGCGTGCAAGGCGCGCTTTCGCGCCGATAAGCTGGGCGACATGCCGTGCCCACGGAAACCGTCAAAGCATCCCGGCGAACACTCGGACTGCCAGCTCACCGAACCGCGCCAGTTCAACCTGATGTTCAAGACATTCATGGGGCCGGTCGAGGATTCGGCGAGCGTCGTCTACCTGCGCCCCGAAACGGCGCAGGGCATCTTCGTGAACTTCCTCAACGTGCAGCAGGCCACGCGTCAGAAAGTGCCGTTCGGCATTGCGCAGATCGGCAAGGCGTTCCGCAACGAAATCACGCCGGGAAACTTCACCTTTCGTACGCGCGAGTTCGAGCAGATGGAAATGCAGTTCTTTGTCGAGCCCGGTACAGACATGGAATGGTTCGAGAAGTGGAAGGCAGCGCGTCTGGAGTGGCACCAGTCGCTTGGCATCGATGCTGACCGCCTCCAGTTCCACCAGCACGACGAGAAGGAACTCGCGCATTACGCGCGCGCTGCGTTCGACATCGAGTTCGACTTTGGCGGATCGCTGGGCTTTCAGGAAATCGAGGGCGTTCATAACCGGTCGGACTTCGATCTTTCGCAGCACCAGCAGGCGTCGGGCAAACGGCTCGAGTACATCGATCAGGCAGCAAACAAGAAGTACCTCCCGTATGTGATCGAAACGTCCGTTGGCGCGGATCGGGTGACGCTCGCGGTGCTCGTGAACGCGTACCGTGAGGAAGCTGTGGAAGGTGAGGAGGAGGGGCGAACTGTCATGCGGCTCCATCCGGCGCTCGCGCCGATCACGGCCGGCGTGTTCCCGCTGACCAAGAAAGACGGACAGCCTGAAATGGCTGATCGCATTGCCGCGGACCTCCGCAAACGGTTCCCCGTCTTCCGTGACGAAGCTGGTGCCATTGGCCGCCGATACAGGCGCCAGGACGAGGCCGGCACACCGTTCGGGATCACGATCGACCCCGATTCCACGAAGAACGACGACGTAACCATCCGGTTTCGTGACGATATGCAGCAGATCCGGGTGGCCTCGGCCCGGGCAGGCGACGTGATCGCCCGTTATCTGGAGTCGGACGTCCCGACCGCGGTGTCGGAGCACGCGACCGCGGGGTAGTGGTTTTCGGGCGTTTGCTTAACTATTAAGAGCAACCCCCGTCCTCCCTATGCAAGGACGGCGACCGTCGTTGCCCGTCGTTGCCCGTATGCGAAAACGATATCCTGCGCGTTCGTGTCCAAGTAGTCAGCCCTCAGCTCTGGTACGCCATGACCGAACAAACCCTGAAGCTCCTCCGCGCCCGCCATATGGGACGCTCGGGCGGCTTTACACTGATCGAAATCCTGGTGGTAATCGTGGTCATCGCGATCCTTGCGACGCTCGTGGCGCCGAACGTGTTCCAGAACGTCGGAACGGCAAAAACGACCACGGCCAAGACGCAGATCGAAATGCTGGCGTCGGCGCTTGACGCGTACCGGCTCGACAACGGTTACTACCCGGGCACGCAGCAGGGCCTGCAGGCGCTGCAGGAGATTCCGCCGATCGACCCGCCGTCGAACTGGCGTGGTCCGTACCTGCGAAAGGCGGTTCCGCTCGATCCGTGGGGACGCGCGTATCTCTACGCGTCGCCTGGCGACGTGAATCCCACCGGATTCGATCTCTACTCGTACGGTGCGGACGGCCAGCTTGGCGGCGAGGGCGAAAACGCCGATGTCGTGAGTTGGCTGTAGGCAGCGAGAGGCCTGCCCGTGCCCACGTTCGCATACGAAGCCGTAGACGTCAGCGGCCGACGCCAAAGCGGGCAGTCGAGCGCTGAGAGCGCCGGTGCGCTCTCCAAGTCGCTGGAGGCGCGCGGCCTCTTCGTGCTGCAGGTGGCCGAGGCCGCGGCGGGTTCGGGCAACACGGGGTGGCGGCCGGGTCGCAAGCGGGAAGTTCTGGAGTTTACGCGCGCGATGTCGGCCCTCCTTCCGGTGGGCATGCCGCTCGCTCGCGCGCTCGGCGCAGCAACAGGGGTGGCATCCGGCGACGTTGCGGAGGCAATCCTCAACGTAAAGTCACGCGTTGAACGCGGCGTGCCGCTGGCCGACGCGCTTGCAGAACACCGGACGTTGTTCGACCCGTTGTACGTCGGCATCGTGCGGGCCGGAGAGCGGAGCGGAGATCTGGACACCGCGTTCGCGCGCCTCGCCGAACAGATCGAGCGCGCGGAACAGCTGCAGAGCCGCATCGTGTCGGCCGCGATTTACCCGCTGCTGCTGGCCAGCGCCGGAACTGTCGCCGTCACGGTGCTGATTTTCTTCGTGCTCCCTCGCTTCGTGACGCTGCTGGAGGGGAGCGGGGCGACGCTGCCGGCGACGACGCGCGCGATGCTGGCATTTACCAACCTCGTCCGCACCGGGTGGCCGGTGCTGGCGCTCATTCCGTTCGTGGGCGCGGCGCTTTTCGCTTGGGTGCGCAACTCGGAGGACGGACGTCGGGCGTGGGCCACGTTCCTGCTGGCGCTCCCGGTCGTGCGCACGCTCCGCCAATACGCGATCTCGGCGCGGTTCGCGCGCCTGCTGGGCGTACTGCTCGCTGGTGGGGCTCCGCTTCTCCCGGCTCTCGACGACACGATGGAGAGCATCGGCGACCCCGTAGCGAAGGACGACATTGCCCGTGTGCGCGCCATGGTACGTGAAGGGAGCACGATGCGAGCTGCGGTGGCTGAGAGCACGCTGTTCGCACCGTTACTCGCGCAGCTGATCGGCGTGGGCGAAGAGGCAGGTGACCTCAGGACGTTCCTTGTGAAGTCCGCGGACATTTTCGAAGAACGCACTGAGCGCGCGACTCAGCGCGTGGCTGCGCTCGCCGAGCCGGCCATGATCGTGATATTTGGCATGATCGTAGCGTTCGTGGCGCTGTCGCTGCTGCAGGCGATCTACGGCATCAACGCGGGTTCGTTCCGATGACGGTCTTGGCGCGCGCGCGCGGCGGATTCACGCTCTGGGAGACGGCGCTCGTATTGGCCATCCTGGGCGTTACGCTCGCGCTGGTGGCGCCCGCGCTCGGAAACTTCGGCTATTACAAGACGCAGTCCGACGCGGAATCGCTGCTGACGTTGCTGCGCGATGCACGCCGTCAGGCAGTGCAGACGAGCACAACGGTCGCCGTCCGCCTCGATCCGACGAGCGGCACGTTTCGCGTGGACACGACCGGCGTAAACGGGATGGGTCCGTACGCCACTGGAACGATCGACCTTGGCGGCGCCACCGTGTTCGAGACCGAGCTCGACCGTTTGACGTTTCTGTTCCAGCCGAGCGGCGCGTCGTTTTCAGATTCGGTGGCGGTGCGCGGCCCCGGCGGGACTTTGATGGTGCAGGTGGATCCGTGGACCGGAGTGGCATATGCCGGCCAGCGCTAGGTCCCAGCGGAAGGGCGTGTCGCTGTTCGAAGCCGTCGCCGCGATGGCGATGGTGGGGATAGTGGCGATTGCCGCACTCGAGGCCGTTGGAACGGAAATGCGGACGGCGGTCCGTTCGCGGCGGGCAATCGAGGCCGCCGCGCTTGCCCAGACTCGTGTGGACTGGCTCGACTTTCTCAACGAGACCGCGCTGCGCGCCCTGCCGGACAGCGTGAAGGAAGGGACGTTTCCTGAGCCGTTGAACGAATACTCGTGGGAAACGACTGCGACGCCGGTCGGTACGCAGGCAGGCGTGTACGACGTCAGTGTGACCGTGCGCTGGGAAACGGACGGAGCGTTTGCTGTCCACACCTACGTGTATCGGCGCCCGCTGTTCACGACCGGAACGGGCACCCAGGGCACCCAGGGCACCCAGGGTGGCGGTGGCAGACGCGGTGGAGGAGACCGATGATGCGCGCGCGCTCTGGAATGACGCTGCTCGAGCTTATCGTCGCGCTGTCCATTCTCGCGATGATGACGATTGCCGGCGCCGTTGCATTCGGAATGACGATCGATCGACAGGAAACGATCCGTGAGGCGTCCGTGGACGTCGAACGGGCAGCAGCGCTACGGGAAACGCTCCGGCAGTGGATTCTGCAGGGCGATCCGCAGGTTACGACGGGCGGCGCACCACGTGGGGGACGCGGAGGCGGTACCGGCGGCAGACAGTTGGCGAGCGTCGCTCCGGGAGCGCGAGGGACGAGCGCCACGACAGCGGGCGTGACCGCCGCTGTATCAACCGGCAACGAATTGACGGTCGTCACGAATGGGCCGAATCCGTTGATGGCGGCCAACGTGCGTATCCGAATCTTCGTTGACGCAGACGACGACACGCCAGAGCAGGGGTTGGTGATCGAGTATCAGGCGAGCACTCAAACTCCGCTACTGCGGCGTGAACTGGATCCCTCCGTCGGCGATCTCGCGATTGAGTTCTACGACCAGCGAACGGGCCGATGGATACCGAGCACGGAAGCCGCGACGGGGCAACTGATCGCGCTACGCATTGCGATGATTGCGGCCGACGGGTTCGTGTTGCCACGACTGCTCGAATTGCCGCTCACGATCGTGTTTGGCGAGGCAACTCCGTGAAGAACCGTCGTGGTATCGCGATGCTTGCCGCGCTGTGGCTCGTGGTCGGAATCACCGTCGTCATCCTGGAGTTTGCGCTTGTGGGCCGCGAACGGCGTGAGGTTGGGCTTGCCGCTGCCGACCGCGCGCGGGCATCGGCCGGTGCGCTCGGTGCTTTCGCGATGACGCGGGCACGGCTGGAGTACGCGCTGCGTATGGGGCCGCAGTCCACCGCCGGCGCCATCGGAAGCGCGCAGTCGGCTGATCCGTGGCTTGGCGTGGACTCGCTGTACTCCGGCATGATGATGGTTGACAGCACGCGGATCCACGTCTCGGCCGTCGATCTGGGCGCGCGGCTTAACGTGAACGTGCTTTCAGAGTCAGAACTCCGCACGCTGTTCTCGAATCTCCTTGGTGACTACGTGCTCGCTGATGAACTGTCCCAGGCGATTCAGGATTGGCGCGATATCGACGAGATCGCGCGGGCGCGCGGCGGTGAACGCGAGGAGTACCTGAAGAGCAAGCTGTTGCGCCTTCCGACCAACCAGGATTTTCGTGACCTCGAGGAGATGCTCGACGTGAAGGGAATGACGCCGGATATCTATGAGGTCGTAAGCCCGTATCTCACCACGCTCGGGAGTTCGCAGGTGAACCTCAACTCCGCGCCTGTGCCGGTGTTGCGCGTGCTCCCCGGAATGACCGATGAGATCCTCTCGCGGATTCTGTCCGCACGCGCGCGCGGTGCGCGCATCGCCAGCGTGAACGAGGTCATGCCGGCCGCGCGCCGCGGAGTGAGCGACAGGGTTGCATCCGCGTTGCAACAGCAGAGCGAGGCTGCCGAACAGGCCATCACCGCCCGTGCCGGAGTGCTAACCACGCAAATCCAGCTCACGCTGCTGGCGTACGCGAGTCCATCGGCGAAGCCGGTCCGGCTGCGCGTTCTCCTGCAGCGGAGCAACGTCAACGGAGCTCCCGCCGCCGACGTGATGGCGGAGGAATGGCGATGAGTCGCCACGCTTCGGCGAAGGACGTCCTCGGCATCGCGCTCACGCCGGCATCCATTACGGCGGCAGCCGCTGCGGTTCCGACCGTCTGGTCCTCACAGATCGAGCTCAATGGCGGGGCCAACGGTTCGCGGGAATCGCTGGCTGCAGCGCTCGCGGAAGCGGCACGGGCGTCCGGGCTCGGCTCACCCACGATTGTCGTCGCGCTCATGCCGCCGCTGTCGGAAACCCGGACTATTGCGCTGCCCCCATTGCGCCAGGACGATCGCGACCGGTTTCTGGCTCGGAACGCAGGCAGGTACTTCCTGTCGGCGCGTGGCGCACAGATCGTCGGCACTCAGTCCGGCGCTCCGTACGCAAAGGGCGCGCCAGCCACTCCAGTGCTTGCGACGACAACGACGCAGCAGCTCATGCAGAGCTTGCAAGCGGCCGCGGCAGCGGCGGGATGCGAGGTGCGCAGCGTCGTGCCGGCCGAATCGGCGTGGGCCGCAGCGGCGGTCGCGCTCTGGCCCCTGCTCGCGCGCGGAACGGCACACGTGCTGGTCACGAGCGACGATCGCAGCGACATGCTCACGTTGGTGAACGGCTCGCTCGATGCCGTGCGCCGCTTTCGCGGTCCCGCCGACGCCGAACAGATCGGCGCGATTGCGGCTGGTAGAGACAATGGTAAAGACAGTCGAAGTGCGGCTCGCATCGCCATCATTGGGCCCGCCGACGCCAGTCGCGCGCTGTCTGATGCGCTTATGAGCGTCGGAGTGCATGTGCTGGCACCGGAACCACGATGGCGCGAGCTCTGCGAGCGCCCCGAGGCGCTGGCGGCCCGTTTCGCTGCGTCTGCCGTGGGTCTCGAATTCAGGAGCGACGAATCGCGCGTTCAGCAGCAAGGCGAGATCCGCCGCCTGACTTGGTGGACGCTTGGTATCGCGGCGGCGCTTCTCCTCATTGCGACGGGCGTACACTTCGCCGGCGTGAAGCGGGAACTCGCGAGCGTTCAGGCCGAGCGCTCAGCGATCCGGTCGCAGGTCGATGCATCACTCGTCGGCCGCTCGTCAGTGGACGCCACCTACAGACAGGTGGCCGGCCTGGCCGGCGCGGCGCGGAGTGCGCCGCGCTGGTCTTCGGTGCTGGCGAACCTTGCGGCACACCTTCCCATCGATGCGTCTCTGACGTCGGTCCGCGCCCGCGGCGACTCGATCTTCATTGACGGCGTTGCCGAGCAGGCCGCGCCCGTGTTCGACGAAATCGGGCGTATGCCCGGAGTAATCAGCTTGCGTGCGACAGCGCCGGTCCGTCGCGATGCCATCGAAGGGGAGATTCCGCTCGAGCACTTTTCCATTGGTGCACAGCTCGGCCCGGTGAAGCGATGAAAGGCATCTCGATGAATCCGCGCGAACGCCGAACGGTGCTCATTGCGCTGGCGGTTCTGGTGCCGTCGCTCGGATGGGTATTCGGAGTGAAGCCGCTTCGTGCCGCGCTCGCGGAAATGAACGACCGCATCGCGATCGAGCGTGATGCGCTCTCGCGAGAGCGTGCGGCCATTCTTCAGGCCAACCTCAGCCCGGCGCGCAAGCAGTTCGCCGACTCTGCGATTGCGGCCGCGGATGCCCGGGTGTTTTCCGGCGCGAATGAAGTCGCTGCGGGCGGAACACTCGTCACGTACCTCGGCGACGTCGCCCGTAGAACGCACGTCTGGTTGGCCAGTGCGTCGACGCGCGCCAACACAACCGCGGGCGGCCGCGCGGGGGTCAATCGGGCATTCGCGGCTCCCGCCGGCGCAGGTGGCCCCGGGGCTGGGCGAGGCTCGACGCCGACGCAGTCGCTGCCCCAGGGGATGCAGGCGCTCCGGGTTGAGCTGCGGGCAGAATCCGATTTCCAGGGCGTACTGGAGTTCCTGGACGCGCTTGAGCGCGGCAACAAGGTCGTGACCATTGAGCGCCTCGACATTGCCCGCGTGCTGCGCGCGGGCGATGAGGATCGAGAGACCCTCTCAATAACTGCGACCGTGGTCGGGTATTCGGTGGTCAAAGCTGAGGCCGGCCCGGAAGCACTGGCAGGGTCAGTATCGGCTGCGCGGGGGGGTGCTCCATGAGCAAGCTTGTCGCTTCGCGCGAAACGCTTCGCGACGGGTTTTTCCGCGTCGTGGTCGCCGCTGTCATTGTCGCCGTGGCGGTGCTCGTAGCCTCCGCGGTGGGCGCGGCACGTATCGCGCCGGTTGAGGCCGCTGCGCCGCCGATTCCGATTGCGGACTCGGCGCTGAAGTTCACAATTCCCGGCGGCGGCGCGAACATCGCCGCTGCGGTGGCGAACGACATTTTCACTGACGATCGGCAGGCACCGCTCCGCCGCTACCGGCTTCCGGGCGAGGCAGACAATACCCCGGGCCAGCCGGCGCCGCGTCCGGTGGTACTCGGCACCGTACTGGCGAGCGACGGTGCGCATTTCGCGACATGCCAGGTCTCTGGTGGGCAACCAACCATCGTGCGGGTTGGCGCAAAGCTCGGCGGATTTACCGTCGTTTCCATCGAGCGTGGGCGAGTGACGTTTCGTTCGGCTGAAGGCGAGCGCTTTTCGATTGACGCAAGCAAACCAGTTCCCTGAGCTACACCTATGATCCCAAATCGACGATTTCTCATTGCCTCCGCTGCCGCGATGCTTCTCGCATCGCCGTCACTGGCCCAGCGTGGTGCCAGAGGCGCTGCTCCGAGGGCCGTGGCGCTGCGTGCCGACACGGTTGCGAGCCAGGGCGGTCAGGGCGCATTTGCGCTGGACTTCCAGAATCAGGAACTTCAGGTTGTTTTGAGCGCGCTCGCCGAGGCGGGTGACCTGAACATCACAATGACCAACGTGCCGGCGCAGCGGGTGACTGTGCGGATGGCGCGCGGATTCACACGTGATACGCTCGTGGCGATGATCCGCGGACTGTCTGAGGCGAACGGTGTGAAGTTCACCGCGCAGGGATCGCTGATCAGACTTGAGGGGGATCCGGCGCTTGCACCGGCCGCTCAGATTACGGCACAGCAGCGCGCACAGCAGGCATTGCTGGTGCAGCAGCAGCAGGCGGTTGATCTGAAGCTCTACACGTACAGGCTCAAGCACGCCAATGCCGTGACCGTTGCCCCGGTACTGATGAACCTGCTCGGCGGTACAGGAGGTGGTGGATTCGGCGGCGCCGGGGGCGGGCTTCAGCTCACACAGATCGGCCGCGGCGGCAATGCAGCGTTTGAGGTGGCGGCTGCCGCTGGAGCTGGCGGTGGCGGTGGCGGTGGCCGAGGCGGGCGCGGTGGCAACAACGCTGGAGGCGGCCGGGGTGGCGCAGCCGCGCAGCAACAGGCGCTCGTGCAGGGCATTCTTGGCAACGTACTCGGCGCCCAAGGTGCGCTCGGAACGCTTTCGAACGCGTCAGCGCAGATCCGCATCGTCGCCGATGAACCGACGAACTCACTGCTCATTCGCTCGACGCTTCCGGATTTTGAGCTGATCCAGGCGCTGATGCAGGGCATTGACCTCAGGCCGCTCCAGGTGCTCATCGAGGTGACAATCGCCGAGGTGTCGCGCTCGAGTGACCTTGAACTCGGCTTGAGCGGGGCAGCAACCAGGAAGGGCGCGACCAACAATGCGCCGCGCGATACGGTCGGACTTCTTCCGGGCAACGCCAGCGCGCGCGATTTCATCTTCAAGCTGACGAGCGGCAACGGCTCGATCAACTACAACGCGGCGATCAACGCGCTGCAGACGCGCGGCGATGTGAAGGTGCTTTCGATGCCCGTCATCATCGCGCAGAACAACAAGGAAGCCATTCTGAACGTCGGCGAGGATCGGCCGTTCGTGCAGGTGAATCAGAGCGTGAGCGCGGGAGCGGTGCCCACGACCGTACAGACCGTGCAGTATATCCCCGTGGGCACGACGCTGACCATTACGCCGACGATCAACCCCGATGGGTATGTGAACATGGCCGTGAACCAGACCAACAACTCGGCCACCAACGAGATCCAGTTCAGCGCGCCGGTCATCTCCAAGCGCGAGGCCACAACGCAGATATTCCTGCGCGACGGCCAGACAACGGTGATTGGCGGGCTCGCCGGGAACAATACGAGCCAGACAGTATCGGGAATCCCGTTTCTCTCGAGAATTCCGTTCATTGGCGGATTCCTGTTCGGCAACACGTCGAAGGTCACAACGACAAACGAGCTCTTCCTGTTCCTCACGCCGCACATCATTTCGAGCGACGAGGACATCGATCGCTACCGAAACTCGCTTGAGCAGGGTACCGAGCTGCTGAAGGAAATGCCGCTTGGCCCGCGCATTGTTCCGGGCGATTCGGCGAAGCGCTTCCTGCCGCCGGATACCACGCGGCGCCGGCCGCCGGGGCGGTAGCATGGGAGCGAGCGACGCCGCACGGCTCGACGAGCTGACCGAGCTGGCCAACGTGCAGCGCCTGTCGCGGCTGCTTTCGGCCGAATGGCTCGAGCAGCAAGGCGTACTCCCGTTGAAGCTGAACGGGAATGCGCTCCGCGTGGGTACGTGGCTCGACCACGTGGATCCGCTTGCGCTCGACGACCTGCGATTGATGTTCGGAACTGAAGTCGAGGTCGAGAGGCACACGGAACACGATCTAAAGAGCGCCATTCGCCGTGCGTATGCGCAGGACGAAACGACCGCCGAGGGCGTCATCGCCGGCCTCACCAGTGTCGGGCGTGCGGGCACGGTGGACGACATCCCTCTGGACGATCTCCTCCACCTCGCCAACGAAGCGCCGGTAGTGAGGCTCGTGAACCTGCTCCTCATCGAGGCGCTCGAGGCACGCGCTTCGGACGTCCACCTCGAGGGGTACCATCACGAGCTTCGGGTTCGCTACCGCGTGGACGGCGTGCTGCAGCCGGCGCCATCGCCGCCGCCGCACCTGGCCGCGGCAATTATCAGCCGCATCAAGATCATGGCCGAACTCGACATCGCTGAACGGCGCATGCCGCAGGACGGGCGCATTCGGCTCCGCTTGCTGGACCGACAGGTGGACGTGCGCGTGTCGACGGTGCCGACGTTGCGTGGCGAGAGTGTCGTACTTCGTCTTCTCGACAAGCAGCGCGGGAGCATTTCGCTCACCGAACTGGGGATGGCGGACGACACGCTCGACTTGTTCCGCGACGTGATTTCACGGCCCCACGGAATCGTGCTCAGCACGGGTCCGACGGGCTCGGGCAAGTCAACGACGCTGTACGCGGCCGTTGAACTCCTCAAGACCGGACGCGAAAAGATTCTGACGGTCGAAGATCCGGTCGAATACGAACTGGTCGGGGTGCCGCAGGTGCCCGTCAATGAAAAGGCGGGCGTGACGTTCGCCAATACGCTTCGCGCGATGCTGCGTCAGGATCCGGATGTCATTCTCGTCGGCGAAATCCGCGATTCCGAGACGGCCCAGATCGCCACGCAGGCTGCTCTGACGGGTCACCTTGTACTCTCGACGCTTCACACCAACGACGCGCCCACGGCACTCACGCGGCTGCTCGACCTGGGCGTCGCAGCGTACCTCGTGGCCAGCACCGTGGATGCGGTTCTCGCGCAGCGGCTCGTGCGTCGCATCTGCTTAAACTGCCGCGCCGAGACCGTTCCCGAGGGCTTTGTTACGAAGCAGCTCGACGTCAAGGCGCTTGGCATTGAGCGAGTCTGGAAGGGCAAGGGCTGCGATGAGTGCCGCGACACGGGCTTCCGTGGCCGCACGGGCATCTACGAGCTGCTCGTGCTCGACGGTGAGCTCCGGGGCGAGCTTCAGCAGCGCCGCGGCTCAGAGGAGCTTCGGCAGCTGGCAATCAGAAAGGGGATGCGGACACTGTTCGACGACGGAATGCGCCTCGTGCGGGCTGGTGTAACGACCATCGAAGAAGTGCTCCGCGTCGCCCGCGGTTAGCACTCCGCCGCGGATATATTCCGCTCCAATGACTTGGGATAACGGGGCATTGGAGCCAATGCGCGCGCGAGCTGAGACATTTCTTGAGGAAATGTCACGTGAGGTGCATGGCGCGCTGGCGGGATTCAAGACGGGCGTTGACCTGCAGCCGATCTACGCCCGCCACGCAGAAGCGTACGGCGATGAAACGCTGGAGACAGTGCGTGCCGCATACGACGCAGCCAGGCCGGGCACAGACGATCACAGGTCCGCACGCATGCTGCTCGAGTGGACCATCGATTCGCGTATTGGCCGGGAACTCGCGCCGCTCGACGAACGCGATCTCGCATGGGAAGCGACGGCGACCATCACGCTTCCCGACGGCACCGTGGAACCGTATCAGCGCGCGGCCATCACGATGGCGAACACGGCCGAGGCGGCCGAGCGACGGGTGCTGGACGATGCCCGGGCAACGCTTGTCGCAGCCGAGTTGGCGCCGCTCAAACAGGAGAAGCTCGACCGCGAACGCGACCGGTTCGCGTCGGCAGGCGTTGCCACGAACTACATCGACACGTTCGAAACGCTTTCGGGACTGTCGCTCGGCGGCCTGCGGGACCAATGCAAGGCATTCCTGAGCGATACACAGGGCATGTGGGACGATGTGCTTCCGCGCTTCCTCAAGGAGCGGCTGAAGCTCACGGTCTCCGAGGCCACGCGCGCCGACGTCGGGGCGCTGATGCGGGCTCGGGAGTTCGATGGCGCTTTTCCGGCTGATGCGATGGAGCGCGAAGTGAGGCGGCACGTGGCCGACATGGGTGCGAGCCCGGACGCCGGCGGCCGCGTGAAATACGATACGGGAGAGCGAGAGGGGAAGCGTTCGCGCGCGTTCTGCGCGCCCGTGCGCATTCCAGAAGAGGTCCATCTGGTGATTCGTCCGCACGGCGGCCAGAACGACTGGATGACGTTGCTGCACGAACTCGGCCACGCCCTCCATTTCGGGAACGCGGAACGCTCACTCCCGTTCGAGTATCGTTGGCTTGGCGACAATTCCGTGACCGAATCGTACGCAATGCTGTTCGACCACCGGCTCAAGAACGGCGGGTGGTTGCGCCGGTACACCGGGCTGGAGAAAGCCAACGTCGGAGAATACCTGCGGTCTGCGGGCTTTGAGGAACTTCACTTCCTTCGGCGCTATTGTGGCAAGCTCATCTATGAGATGGAGCTGTACGGCGGCGGCGTCAGCTGGAGCGCGTTACCGGACCTCTACGTGGAAACGCTCGGAGAGGCTACGGACTTCCAGTACCGCACGGCGGACGCATTTGTGGACGTGGATCCGCGGTTCTACTCGGCGCGGTACCTGCGGGCGTGGCAGTTGCAGGCGCTGCTCGATGAGACGCTGACGGAGCGGTTCAACGATGACTGGTGGCGCAATCCGAGTGCGGGCCCCTGGATGGTTGGCGAGCTCTTTGGCCACGGCCAGCGTGAACTTGCGGACGAGCAGGCCACCCGCGTGAGCGGAAAGACGCTCGGATTCGCCCCGCTCGTCCGGTCCATTGAGCGGATGCTGGGCTAGGGTCCGAAAACGCGTCAGGCGGGGCCGGCCCTGCGGCCCCGCCTGATCACACCGATCACACCGATCACACTGTCTGGCTGCCAGAATCGGCTACGCTATGGCCTACGACTGAGCCGGCGGAGGCGGTGGTGGTGGTCTCTGCCCTCCGCGCCCGCGGCCACCGCGGCCACGTCCCCGGTCCGCACGATCGCCCGAGTCCGGGCGCTGGCGTCCGGCTGAGTCCGGCCGCTGGCCGCCACGCCGCCCGCGTCCTTCACCTGCACGCGCGCCTGAGTCCGGCCGCTGACGCTGGGCCGAATCGGGCCGTTGACGCTGGGCCGAGTCGGGCCGTTGACGCTGGGCCGAATCGGGCCGTTGACGCTGAGCCGAGTCGGGCCGTTGACGCTGCCCACGGCCGCGCCCCTGCGCGTCGGCAGTTGCCAGTGCGCCGCAGAGCAGCGCCACTGCCAGTAGAGCCAAGGTTCTTCGCGTAGTCATTATCTGTTGCCCCTCACGTTGGCGGTTCAAGCCGGTGACCGGCTTGTTCATCCGTAAGACGGCCCAGGCGTACGAATGTGAAGGCGACGGGTCCGGTTGCATCGCCGCCGCTTGCCGCCTTCGGTTGCGGACGGACACCTTTCGACCATGACGACGGCATATCTCAACGGCGAATACCTCCCGAAAGAAAAAGCCAGGGTTTCCGTTGACGACCGTGGATTCGTATTTGGCGATGGGATTTACGAAGTCGTGCGCGTGATCGAGGGCAGCATCTTCGCGTGGCCCGAACACGCACGGCGAATGACGCACGGCCTGTCCGAGGTGCGAATTCCGTTTGGCGCGCCGGACGTCGATGGCCTCGAGGCGGTCTGCCTGCGACTGCTAGCCGACAACGATCTCACATCCGGCGAAGCGACGGTCTATCTGCAGGTGACACGTGGCTCTGCGCCGCGGACGCACTATTTCCCGCCGGCCGGAACACAGCCAACGGTGTATGCAGCCGCTTCGCGGTTCACGCCGTCGCCTACGATGCGGGACGACGGCATTGCGGCCATCACGTTTCCCGATTTCCGTTGGACCCGCTGCGACCTGAAAACGGTGAACCTGATGGGTGCGGTGCTCGCGCGTGAGGCCGCGCACGAGGCCGGAGCCTACGAGGCGTTCCTCATCCGCGACGGGGTGCTCACCGAAGGCGCTGCGACCAACGCCTTTGCCGTGATCGACGGCGTCGTGCGTACATATCCGCTGTCGAACTACATCTTGCCCGGCGTCTCGCGCCACTACGCGCTCGACGCGGCGCGCGATGTGGGAGTGCGAGTTTCCGAAGTGCCCGTTACGCAACAGGAGCTGCTGGCTGCGGCCGAACTGTTCATTGCCGGCACAACTACTGACGTTGCACCGGTCGTATCGCTGGACGGAAAACCGGTGGGTGACGGGAAGCCGGGCCCGGTGACGCGGCAGGTGCAAAAGGCCTTTCTGGCCAAGCTGTACGCGCCTGCAGCGGCCGCGCGGTAGCCCTGTGCCGCTGCGTGAGATGGAGACGGTCCGCTGAAGCCCCGCCGCCGTTACGCCGTGCGCACGCCGCTCGGTCCGCCGGGTGTCGACGTACCTGGGCAGCGCGAGATGCTGGCCGTGCGCGAGATCGTGCACGCGTTCCTGCACGCCGACCGGCCGGCGGAAGCGTTTCAGTTCGCGCTCGACCGCGTGGGGCCTGTGGTTGGTGCGTCGTTTGCATCGGTGTACCTGCTTGAGGGAGCATCAGAGTTGATGAGCCTCGCTGCGGCCTACAACTGGCCCGAGCGACTCCGTCCGTGGCTCGCCGACGTACGGGTGCGCGTCGGATTCGGTCCGAGCGGCGAGGCGGCCAGCGAACGTCGCGTGATCGAAGTCCCCGACGTCTTCGCCGATCCCGATCTCGAAGACTGGCAGGAAGTGGCGCGGGAACTCGAGTTCCGCGCGCTGGTGGCGCTGCCATTGCAGTCGGGAACCGCGGCCCTGGGTGCCGTCACGTTCTATTTCAGGAATTGGGACGACTTCACGGTCGAACGCCGCGGGTTGCTTCGGCTGGTGGCCGACCTGATGTCGGCGGCGGCCGAGCGTTCGCGCCTGCTCGATCGGATGCGACGGGCCGACGCCGCGGCGGTCGAGGCGCTCACCGAACTCGACCGGCAGTACATCGCAGTCGCGCACGCCAGGCGCGTCGGTCGCGACTTCATCGCGGCTGCATCCGACGCGATCCGGCCCGCGCTCGGCGCTCTGGCCGACGGATCGCCGGCCGCGGATGCCGCGAGGCGGCTCGTGGACGACCTCGCATTGATCGCTGAGATCGAAGGCGGCGGGGTGACGGCCAGCGCAGAGCCGTTCGACCCACGCTCCCCGCTGCGCGCCGCGATGCGCGCCGCGATGCGCGCCGTGGCGCCGCCCGACGGAAGTGTGCATCTCATTGCCGAAGAGCCCACCCATACGCTGCCCGTGGTGCGTGGCGACGCCGATAAAGTGGGCATCGTCGTCGCTAGATTACTGACGCGCGCACTGTTGGTGGCCGAATCCGGCGAAGTGCGCGCATCCGTGGCCGTGGTGTCAGAGCGGGTTGAATACCGGCTGCCGGGCAGCGCCGGGGAAGATGTGGAGTGGCGACTCGCTGCGGCTCTAGCGACGATGCTGGGAGCGGAGCTCGTTGAGGACGCGAAGGGTGGAGTGGCGACGGTGGTGTTTTCACTGCCGATCGGCGCACAGGAACGTGGGACCGAACCGATTCGACACGGAGAAACTGAGTGACGCACATCCAGCGCAATCGCACGCTGCAAACCGCGACGACCTCAATGGCCGGTTCGCAGGTACTCGGTGCGGCGCGCGAGTTCTTTTCGCGACAGAACGGCATATACGCGGCGTTCATCGAGCAGGAAGGACCTGCTCACGTTTCGCTGCGGGGCATGGGCGGTGAGGAGATCGTGATCGGTGTGGCAGCTGCCGCGGGAAATCCGAGCGACACGGCCGTCAACGCATCGTCGTACATGTTCGACCAGCAGGTGGCGCTGTTCCTCTCATCGCTGCCCCCGGCTGCTGGGGCTGGTGCCGGGGCTGGTGCCGGGGCCGGTGCAGGAGCCGCGTCGTGAGTGCCGCCAAGACCGGGGCGGCGCGTGGAGCTACCGGTAGCGCCACCGTTGCGAAAGCGCGGCCGTTCGTCACGGCGCTGCGCACGCCGCGCGGCGTTGTCGTGCGCGTCGGAGGTGACGGGCCGGAACGCGTAACGCTGCGCGTCCAGTTCGAGGCGCTCTGGGACGCCGTCGCGTTCGATATCGCCAAGGACGAGCCGCTCGAGACGCTCATACGCGCTGCGCTGGGCCGGTTTGGTCAGGGCGAGCTCCCGATGTCTGAATTCGTGACCAAGCTGAATGGCTGGGAAGTGATGGATATGGGCGTCACAGTCGCCGAGAGCGGAGCGCGCGATGGATCAACGTTTCTCGTTGCGCACAGATTCCGGCGGCCGGTACGGTAGCGGGTGAGGAGCGTGAGTGAACAGTGAGGAGGACGCGCGGGGTGAGGAGCGATGTGAATCTGTGAGGGGTGAGGAGTGAGGTGGTGACCCCCTCCGTTGCTTTCATCTCGCACTCCGACTGCGGCCGCCACGACACAGGGTGGAACCACCCGGAGCACGTGGGGCGGTTGCGCGCGATTCCGCGTGCGCTGCGCAACGACTTCGACTTGTTCGGCGCCTTGCAGCACCTCGAGGGGCGCCACGCCACGCCTGATGAGATCGCGCTCGCGCACGAGCCGTCGTACGTGGCGCTCGTCGAGTCGATTGCCCGGCAAGGCGGTGGGCACCTCGATGCCGACACGATTGCGAGCGAGGGCTCGTGGGCCGCGGCCAGTGCCGGGGCCGGTTGTGTACTCGATGCCGTGGATCTCGCCCTTTCGGGTACGGCGCTCCGCAGCTTTTCGGCCGTTCGTCCGCCAGGCCACCACGCGCTGCGCGCGTCGGGAATGGGGTTTTGCCTCTTTGGCAACGTTGCGATAGCAGCGCACTACGCCAGGCGCTCCAAGGGGCTCGACCGCGTTCTGATTGTGGATTGGGACGTGCACCACGGGAACGGGACGCAGGCGCTCGTGGAGGGCGACGGGGATATTCGGTTCGTCTCCATGCACCAGTGGCCGTGGTATCCGGGCACCGGGCCGGCCGATGACCGCGGCCCGCACCAGAATGTCTGGAACGTGCCGATGCCGGCCGGTCAATCACGCGAGGCATACGTCAGTGCGTTTCTGGCGGCGGTCGACGCGGCGAGCGAAGGGTTTACGCCGGATATGGTCATCATTTCCGCCGGCTTCGACTCGCTGGCTGGAGACCCGCTCGGCGGATTCACGCTCGAACTCGACGACGTCACGCGACTCACGCGTGAGATGGTGTCGCGGGCCGAGCAGTGGTGCGGCGGCCGACTCGTCAGCGCGCTCGAAGGCGGTTACGCACCGGAACGCCTCGGCGAGGCCGCAGTTACCCACCTCCGCGCCCTGCTGTAGGGTATGGGGCCCGGCCCCTCACTCCTCACCCCCTCACGTCCTTCTCACTCATCACTCGCGCTCCTCACCTAGATTCATCCCATGTTCTGCCCTGATTGCGGAACCTGGAACCGCGGCGCCGCAAAACTGTGCGCCAGCTGCGGTGCTGAGCTTCCCGATGTGCGCGTTGCGCCGAGCGTTCCCGATGCGCTGATCACGGCGTTGCGGCACGCCATGGGCAATCGCTACCGCATAGTACGCCGGCTTGGCTCCGGGGGAATGGCCGACGTGTATGCCGCCGAGCACGAGCAGCTCGGTCGGCCGCTCGCGGTCAAGGTCATGCACACCCATCTCGCGCGCGACAGCGAAATGCGTCTCCGCTTCAGGCGCGAAGCCGAAGCGGCGAGTCGGCTCGTCCACCCGCTTATCTGCACACCGCTCGACTATGGCGAAGTCGGCGAAGTGGTCTACCTCGTGCTTCCATTTCTCGGCGGCGGCTGCCTTGCCGACGACCTGACGAAGTATCGGACCATCAAGGTCGACCAGATCGTGCGCATCGCGGCACAGGTGGCATCGGCGCTCGACTATGCACACAGGCAGGGCGTGGTGCATCGTGACGTGAAGCCCGACAATGTTCTGTTTGACGATGACCGCAATGCGATTCTGACCGACTTCGGAATCGCGACGGCGCAATTTCACGGGCGTCTGACCGCAGGCGGCCGCGCGATGGGTACTCCGCACTACATGGCACCTGAGCAGGCGATGGGGAAGACGCTTGACGGCCGCGCCGACATCTATGCGGCGGGCGTGCTGCTGTATGAGTGTCTGGTGGGTTTCCCGCCATTCGATGGTCTCGACGGTTATTCGGTCGGCTACAAGCACGTCCACGAGAAGCCCGTCACGATTACCGAAGTGGATTCCCGCGTGCCGCCCGAACTCGCGGCCATCGTGATGCGCTGCCTCGAGAAGGATCCGGCGGACCGACCGCAACGCGGGCACGAACTTGCCGACGCGCTGCTCGGTTTCCTGAGCAACCTGGGCGACAACACTCCGTCGCATGTGCGCGCCGTGAACCCAGACGCCGCTCCGGCGGCGGAGTGAACGCGGCCGGCCCGGCCGGCCCGACTGGCGCCGGCGCAGATCAGGCTGCCGACCAGGCTGCCGCTTTGACTCCCGCTCTGGCTGCCGCTTTGACTCCCGCTCTGGCTGCCGACGCCCGCCACCTCGTTGAGGTCGCGGTTCCGCTGGCATTTTTCGGCACCTTGACGTTCGATGCCGGAATCGAGACGCGGCATCCGATCGGCCCGGGCTCGCGGGTTCTGGTGGCCGTACGCGGACGCAAGGTGATTGGCGTCTGCACGGGCGTCACGGCGGCGGACGCACCGACGCGCGCGCCGGAGAAGGCCGCGAAGCTCAAGCCGATTTTGGCTGTGCTCGATCCGGAACCGGTTTTCCTCCCGGACCTGTTGGAAGTGTGCGGCTGGCTTGCCGACTATTACGTCGCGCCGGTCGGGATGGTGCTGCGCGCGGCGCTTCCGGTAGCACTCGGCGCTGCGCGGCGACCCGATCCGGCCGTGAAGACGCAGCGCGTGCTTCAGGTCGTCCGGGCACTCCCGACGCTCACCGAGCGTGACGCGATTTTCAAGCGCGCCCCGCAGCAACGCGCCGCGTACGACCTGCTCGATTCGCTCGGCGGCCGTGCCGACGCGGCGAAGGTGATCAGTTCACTGGGCTGTTCGCCCGGAATAATCACGGCGCTGGCGAAGCGTGAGCTCATCCGGATTGAAGTCGAGACGGTTGCCAGGGATCCGTTTGCCGCTCGCGATGCGCGCGCCGCACGCGTGGCGGGCGGTGCAGCGAAACCTCCCACACCGACCGACGCGCAGCGGGCGGCAATCGATTCGCTCACGGCAGCTGCGCCGGGGAGCGTGGCGCTGCTACACGGAATCACCGGGAGCGGAAAGACGCTCGTCTATCTGGAGTTGCTGCGGAAGGTTGTTACGGAACAGGGACGGACGGCGATCGTGCTCGTGCCTGAGATTGCGCTCACTCCGCAGACGGTGGATCGCTTTCGCGCAGTGTTCGGCGATCAGGTCGCCGTGCTGCACTCTGCGCTCTCCGACGGTGAACGCTACGACGCGTGGAAGGCACTCCGCTCCGGCGAGAAACGGATTGCCGTTGGCGCGCGCTCGGCCGTCTTCGCTCCGCTGCCGAATCTCGGTGCTGTGATTGTGGATGAAGAACACGAGTCGAGCTACAAGCAGGGTGAGTCGCCCAGGTACCACGCCCGCGATGTGGCGATTGTGCGCGCGCGCGCAGCGGGTGCTGTTTGCGTGCTTGGCAGCGCGACGCCGAGCCTCGAGTCGTGGCAGAACGTGATCGACCGCAAGTACACCAAGCTGTCGCTCCCCGACCGCGTAGGTGGAGGCGCACTGCCCAAGGTCGAAATCATCGACCTGCGCGAGACGACCAAGTCCGTAGCCGCCGCCGACCGAAACCTGCGGCACATTCTGAGCGATCCGCTGGAGCGAGCCATCCACGCGCGGCTTGCGCGGAATGAGCAGACCATCCTGCTGCTCAACCGGCGCGGGTACTCGTCATTCGTGCAGTGCAGCGCGTGTGAGTGGGTCGCGGCCTGTCCGCGCTGCTCCATCTCGCTCACGTACCATCGCGTCCCCGAACGCCTGGTCTGCCACTACTGCCTGCACGGTGAGGCGCTCCACGCGAACTGCCCGCAGTGCGGCGCGGCGACGCTGCGTCAAAGGGGTTTGGGTACTCAGCAAGTCGAGCGGGTGCTCGGTGAACGCTTTCCGTCGGCCCGAATCGCGCGGATGGACGTGGACACGACGAGCGGAAAATGGGCGCACGCGGAGATTCTCGATCGTGTCGGCAGCGGTGAAGTGGACATCCTCCTTGGCACGCAGATGATCGCCAAAGGACTCGACTTTCCGAACGTAACGCTCGTGGGAGTGATCGACGCCGATGTCGGCATCAACCTCCCGGATTTTCGTGCATCGGAGCGGACATATCAACTGGTGAGTCAGGTGGCGGGGCGTGCGGGGCGCGGGCCAAAGGGCGGCGAGGTGATCGTGCAGACGCGCGCGCCAACGCATCATGCGCTCACGGCCGCGCTAACGCACGACTACGCTGCGTTCGTCGCCGAGGAACTCGCGTCGCGCGTCAGCCCTGCCTACCCGCCAACGGTGCGCCTCGCCAACATCGTGATCAGCGCCACGCGCGAGGACGCGGCCGCGGAGGCAGCTACTCAGGCCGGAGAGTGGTTCGTGCGGGCATTGGCGCAGTTTCCGCCTGGCGTCGTGGAAGTGATCGGGCCCGCGCCTTGCGCGGTGGACCGAATCAAGGACCGCTGGCGCTGGCACCTCGTGCTGCGGGCGTGGAAGCCGTCGGCGCTCACCAGGATTTCGCGCCGTTTCCTGACCACGTTCGATCTCCCCGCGCGGGCCGGCCTCAGAGTGACGTTCGACCGCGATCCCGTCAGCCTGTTGTAGCGCGAGCCCTTATCTTGATTCCGTGATCAACGAGACCCGAGAAAGGTTCATTCGTGCGATTGCCGAGCGCCTCGACCCGCGCCGCATCGTCGAACTCCATTTGTTCCCGTCGATTCGGCAGGGGCCGATAGAGACCGGCGTCGCCGTGATTGCCGCTACGCCGATGCCGGCCGAAGCTGTACCAACGGTCGTCTCGCGTGCGGATGCGCCAGAGCCAGAGTTGGAACTTGAGACTGTGGTTGAATCGACCGGATTCGATCAGGGAACTCCCGAACGAACTGAGGTATTTACCGCGACCTATGTCTGGACGCGGAAGGGCCCCGAACGTGGCAAATGGGTCGTGGACGTGAACACAGAGGCGCGCGCGCCGCTGCCGACGGTGGAAACCGTCGTGCGGGGCGTTCAGGTGCGTTCCGGCGAGGCGATGGACGCGTATCGGATGACGGCGAGCGAGATCCGAGAACTCCTCGGTCTCAGCGAGTTCGATACCGACGCAGGCACGTCTCTCGATGCTGTCGCGGTCGAAACTTCGGATTCGCCGGTGGTAGCCGCCAACGAACCGGCGCCATCGCCCGCCTGATTCGCTGATGACGACGCCGCTCGAGTTGGCCCGCGATGAGTCGCTGAACCGTTTTCGGTCGTGGCTCCGCGCGCGCAGCCTTCCGGCCACGCCGCAGCGCGTGGCGATCGCTACCGTTGTGCTTGGCGCAGACCATCCGTTGTCCGCGGAAGAAGTCGTCGATGCCTTGCGGGCCAAGGGACCGGCGCCCGGCACGGCAACCGTGTATCGGACCATCGACGTGCTGATCCAGTGCGGACTCGTGGTGGAGGAAGACCGGCACGAGGGCTTCCGTCGGTTCCAGCCGGTGCGCGATGACGTCTCCACCGAAGAGCTGCTTTGCACGGCATGCGGACACGTAGCCACGTTGACCGTTGACGGCCTCGCCAGCGACGCAGCGGCGGCAGCACGAAAAGCCGGATTTGTTTCAGTGCGGCACCGGCTGGTAGTCTATGGGATGTGCGCGGCCTGCCGCGCATTACGCGAATCGCAAACAAACGAGGCACTCTGATCATGGATGCATCCGGTGGAATCGGCATCTTCATCGCGTTCACGGCTGGGCTACTATCGTTTCTGTCGCCCTGCGTTCTGCCGCTAGTACCGAGCTATGTCACGTTCATCACCGGGCTATCGGTCGAGGACGTATCGAAGACGCGGCGCACCGCGGTCACGCACGCGCTGCTCTTCATTGCCGGGTTCACGATCATCTTCATGCTCCTCGGCGCTGGCGCGACGACGCTTGGATACGTCGTCAAGTCGCACCGCGTCTGGCTGGCGCGCGTTGGCGGTGGCCTGATCATCGTGTTCGGCCTCTACCTGGTTGGCGCGCTCAACATCGGCTTCCTCGCTCGCGAGCGGCGCTTTCATCTTGCCAACAAGCCCGTCGGCTATCTCGGCTCGGTGCTCGTCGGAATCGCGTTCGGAGCCGGCTGGAGCCCGTGCATCGGGCCCATTCTTGGCGCGATCCTCACGTACACGGCCAGCGAAGCTGACCTGCAGCGCGGAATGCTGCTGCTCTTCACTTATTCGATGGGTCTTGCCGTTCCGTTTCTTGTTGCAGCGTTCGCCGTGGAGTGGTTCCTCAAGACGTTCCAGAAGTACAAACGCTACCTCGGCTACGTGCAGAAGGTGGCAGGTGTGCTCCTGATCATTGTCGGCATCCTGATGATCACCAACTACTTCACGATTCTGGCGACGGCACTGCAGGCGCTGACTCCCGAGTTCCTGAGGTCGCGCATCTGATTCAGGTGCGCGAACGCGAACGCGAACGCGTATGCGAACGCGTGATCGGGATGATGGCCTAGAACCGGAACCCGACGCGCAAGGGGAACCACGAAGTGTTGTCGCCCGTCGTGAACACGGTTGTCGCGGCAAACTCGACGAAAAGCTTCGGCCCGCCGTCGGTGCCGTAGTTCACGCCGACGCCACCCGTCAGTCCGATGTCCTGCGACTGTCGCACGTTACCGAACGGATTCGTTCCCTCTTTATACGTGATTCGCGTGTTGAACAGCGCGATTCCTCCGAACTGGTAAAACGACCGGCGTGAGCGGTGCACGATATCGAAGCCGAACGTGATGAACCGGACATTCTCGTACGTGACGTTTCCGTTGAACGTGTCGAACGAGAAGTTGGTCCTCCCCGTCCACGTTTCCGCGCTCTCGCCTGCTCCCCGCCGGATTGCGATACCATATCCAGTCTGGACCAGTTCGTCGAACTTGCCCATGGGAGCGTTCGCGGAGAGCGCGACGCTGGTGCCGGCGAGGTTGATCCCCCCGCCAAACTGTGCCTGGGCAGTTGGCGCAACCACGATGGCAGCGAAGCCGGCCGCGAAAATGCGAGTGAGAATCGACATGAGTGTGTGATTTGCGAGAAGGGCGGCCGAGTTGCTTATGCATCGCGATACAGTGATCAGACGCAAAGGTTCCCACGAACGTTACGGCGTGCGCGTATAAGGAACTGCGCGCGTCGATCAGGTTAGGATTGATAGGGAAGGGCGCGACGGCCATATCGGCCGTGGCCCGCCCCAGCACTTGAGGAGATTGATCATGTCACTGAATCCCCACCTTCGTTGGAGCGCTGCGATCGCGTTATCCGTCGCAGCCGCCTGCGGTGGCAACGACGCGTCGAGCGAGCCAGTACGCCAGATCGAGCTCGCACCGAGCGCCACGGCCGACCCGCAACTCGCGGATGCTCCGCTCCCCGAGGCGGCGCCACCAAAGGCTCCGGTTCGAGCAGCAGAGACAAAGCGCCCTGCGCCGCCACCGGCGCTGCCGGCGCTGCCGGCGCTGCCGGTCGAGCAGCGTCCCGTTGAGACGCCGGCGCCCGTACCGATGGCCGCGGTACCGGTTCCGGAGCCCGCCTTGCCGCCTGCACCAACGACCGGATCAATCGCGTTGGGGACGACCTTCACGGTGAAGCCCGCGATGAAGATCTGTACCAACACGCACAAGGTCGGCGATCGATTCACAGCGACGCTCGCCTCCGAAGTCGTGGGCACCAATGGTGCGGTGATTCCCGCCGGCGTCAACGCGATCCTCCGCATTGTTGAATCCTCGAGCAAGGCTCCCAAGGATAGTGCACTTCTCACGTTCGACATTCTCTCAGTTCGCGTGGACGACCAGACGTACGAGGTCATCGCGCACGTTACTGAGTCGGCGCCGCTCGTGCGGACGGGTGCGCAGAGCACAGGTGACAAGGTCAAAAAGGTCGGCGCCGGCGCAGCGATCGGTGCCATTGCGGGCCGTGTGCTCGGCGGCAACACGAAGTCCACGGTGCTGGGCGGCGCCATCGGAGCGGCAGCGGGCGCGGCGGTAGCGGCTGGCGATACGCGCTACGAAGGGTGCACGGGCGACGATGCCACGATCACGCTGGCGCTCGACCGGCCGCTGGTGTTGCGGCTCAAACCGTAGCATCGCTGGTTTCGGTGGCTGGACAGTATTACTGCCGAACCGCGGAGATTCACGGACGAACTGCACGGAAACACCGCGGAAGGCGACGGCGCGACACGACGGAAAGAGCAACTATAACGACAACTACAACTGATTGGGGGAACTACAACGACGGTGATTTCAACCGGTCGGTGTAGTTCCCCCGTTTTTCAGTTGCAGTCTCCGCGAATCTCAGCAACCGTCCGTGAATCTCCGCGGTTCCGCCGTTGTCGTATCCGTGAGTCTCAGCAACCGTCCGTGAATCTCCGCGGTTCCGCCGTTGTCGTATCCGTGAGTCTCAGCAACCGTCCGTGAATCTCCGCGGTTCCGCAGTAGTTGCAGGCTCCGCGAACACTCTGAGCAGGCTAGTACCCGACCGCCACACCCCGGGCACGTGGCTCACCCACGCCGTGCCATCCACCCGGCACGCGCATAATCGAGTTCACCGTCGCGAGCGAAGCGCGCGTCCCCACGGTATGTCCCATGGCCTTTAGCGAGTCCACGACGGCGCCAGTCAGGCCACGCTGCTCGTAATCCAGCTGGTCCGGCAGGGCCTGGTGATGCAGTCGCGGTGCGTGCATGGCGTCGGCGAGGGTCATGCCATGCTCAATCACGTTGAGAATGACCTCCATCGTCGCCGTGATGATCGTCGGACCGCCGGCCGCGCCCGACACCATCAGCAGCTGGCCGTTCGGATCGAGTACGATCGTCGGCGACATCGCCGACAGCATTCGCTTGCCGGGCTGGATCGCGTTCGCCTCGCCTTGCACGAGCCCGAACATGTTGGGCTGGCCCGGTGCCGCGGCAAAGTCGTCCATCTCATTGTTCATGAAAAAGCCACCGCCGCGCACCCAGACGCCCGAACCATAGCCGCCGTTGAGCGTCGTCGTCGTACCGACCGCGTTGCCCATCGCGTCCACGACAGAGTAGTGCGTTGTGTGCTCCGGCTCCTTTCCCGGGTCGAACGCCGGCGTCTTCGAGGCTCGGTTGCGGTTAATCTGCGCTGCGAGCGTCTTCGCGTAATCCTTGCTCGTTAGCTCAGCGATTGGAACTTTTGCAAACGCCGGGTCGGCGAGTTTCGCGTTCCGGTCCATGAACGACAGCCGCAGCGCTTCGGCCACCACGTGAGCGTATGCCGCGCTTCCTGCCGGCGGCAGCGGAGCGAACTGCTCGAGAATGTTGAGCGTCTGGTTCATCGTAACGCCGCCCGACGAAGCAGGCGGCATGGTGATGAGCGTGTAGCCGCGATAGTTGCCCGTGACCGGCGTTCGCCAGATTGGCTTGTAGTTCTTGAGGTCGGCCTTGGTAATGATGCCGCCGCCGCGCTGCTCTTCAGCCACGAGCGAGTCGGCGATGGGGCCCTCGTAGAACGCCTTCGGTCCCTGCGCCGCAATCATCGAGAGAGTGCGCGCGAGGTCGGGCTGCCTGAAGAGCGTACCGGGCTGGGCCGCTTGGCCACCGGGGCAGAACAGCTCCTTGCCGCCAAACTGGGCGATGAGCCTGTTGCACTGGCCGCCGCTCGAAAAGTTGCTGTCCACAAGGAAGCCTTCGCCGGCAAGGCGCAGCGCCGGAGCCATCACCTTGGCGAGCGACATGGTGCCGTACTTGGCCAGTGCCTCGGCCATGCCCGCCACGGAGCCCGGTACGCCCGATGCGAGGTGACCGACCGTGCTCTTGTTCGTGAGCTTGCCGTCCGGCCCGAGATACATGTCGCGGCTCGCGGCGGCCGGAGCAGTCTCCCGGTAGTCGAGCGTTGCGGTTCGGCCGTCTGCCAGGCGAATGGTCATGAAGCCACCGCCGCCGATGTTGCCGTTGCTTGGCGACGTTACGGCGAGCGCGAAGCCAGTCGCGACGGCCGCGTCAACCGCATTGCCGCCTGCCTTGAGGATCTCGACGCCGGCCTCGCTCGCGTAGCGCGAGACGCTGACAACCATGGCGTGCTCGCCGAACGTCGCGTCCTCGCCGGGCTCGAATCGCCAGCCGGTCGGGAATGCTCCCCTCGCCGCGGCAGCCGCACGAACCGGATCAACAGCCGCCACATCGGCGCGCGTCGGACCGGGCGTGCCGCTGGGCTGTGGTCCCGGGGCGCACGCAACGAATGCGAACGCCGAAGCGACGGAAAGCGAGAGGTGGCGTATGGAATTGCCGGTCGTGGGCACAGCGGGCCTCCGGTTGTGAACCATCTGGGCGTTGGCCGCCCAGCGCGCAAACCATAACTTAGCTGTCGTGGACCCGCGCGTCACCGAACAGCGCAACCCGCGCACTGCGGATATCGACCTCGCGTCGCCGCTCGAACTCGTCGACCTCATAAACGACGAGGATCGTCTGGTGGCCGCTGCGGTCGCAACCCAGCGCGTGGAAATCGCCCAAGCCATTGAGTGGGCCGAATCGGCGATCCGGCAAGGGGGCCGGCTGATATACGCCGGCGCCGGAACATCGGGCCGCCTGGGCGTGCTCGACGCCAGCGAGATTCCGCCGACATTCGGCGCCCATTATGAGTTGGTACACGGGATCATTGCCGGTGGCCACGCCGCCCTCACCAGATCACAGGAAGGCGCGGAGGACAAGCCTGCGGGCGCCCGTGCCGACGTCGACGCAGCCAAGGTGACTCCGAGCGATTTCTTTATCGGCATCGCTGCCAGTGGCTCGACGACATATGTGCGCGAAGCGCTGGCACGCGCAAGAGAACTGGGAGCGCGAACGGCCATCGTGGCCTGCTCGCCGCCTCCGGCTGAGACACTGGCCGTGGCTGACCTCGCGATCGTGGCGATCACCGGACCCGAAGTGGTGACCGGCTCAACTCGCATGAAGGCCGGGACGGCCACAAAGCTCATCCTCAACACGATTTCTACGGGCGCGATGATTCGCCTCGGCAAGACATACGGCAATCTGATGGTCGACTTAAGAGCGTCGAACGCGAAACTCCGGGATCGCAGCGAACGCATCGTGGCCGAAGTCGCCGGAGTGCCGCGCGATCAGGCGCGTGATGGGATCGAGGCGGCGGGCGGTTCCGTGAAAATTGCGATTGTGATGCAACGGCTCGGGATCGACCGCGAGGAAGCCGAACGGCGCCTCGCCGAAGTCGGCGGCGTCATCCGCCGTCTGATTCCCGGCCCTCCGCCCCCGGTGAAATGATCGCCGTACCGTCAGGTCACTCGCCCGCTTGGGCGCGTCACCTCCAGGAAGCGTCGTGAGCCGAACGGTCTGGCCTGGCACAGCGCGCCCGGAATCCGACGTGATTGTTGGGCTGATGTCGGGCACTTCGCTCGATGGCATCAGCGCGGCAGTCGTACGCTTTCGCGAAGACGCCGACGCACGGATTGCGCCGGAACTGCTTGCGTTCGTGCAGTGCCCGTACGACTCCACCACGCGCACACGGCTCGCGGCGGCCCTCAATGGGTCGAAGCCCGCCGAGTATGCGCGACTCGACTTTGATCTCGGCGCACTTCTGGGCGCTGCTGCGATTTCAGCGATCGCCGAAGCCGGAGTGGCGCACGCCGATATCGCCGCGATTGCCTCGCACGGCCACACAGTTTGGCACGAACCGCCGCACGCCACGTGGCAGTTCGGTCAGCCGGCGGTGATCGCCGAGCGGGTAGGCCTCCCCGTCATTTCCGATTTTCGTGTACGCGACGTCGCCGCTGGAGGGCAGGGCGCGCCGCTGGTTCCCATCGCCGACGCACTTCTTTTTTCGGCGCCCACTCATTGGCGCGCACTCCAGAATCTCGGCGGAATCGGGAACGTGACGATCGTTCCGCCGGCCGCCTCCGTGGCAACCTTGGCGTCGGTTCGAGCATTCGATACTGGCCCCGGTGTCGTCGTGATCGATGGCGTCACACGGGCGTTGCGCCCCGACCTCCAGTTCGATGAGGGGGGTGCACTCGCGCGAGCTGGCGCTGCGATTCCGGTCGTGGTAGATGCTTCAATGATGCATCCGTTTTTCACTGCAGAGCCGCCCAAGAGCACGGGGCGCGAGCTTTTCAACGATGCGTACATCGCTGACTTCATCGCGCGCTGCCGGGCGGCGCGAGAAGGGTGCACCGACGCCGACGTTGTGGCGACCGCCGTCTCACTGACGGCCCGGAGCATCGCGCATGCGTTCAATAAGTTTGTCGCGGAACCGGTCGCAGAGGTCGTGCTGTCCGGCGGCGGCGCGCGAAACCCGGCGCTCTTTGACGCGATCGAGCACGAAGTGCTTGCCATATCCAATTCATCGGGGTTCGAACGGCGCGGAATTCGCCGATTCGACGACGTCTGTTTCAATGGCGACGCCAAGGAGGCCGTTGCATTTGCCTTCCTTGGCTGGCTGCATCTCGAGGCGCGGGCCGGGAACGTGCCGACCGCCACCGGTGCGCGCGGCCCGCGGGTGCTTGGCACCTACACGCCGGCGTGAACGAACTCGCCCGACTTCTCGTTCCCGCATTGCGATGGGACCGGGCGCACGGATTTCGCTACCTCGACGGACTCGTTGACGACGCACTGGAGCTGGGCGTCGGCGGATTCCTCGTAGAAGGCGGGCCACGTGACGAGGTGGCCGCGCTCATCGGCCGACTGCATGCTGAGTCGCGCCATCCGATTCTCGTCGCAGGCCGGGCGGAGCGGGGAGCCGGTGGCACCTTTGACGGGCTTACCGAGCTCCCGTCGTTCGGCGCGATCGCTTCCGTAGCGGTGGTGCAGCCGGAGGGGAGCACGGGGCCGGCCCTCGACGCGGCGGTCGTTCGCCGTGCCGCACTCCTCACGATACGCGAGTTGAAGAACGTGGGCGTGAACTGGGCGCTGGCGCCCGTGTGCGACTTGGATGTGGCGCTCGGCAATTCCGATGTTGGCGCGCGCGGCGCGAGTGGAGATCCCGCAGTTATCGGGGCGGTGGTCGCTGAATGGATAGACACGTGCCAGGCCGACGCCGTGCTTGCTTGTGCGATGCACTTCCCGGGGATCGGAAGAGCCGGAGCGGGCGGCCCGTCCGCTGTCCGCCCGCACGACGGCCTTGCTCCCGTCCCGTCGCTACGTGTGCTGAAGGACGCCGTTTCGCAGCTCCGTGCCAATGACTTTCACCCGTTCACCACGGCGATCGACGCCGGAGTCGCGTCGGTGATGATTGCGCCGGTGTCGGTGCCGGCGTTCGGTGCGCCGGAAGGCGCGATGACGTCGGCCGCGATGATCGAGAACGTTTTGCGAACGGAAATGCATTTCGACGGGATCGTGTCTACCGTGCCGTTCGACCGCGAACCCACGATGGCGCCAACCAGTGAAGCGAGCGTGGCGATCGCCGCTCTGGTCGCCGGCTGCGACATCGTCCTCGCGCCGGGCGACCTTTCCGGTGTGGCCGACGCGCTCGCTCGGGCCGCAGGCCGGAGGGAGGTAAGCGCGCCCCGGCTGCGTCAGGCGATCGAACGCGTCGAACGTTGGGCGGGATGGGCACGCCCGGCGGCGGCGGCGCGCGAGCCGAGTATGGATGATGTGCTCTGGAGCCGCCAGCTGGCCGATAGCTCGCTGCGCTTCGCGCGTGGCCGCAGACCGCGTATCGGGGGCACTATCGAAGTCGTGCTCGTCGGCCATGCAGGTAGCGCGTCCTTCGAGGGTAGTGGCGACTCGTCGGTCGCCGGACCATTCACCGCCACGTTGCGCGCCATGCACATCGAGGTAACGGAGTCGGCTGCTCCGTCGCCGAAGGAGCGCGCGCCGCTCGCGATCGTCTTCGTGCCGGAGTCGAACGCTACCGGCGGGGCGGGAACTGCGGCAGCGGATGAGAGGCCCAGCCATGAAACCATCGCCGCAATCGTGGACATGTGCGCAGCAGCGATTCCCGGTGCTGAGCCGGGGCGCGACGTGGTTGTCATCGCGTGCTGCCACCCGCGCGCCGCCGCAGCCATTGCGGGTGCGCTGCCTGGTGACGCCGCTCTTGTCTGTGCCTGGGACAGCGCGCGGCCAATGCTCGAGGCGGCGGCCCGCGCGCTGGTGTCGCCTACTTTACGATAGCGGCGCCTTCGGGCGGCATCTGCGCTGCGAGTCTCGACGACGGCACGGCGTAGATGATGCGGCCGTTGCTGTCGGTCGGCGAGCCATAGAGCACGCCGACGACCAGTCCCTGCGTGTTGAACACCGGGCTGCCGCTCGATCCCTGCGCGGCATACACGTCCAGCTGCAGCGTCTCGCCGAGGACCTTGCTCGCTGTACCAACGGTGAGCGTGCTCACCGGCTTGATGCTACTGATGTCGCCGTCCATGCCCGCGGTGCCCGTACCGAGCGGGTAGCCGATCAGCCCTACGGGCGCGCCCACGCGCAGCGTCGGCGTACGCGCGACGCCAAGAACCGTCGGATAGCGGCCCCCGCCCTCGAGCTTGAGCCACGCCAGCTCGTCGGATTCGCTCACCTTGACCACAGTCACGAGCTGGAACGGGCGATCCGAGTTCTCGAACTTGACTACAATCTTCTTGGCCATGCGTCCGCCGGCGTCGCGCACGACGTGCCGGTTGGTGACGATCAGGCCGGACGGACTCACGTTGAAGCCGGTTCCGCTCGAGTTCGTGCCGTCTTCGGCCTGAACAACGATGAAAACCATCGCCGGAGCGTTTCGCGCAGTGACGGTTTCCCAGTCTGGCCGCGCCGCACCCATCAGCGCTCGCTGACGGCTGGCGCTCGTTTCCAGGTCCTGCGCAATCGCCGCCACGTCTGCGGCATTCCCGCCTGAGGCCGCAGCCTGCAATCGGCGGCGGAGATCGTCGCTCTCGCGGCGCGCCGCCTGCAGCGCCGCGTCGATTCCCGCACTCCGGCCCTGAAGCTGCGTCACCGTGTTGTCGAACATCCTGGCGAGCGAATCATTCTGCTGGAGCAGTGCTGCGACCTGCTGCCGGGCTTCCGCCGATCCACGATTGCCCGCCCAATACGCAATGCCAACGCCAATGATGACCAACCCGGCGAGTCCTCCAATCATGATGCGCAGCTTTCCAGTCTGTTCCTCGACAGCCTCGGCGATTCGCATCGTCGTGTCGCGCCGTGGCCGCCCTGCGGAACCAGCGCCCGCCGAAGCCCCAACCGCGGGCGAACCATGCGCGAGGGATGCCCGGGTGGCGCCCGGAGCGTCAGCGTCGGACCCATCGTGGTACGTGACCCGCGGTCCGGAGTCGCCGAACGCGATGATGTCGCCGTCTCTGAGCGTGGTCTCACTGCTGATGCGCTTCCCGTTCAGGAACGTGCCGTTGGTACTGTCGAGGTCACGCAGCATGACCGTGTGGCCCACGATCCGGACCTCCGCGTGCTTCGATGAGACGTCGGGGTCGTTGTTGGCGTCAAAGCGAAAGTCGTTTGCCGGATGACGGCCGATCACGACAACGCTCTTTTCGAATACCTCGCGCTGGCCTGCGCGCGATCCGCTGGTGATGCGGAACTCGGCGCGCATCAGTTATTTCGAAGCGCGACCAGAATGAAACCCAGCGCAACAAGCACCGCAATGAATCCGAACACCATGCGGAGCATCCCCACCGGAATGCGGCTTGCCGGAGCGAGCGGCTTGCCCTGCGCGTCGAGGGGGCCGGCAGCGGCGGGAGTCGCAGCACTCTTCGGCGTGCCGGCGCCAACTGCCGTGACTTCGTCGGTAACCGCGTCAGGAGACACGGTTCGTTCATCATGCTCAAACTGGGGAATGGACGCCGCGCTCACCGGCACAGTTGCGCGAGAGTCGTGTTCGCTCGTGTACACGTGATGTTCGGGGATTTCATTTGCGGATGGCGGTGCGAGCCCTTCGCCTTCGAAGCGCGCCGCGATCACCGTGATGTTGTCGGGGCCACCGTTCTCGTTCGCCAGGTCAATCAGGTTGCGGCAGACGGCGACCAGATCCGGGCCCTCATTGACGATGCGGGCGATGTCCGGCGCGCGCATCTGTCCCGACAGGCCGTCGCTGCAGAGAATCAGCGTGTCGCCGCGGCGCACCTGCTGGCTTGTGAGGTCCACTTTGACGATCGGCTCCGGGCCCAGTGCCTGCAGGATGATGTTCCGCCGCTCGCTCACTTCGGCTTCTTCGGCGGTCATCTCGCCTGCCTCGATGAGCTTCTGCATCAACGACTGGTCCTTCGTGATTTGGAGCGCCATGCCGCCGCGGATCACGTAGCCACGGCTGTCGCCAACCTGAACCAGATACAGGGTGTCGCCGAGAATCCCTGCGATCGTGGCGGTGGTGCCCATCCCCCGATTTTCGGGGTGCTCCGACGCGTAGCGATGGATCTTGGCGTTTGCCGTTTCGGTGGCAGCCTTGAGCGCGCGCGCGAAAGTCTCTGATGTTGCGTCACTCGCGTGGCGCCATCGTTGATCGAGCTCGGCCAAGACCACCTCTGTGGCCATCGCGCTGGCGATTTCGCCTGCTGCCGCGCCGCCCATTCCATCGGCGACCATGAACAGCGAGCCGCGTTCGCCCGGCCGGTGCTCGCGCACTTCGGGCTGAAGCGTGGCGTTCATCGTCGTCAGGTCGGCGACAATGAAGCAATCTTCGTTGTGTTCGCGGGTTCGGCCTACGTCCGTCCGTCCGAAGACGTGGACGACGATCTCGCCGCTGGTCGGTCTGGATCCGGTCACGGCGAGGTTAGTAGGCTGGCCAGTTGATATTCACGGTCACGAAATATGACGGTAGTGCAGGTGGGGGGCGAGTATCTATTGGATGCGTCGCGAATCAAAAGTGACGTGAGTCACGGGCAACTCCCCAGGAAGGGCTGGACCTTGTCCTTGAGCGTCGTTCTGTTAGCGACACGCATTGCTTCGCGAAAGTCATTGCAAGCCGTCTCGATCCGGTCCTGTTGTACGTAGCCCAACGCACGATAGTAGAGCGCATCGGCCCGGTTGTCACCCGATAGGGTTGCGAGCTTGCCAGTCACATCCCGAATCACGCGCTGGGCGCTTGCTTCGCTCATAGTCGATGGGTCGGTCCATTCCGCCCACGCCTTCCGGTCGGCTTCGAATGCAGCAGCGGGATCGCTGCCTCCTCCGGCTGGCGCAGCTCCCCCGCCACTACGCCCCGCATCAGACGGAGGATTCGTTGGGCTTTTCGTGGGCGTGTTCATCTGCGTCGTGCCACCACTCCTACCGCCAACGGGTGCATTCCCGCCGGCATTTGCAGGCGGCGTCTGGGCGCCCTGTGATTGATTTTCCGCTCCGCCCGCAGGTGAACCGGCCGGCGCCCCGACGGTCGTCGTGTCTGTTCCGCCACCGCCGAGCATTCCGCTTTTATACGCGCCGAAAGCGCCGCCGCCGATGATAATCACCGCCGCAGCGGCAATGAGCGGCATCGGAAGACCGCCCCTCTTCGCGGTCTCAACGAGCGGCGCACCGCCGGCCGGCGTAACCGCGCCGGCACCAGCAACGCGCGTCTTGGGCACGGCCTGTGCCAAAGCCGTCTTGGCCGCCGCAGCCGCCACCGCGCCCGCCGCACCAATCACCTGCGTTGCGCCCTCGGCGGCCATGGCGTCCGGCATGTTCTCCACGGCCTTCGCCATGTCGCGTCCGAACTCAGCAGCACTTTGGTACCGCTCATCGGCGTTGCGGGCGAGCGCCTTGTCCATCACGGCCTGAAGCTGCTCCGGCCATTCGCGCTCAGGCGAAATCTCGGCCAGCGTCTTGGGCTGATCGGTCAGCCGCATTATCATCGCTTCCTGAGCGCTGTTGCTCGGGAACGGGAGCTTTCCGGTCAGGCAGTTGAACGCCACGAGGCCGAGCGAATAGATGTCGCTGCGTCCGTCCAGCTTGTCGCCAGCCAGCTGTTCCGGGCTCATGTACTCGGGTGTTCCCACCACGAGTCCGGTCTTGGTCACCTTTTGCGCGTCGCTCGAGCTTGCCTTGGCGATGCCGAAGTCCACCACTTTCGCCGAGTCGCTGCCATCGCGCGCCTTGGTGATCATGATGTTGTCGGGCTTGAGATCGCGATGCACGATCCCGACGTCATGTGCAACCTGCAGCGCGTCGGCGCTCTGATGGATGATTGCGGCTGCGCGCGCCGGCGTCAGTCCGCCCGCCTTCTCAATGAGATCCGTGAGCGAAACGCCCTCGATGTACTCCATCGCGAGATAGATCAGGCCTTCAGGCGTCTCTCCGAAATCGTAGATGCCGCAGATGTTCGGGTGGCTGAGCCGGCTGGCGTTGGCCGCCTCACGATTGAACCGCGCGCTGGCATCCGCGTCCTGGTTCATTCCGGGGTTCATCACCTTCAGCGCGGCCTTGCGCCCCATCTTCACGTGCTCGGCGAGGTAGACGGTGCCCATTCCACCTTCGCCCAGCTTCTTCATTATGTGGTAGCGTTCGGCGACTATCGAGCCAACCAGATCGCCCAGCGGATTCGTGCCCCGCAGTGCGGTGCCGTCGCGCGGGCAAAAACGCTCAGAGAGCGGATACGGGTATGTCCCGTTTCTAGTTGAAAGTCAGGTGATGACTCGGGGGTCAACGGTCACGCAGCAACCTT
>JAQBYI010000024.1 GCA_027622655.1 Gemmatimonadota bacterium | reverse complement strand
AAGGTTGCTGCGTGACCGTTGACCCCCGAGTCATCACCTGACTTTCAACTAGAAACGGGACATACCCGTTTGCGGCAGCGACTGCGCCTTGAGCCGAAGCGGCTCCGGCGGCTAGCGAAACCATCAACAGCGCGCGCAGCAGCGTCTTCCGAATCGGCATATGTGGCCCAAGAGTGGGAGATGTTCCGGAATACCCCGGTAGTGCCGTACTGGTCCGAACGTTGGGCCGGTACTCAGTCTTGGATGCCTTTGGCGCGGGAATCGTTGCTTCGGTGTTGTTCCACCACGCCCATCAGTTCCGGAAAGAACCGGGGATGGGCGGCCGCGCGCAGCACGAAGTCCCGTTCGACCCGTCCGCCCTTAGCCCGCATCAGCGCTGTGAGTGCGCGCTTGTCCTGCGCACTCCAGCGCCGCAACGACGGCAGCAGCGCCACCACGGGCGCCAACCGAACAAACGCAGCCCGTTCCGCCCGGGGCCATCGCGCGATGCGCGCGCCCAGGGTCTTCGCCACCTCCGCCGCGACCTTTCGCGCTGAACGATCGCGCGACAGAGGATATGCGGCGCTGAGCATGCGCGTGACCAGCTGCGAGCAAGTCGACAGCCAGCGCTCGTCGAATAGATCGGCTCGCGCCGCGCCTGGAAGTGTGAGGTGCAGGTCGCCGACGGCGAGCCGGCGAAGCGTACGCGCACTCGTTCGCGCTTTTGCGGCCCCTCCCTTGCCCCCCGCGAGCCTACGCGCCTCAGCCGCGGCCAGCCTCCGTGACTCGGCTATCGCGAGCGCGCGGAGCTTGGCGGAATCCGGGCGGAAGCCAAGCCGCCAGTAGAACCAGTAGGCACCGCTTGCGACTGCGTCTTCATTCTCCTCGCCGAACTGAAATGCGTTTACGACGAACCGGGTGATTCCGAAAAGCGACGCAAACGCTCGCAGCATCTGCGTCCACAGAAATGCACCCTCCGATCCGCGAAACGGCGCGAAAATATTTATCCCTGTGTTGGCCTGACGATACAAAGGCGAAACGCCCCCGTACGCCGCCGGAACCCCATTAATGAAGAGCACGTATCCATAGTTGGCCTCGATGCTCACCCGCTGATGCGGGAGCAACCCCAGAATCGCCAACTCCGCGCCCTCACCGAGCGGCGCTATCCATACTTCCGCCGGATTCGCGCACGAAGTGGCGAACACGTCGCGGCAGCGGGCGGCGAGCGTCGCGCGCGCCGCATCGATGATACGCGTCGCTTCACTATTCCCGGCGAGCCGAATCCCCGGGAGCAGCACGGCGATGTCCCGCGCCGGAACGGAGGACGGGCGCCGCAATGCCGTACGAAACGCCGGGCGAGCGGCGAGCGCGTTGTGCGTGGTCGAACCGCGCGACCCCGCCAGGTTCCAGCGCAGCGGAACCCCCGTTGCGTCATACATCCTGCCGAACAATTCTTCGGCGTCACGGGCGGGCGGAGCGAGCGCCAAGAGGCACGCCAGATCGTTTGCGCCCGACGCCAGGCTGGCCATCCGCAGCAGCTCGCGTGCGCCGGTTTCACCGTCGTCGAGGGCGTCGTCTTCGGCCCGCAGCACGCCGGCGGCAACCAGCGTGTCGAGCGGATCGACATCGTCGATCGCCTTCCAGTCGATCTCAACTTCATCGGGAAATTTCGTCGCGAGCCAACGCGCGGCCGCGTAGTCGTAGACGTTGCGTGACACCGAGCCGGCGATGCCGGAATCGTCTGCCAGCCCGCGCTGCCGGGCACGGAGAGTCCTCAGGGCCGGTTCAATCTTGCCCAGCGCGCGTTTGGCGAGCGCCAGAACGTCGGGCGAGTCGGGAAACGCACAGAGGAAGAGCAGGTCGTCGTGCACCCGGTCCAGTGCTGCCCATGACCTCACCCTCACGCCACGCGAGACGATCGATCGCAGTACGGCGCACTTGAGCGCCGTATCGGCGGCCGAATAGCGCCGGCGCGCGTCGTGTAGTCGCCTGAGATCGTTCACTTGCGAAGGGTGCACGACCGGCCGTCGTGTTGCAAGAACTCACAGCCTATGGCGCTGCACGCCGGTTACCTCCATAGTTCATCGGCTGAGACGCCACCCCGAGCGCTAGTCGGCCGTTGCACCCCCACCCGTAGGTAGCGAAATGACTCCGTGTGCACCGGTAACCGACAAATGCTAATGCGACGACTCATCACGTTTGCGGTGTTCGCCGCGTTGGCGTGCAGCCCGGCCGGTGAATCGGCGCGGCCCAACGTTGTCTTCATCCTCGTGGACGACCTTCGTTGGGACGACATCGGCATCGCCGGGCATCCGTTTGTCGAGACGCCGAATGTTGACCAGCTCGCGCGCGAGGGCGCGCGGTTCCTGAATGTGTTCTCGACTACACCGCTCTGCAGCCCGAGCCGCGCCAGCATCCTCACTGGGATGTACGCGCACACGAACGGCATTACCGACAACACTGCGCGCGACTCGGCGACGCATCGACTGCAGACTTTTGCTATTCCGCTCGCCAACGCGGGTTACCAGACGGCCTTCATGGGCAAGTGGCACATGGGGAACGACGACACGCGGCGCCCCGGATGGACACGCTGGGTCGCTATGAAGGGTCAGGGTGAGGCCGTCGATCCCAATCTCAACATTGACGGCGAGCGCATGGAGGTGAAGGGCTACGTCACGGACATCCTGACTGACTACGCTACGGACTTCATCAAGGGTTCGCGCGACACGCCGTTTATGCTTTTTGTCGCGCACAAGGCGCTCCATCGCAACGTCATGCAGCGCGACGACGGGAGCACGGCGGCGCTGACCGGCGATCAGCCGTCCGGATTCATTCCCGCCGAGCGGCACAAGGGACGCTACGCCAACGCATTGTTGCCGCGCCGAGCGAACTTCGGAGTCGCCCCTACGGATAAGCCGGCGCTGATGCGGCGGATCGCGGGGTTGCCGCCGCTGGGCCGCAGCACCGCAACGAGTGACGCCGACATCCGCGCGCGACTCGAGATGGTGCTCGGCGTGGATGAAAGCCTCGGCAGGATTGTTGCCACGCTCAGGGAGATTGGCCAGCTCGACAATACGATCATCGTCTTCACGAGCGACCACGGCTACTTCTACGGTGAGCACGGGCTCGACCCGGAGCGGCGCATGGCGTACGAAGAAACGGCGCGCATTCCGCTCATCATTCGGTACCCCAAGGCCGCGAGCGCCGGTTCGACGCCCGCCGAGATGGTTCAGGCCATCGATTTCGCTCCGACGATTCTGGCCCTGGCCGGTGTGAGTGACACCGTGGCGCGCCAGGGGAAATCGCTGGTGCCGGTTCTCAACGGAAATGCGCCGGGCTGGCGGTCGTCCATTCTCATTGAGTACTACAGCGACCGCGTCTTTCCGCGAATGCTGACGATGGGCTATCAGGCGGTGCGGACCGACCGGTACAAGTACATCAAGTACAACGACCTCAGCGGTATGGACGAGTTCTACGACCTCGAGACCGATCCGTTCGAGATGGAAAACATCATCGGGTCATCGGCCGGGCGGGCAGCGCTGCCTGCCGTGCAGGCCGAGCTGGTGCGGCTGCAGCAGGAATCGGGGTACGTGCCGCTCGCTACGCCAGGCGGTGGGCCCTCGCCGTGATGTAGCAGGGTGCCCGTGGGCCGAGCCTCGGGACGGCCCCCGTGCCGATCCATTCCCACCTCGCCAACCCTTTCGCTCCTCCAAGTGTCTTACAGGAGTCCCTTGGATCGGCAGAGGCGCCGTGGCACTCATCAGAGGCACGCTGGACGTTCTCGTACTCAAGGCCGTGTCTTGGGGCCCGATGCACGGATTCGAGATCACCCGCTGGTTGGCTGACCGGTCGGAAGGCCAGTTCCAAATAGAGAACGCTGCCCTGCTTCAGGCGCTGCACCGACTCGAGGAACGCGAACTCCTCGCCGGTGAGTGGGGCGTCACCGAGAACAATCGCAACGCACGCTACTACACGCTGACCACAACCGGGCGCACACAGCTGCGCGCCGACTCAGTGTCCGTGCGCCAGTCAGTCGCGGCACTCGCGACGATTCTCGACGCACGGTCACCGGGATTGAGAGGTGCACTGTGAACCCGCGCGAGATTCGCTCCGGCGTCAGGCGCGTCTTCGGCCTTGCCCTGCGTCGTCCTGGCGCGTCAGTTCCGGGCGCCGACGCCGAACTGGAATCCATGATCACCGAGCACGTGGAGCACCTCGTGGCCCGTGGAGCGGATCCTGCCGCCGCGCGCGCCGAGGCGCTGCGTGCGCTTGGCGATTCCACTCTCGGCGCGCGGTCCGGCGTGCGTAGCTCTGCTGCACACCGCGAGCGGACTCTGTGGTGGCGCGAGGCGGTCCGCGAATTCTTTGCTGACGCGCGCTACGGCATCCGGACGCTACGCCGGAGTCCGAGTTTCTCGATCGCCGCCATACTGACACTCGCCCTGGCCATCGGCGCCAACACCGCAATATTCTCGGCAGTCAGTGCGGTTATTCTCAGGCCGCTCCGGTACGCGGCGCCCGACCGGCTCGTCAGCTTATACGAGACGAATCCGGACTTTGGCTGGACCGAGGCCGAGGTGGCGCCGGCCAACTACCTCGACTGGCGCGAGCAGGTGTCGTCGTTTGAAGACGTCGCAGCGTGGAACAACTTCAACGGCGCCGCGACGCTGACTGGCTATGGGGAACCGCGGTTGCTCAACGCCGTGTCGGTGACCGGAAATCTCTTTTCCGTGCTCGGCGTGCGCGCGGTGATCGGACGCACGCTCGATTCGACGGAGACGTGGCGCAGCGGGGCTCAGTTCCCGGTCGTGCTCAGCTACCGAGTGTGGCGCGACGTGTTCGGCGGCGACAGCGGTATCGTCAATCGCTCCATCGTGCTCAACGGCCGATCGCTGAGCGTGGCTGGTGTGGTTCCCGAATCGTTCACCATACCCGGACTCGATTCCGATATTTATTCATCGGTGAACTGGCCGCGCGAGGACCGCGCCGCGGTGTTCTTCCGCCGCGCGCATTTCGTACGACCCGTCGCGCGCCTCAAGCCCGGCGCGACGCGAGAGCAGGCCGATGCCGAACTCCAGACCGTCGTCACTCGACTCCAGAGTCAGTACCCGGAGACGAACACGCACATGGGAGCCGGGTTCAAGCCGTTGCACGACTTCCTCGTCGGCAACACACGCGAACCGCTGCTCGTCATGTTTGCCGCCGTCGGAGTGCTCCTGCTCATCGCATGCGCCAACATCGCGAACCTCCTTCTGGTGCGCGCCGCTGGCCGCCAGCGTGAAGCGGCATTGCGGCTTGCACTCGGCGCGGGCCGGGGCCGACTTGCCCGGCAGGCATTCACCGAGAGCGCGGTACTCGCGCTGGCAGGCGGCCTGGCGGGCATCGCGCTCGGTTGGTGGGGAACACGCGTCTTCGTTGCACTGCAGCCACCGGGACTCATTCCGGTTCGTGACATCGCGATGAGCTGGACGGTGCTCGGCTACGTATCGGCTGTGACCGCGGTCAGCGCCGTGGCTTTCGGCGTGGCCCCTGCCCTCTGGATGACACGCCGCGTTCCGGCGGATGTGCTCAAGGACGACGGACGCAGCACCACAGGAAGCGTTCGCGCGCGCCGCTGGGGCGAGTTGCTCCTCGTCGGTGAGGTGGCACTCTCAGTCACGCTCGCGCTCGGCGCCGGCCTGCTCGTGCGGAGTTACTCTGAACTACGACTGGTGCATCCGGGCTTCGAGTCGGCCGGGGTTCTTGCCGCGACGATAAACCTTCCCGGCACGCGCTACGACAGTGCGTTCAAGGTCGAGCAGTTTTTCAACGGACTCGAACAGCGCACCGCCGCGCTCCCCGGCGTTGTGGCCACGGCGTCAGTTTCGCAGCTGCCGCTCACAACGCCGGCGTGGTCGAGCCAGTTTTCGGTGCTGGCGCGCAATGCGCCGCCGTCAACGGAGCAGGTGCGCCATCGCGAAGTCACGCCACGGTACCACGAAGTGATGCGCGTGCCGCTCCGCAGCGGCCGACTTCTCGCCAGCACCGATGGCGTGGGGAGCCGAAATGTCGTGCTGATCAACGAAGCGTTCGCCCGCAAACACTTTCCGGACGAGAACCCGATCGGATTGACCATTTCGTTTGATCGTGTTCCGGACGCCACCAGCGTCTGGCGCACGATCGTCGGGGTTGTCGGTGACGAACGCCTCGGCACGATGGCCGTGGCGCCCGTGCCCGAGTTCTTCGAACCGCTCGCACAGGAGCCGCGCCAGGGGATGACGCTTGTTGTCCGGACCAGCGGCGATCCGGCGGCGTTGACGCCCGCACTCCGGCGCATCGTGGCCGAACTCGATCCCGCGCTCGCCATCGTGTCCGTTCGAACGATGGAGAGCGTTCGCTCGGCCGCACTGGCCCGAGACCGATTTCTCACCACCCTGATGCTCGCCTTCGCAGGAGTCGGCGTAGCGCTCGGAATCGTTGGTGTGTACGGCGTGGTCGCGCAGCTCGTGCGGCGCCGGAGGCGCGAGATGGGGATTCGCGTCGCGCTCGGAGCCGGCGCCCGTCAGGTGCAATGGCTCATCGTGCGGCATGGACTCGTACTCACGCTCACTGGGGTCGTGGTTGGTGTTGGCGCGGCGCTCGCCCTCACCGGCGCACTGCGAACCCTTCTATATGAGGTAACTCCGGCCGATCCGATGACGTTTGCGCTCGTTCCTCTGCTCGTCGTTGCGAGTGCGCTGGCTGCGTCGTGGATTCCTGCTCTCAGGGCGAGTCGAACGGCACCGACGGAGGTGCTGAGGGCGGATTGAGGCGCGCGGCCGCACCGGCATTACGGCGTCGGCGGCTTCTTCAGGAAGTTGAAGTCAACGGAGCGCATCACGCCGCCCTCGCTCCCCTCAATGCGGACGAGAAGACCACGCTCACCTCTCCGGGTGTAGACGATCGTTTGTGGGAAATCGTGATCCGGATTGGTGAACACGAAACGCCCATCGCCGGCTGCCCCCAATTTGAACGGCGTCGGCATCGCGTTCTCCGTCGGCTTGGCCACGTAGAAGATCTCACCGCCCATCATTTCGATGCGAAGGTGCTCCGACACGCGCTTGGATCCGGCGGCACCTGCGAACCCGAGCCCTTCCATCGTCTCATCGCTCACCCGCGTCCATCGCTCGGTGAGCTCGCCGCGAGCTGTCTCCCGGATCCAGGTGCCGGCAAACGTCGCGTCCGCTGCCTTGTACCGCGCGCCCCACCCCGCATCACTTGGTTGCATGCGCCACGCCTCGACGCTCATTCCAAGCGCAAACCCCGCGACTACCACGGCAATCCGCATTCTGGCTCCCAAAACCGACTGCTAAAGTTACCCTAAGAGTCCAGCCGCGGACCGGCACCCCATACCTGTTGGTTCACCTTGGGCCGCAGCGGCACCCACGCGCTGTATTTGTTCTACCTTATGGAAACGCGGTGCACGACCCCTGTATTTGCGACTTGCCCCACCGCCTCTGGGCCCAACTCTCAAAAATCCCTGGAAAGGAGTCGAAACGTGAAGCGTATTGCCCTCGGACTTGCGCTGACGATGCTGGCGCTCGCCGCCGCGCCGCTCACTGCGCAGCAGTCGGCGATACTGATTCACGACGTGACCTTGATAGACGGCACCGGGCGCGCACCAATGGTCGGCGCATCGGTGCTCATTCAAGGCGACCGAATCACTCAGGTCGCAGCCGGGCCGATCACTGCGCCGCAGGGCGCCACCCGCATCGATGGGCGCGGAAGGTTTCTGATCCCCGGTTTGATCGACGTGCACATCCACCTGACGGGAAACAGCCGAAACGAACAGGCAGGCATGCGCGCGCTGCACGGCTATTTGTACAGCGGCTTCACCACGGTATTCGACGCGGGCAACGATCCCGACTACATCTTTGGCCTTCGCGACCGGGAACGCGCCGGCTCCATCGCCAGTCCGCGAATACTGGCCACCGGCGGTCTCGTCACCACACCCGGCGGCCACGGCGGCCGCAGCACCGGCACTCTGATCACCTCGTGGCCGGAAGCGATTCCCAAGCTCGACGCTCACATCGCACGCAAGCCTGACATGGTGAAGTTCACCTTCGATGAGCACGGATGGGGAACGCGTCCGCTCATTCCGCTGCTCGATTCAGCGCTGATGTCCAAGGCGTCGAAGTATTTCAACGATCACGGAATCAGAACCACCGTTCACATCTCGCACGAGTATCGCGCCACGCAGGCCATCGCCGCCGGACTCACGACACTGGCGCATCCCATCATTCAGGGACCAATCAGCGATGGCTTCATCAAGTTGATGGCGAGCACGCAAACGCCCATGGCGTCGACGCTCACGATTGGCGAAGGGTACAGCCGACTCGTTGAGCATCCCGAGTTTCTCGACCAGAAACTCTATCAGGACGTGTACGAACCAGACGCCATACAGCGACTCAAGACCACGGTACGCGACGGTTACGCCGCGCGCAGCTGGACGACGTGGATGAAGGTGATGACACCGGTCTGTCAGGAAAATCTGCGGCAGATTCACGCAGCCGGCGGAATAATTTCGCTCGGCTCCGACCAGTCCAGCGGCCCGGCGTCACACCGTGAGCTGGAACTCATGGTGAGCGGCGGCATATCCGCGTTGGATGCCATCAAGATCGGCACGCTCAACGCCGCGGTTTTCCTCGGCCGCGAACGCGATCTGGGATCAATCGAACGCGGGAAGCTGGCCGACCTGGTTCTGCTCGCCGCCGATCCGCTTCAGGACATCATGAACGCGGCGAAGATCGACATGGTGTTCAAGGGTGGACAGATCGTCGATCGCACGAAGCTGGATCTGCCCGTGAATCGTGGGAGCGGCGGATCGAGGTAAGTGGCTCGAACGTCGTGACGAAATAAACACCGCCCTCTACCGCGCTTATCTCGGGATCGGGAACAGATCTGTGCTCAGGTATTTCAATCCTGAGTCGGTTATCACCGTGGCGATGGTAAGCGGACGCTTGGCTTCGCGCGCAATGCGCAGCGCGGCTGCGACATTCCCGCCGGACGTAAAGCCGCAGAGAATCCCCTCGAGCTTCGCGAGCTGCCGGGCGGTGCGGACCGCCTCCGTGTCAGTCACGGTGAGGTATCCGTCCACGAGCGACCGGTCGAACAACTGCGGGACTTCCATATAACCGAGGCCCTGCAGCTTGTGCCGGCCGGCAACGCGCTTCTTGCCCGAAAGGATCGCGGCGTTCTTGGGCTCGACTACATAGCACCGCAAGGTCGGTTTCTTCCGTTTCAGGAATCGAGAAACCCCCGTGAAGGTGCCCGACGAACCGACAACCGACACGAAAACGTCGATCTTGCCCTTGGCCTGCGCCCAGAGTTCGGGGCCGGTACCCAGTTCGTGTGCCCGCACGCTGCTCACGTTCTTGAACTGGTCGGCGCGAAAGGCCTTCAGTTTCTTGGTCAGCGCATCCGTGACTTTCTCGACCTCCAGGAGATCGGCTCCGGTGACTTCACCCGGACCTCCCGTGACCTGAGGCACCAGGACGATCTTCGCTCCGAGTGCTGCGATCATCTGCCGGCGTTCGACGCTGTTGCCGCTCGACATCACGACCACGAGCTTGTATCCGCGCCGCAGGCAGGCGAGCGCGAGCCCCGTGCCCATGTTTCCGCTCGTGCGCTCGATCACCGTCGCGCCGGGCTTTAGGACGCCGGTGCGCTCGGCGTCGGCGATGATCTGGTTTGCCGCACGGTCCTTCACGCTGAGCCCAGGGTTGGCGGACTCGAGCTTCACGAGAATCCGGCAACCGGTACCGGCGGCAAGCGCAGTGAGGGAAACACAGGGCGTGTTGCCGATCAGGTCGAGCACACTGTTGGCGATGGCTCGATCAGGCATGAAACGGTCTCATGGGAGTGATGCCGGCTGCATCCTCGAGAACGGGAACCCGTTGCAGCCGGTTCGCGGCTCGGCACGGTTTGCAAGGCTCACGGTATCGGCAACGGCGGCGCTCGGCGAGTTGTAGGCGCTGTAGCAATAAGCCCACTGGTAGGGCGGCATCCCGGATAGCTCCACCCAATCGATGCGGGTCCAGAGCCCGCCGTCTCCGGGATTGGCCGAATCGTTCTGTGCTATGAGATACCGCTCGGCGATGTTCCACCGAAGTATGTGATAGCGAGCGCCTGAGCCCTGCTTCCATTCTGTCCGCGAAATCTCGTACCGGCTGCCGTAGTCGTCGGAGAACCGCCCGAGCAGGTGAGCGGGCGGCGACACCGAATCGGCGGGAGTGACAACTTGCGCGGCGGCCGTGGTGGCCGCGACCGACGCGCCGGCGCAGGCGCAGGCGCACGCGGCGACGAAGATTGCCCGGACGATCGGACGCGGTTTCATTGGAACTGGAACCTAACGCCGCGGCCGCCGGACGATCCGTGCCACCTTGGCCCGGCGAGCGACGATGCTGCTCAGCGCATGCCTGACGCGCTTTTCGCTGTCCTCTGGGCTGCCCCAATGGCCCGGGCGACCATCGAATCCTGAGCCTCGAACGACTGCGCCACCGCGAAGTCGAATCGATCCGACCAGACCGCGTCGGCGCTGGAACCGCGTGTCATCCTCAGCGTCGCACGTGCCCGGTCGCCTTCACGCTGCACAGTGAGATGCACGACGAGCGTCGTGCTGTCTGTCGGCGGCAAGGAGCCAGCCCGCACCACGGTCACGCGATAGCCACCGCCGGAGAATCCCGGTTCGAGCGCCGCCACGATTCCGGCGGCAACGTCACCACTGCCGGCACCGATCGCTCCGTCCGTCACGATCGCAACCGTGCGAAGTTCCGCAGCCGCCATAGCCCCCACAGCCGCCGCTCCAGACGCCGAAGCAGACGCCGAAGCCACCAAAGCCGCCGGAACCGCCGGTGCGCCGGTGTCAGCGTCGGCCGCTTTTGACGGGGCCAGCCCCCACAGCACGGCCGCGATCGCCAGAGCCGATGGAATCCCAACGTACGCCGCCGCCTGTAGACGCCTGCGAAGTAGCATGCTCGCAGCCCGCGGCGATCTGGCGACCGGCCCGGAAATCGTATCGGGCGATTCCAGCATTCGCACGACGTCAGCGACGTTTCGAGGCCTGTCCGTTGGATTCTTCTCGAGACACTGCATTACGAGACTCGCCAAGCCGACCGGAATATCGTTGCGCCGCGACGCCACGGGCTTCGGCAGCTCGGTGAGCTGCGCCGCGAGGAGCGCCTGCGGCGTGCGGCCGTAGAACGGCGGCGAACCGGTCAGCATTTCATACGCGATGATCCCGAGGGCATACAAGTCCACGCGATGATCGGCGTTCGGATCGGCGGCTGCCTGCTCAGGCGCCATGTACTGGGGAGTGCCCAGCGAGATCCCGATACCGGTGATTGCCGTACCGCTGACTACACCGCGATCGCGTGCGGCGGACACGGCCTTCGCGACGCCGAAATCTGCCACCACGGCAGCCGATCCTGTAAGAAGAATGTTTGCCGGCTTGATGTCGCGATGCACGATGCCCGCGTTGTGTGCGTAGGCTAGTGCCCGCGCGACGTCTTTCAGCACGCCGAGGGCTTCACGTACGGAGAGCGGTCCGCGTGTGATCCGCGCGCGAAGCGACTCGCCTTCAATGAACGGCATGGTGAAATACGGCAGACCGCCGACGTCTCCAGCCGACAGCACCGGAACGATGTTCGGATGGTTCAGGCTGGCGACGACCAGGATTTCCCGCTGGAATCGTTCGGCAGAAACCGTCGCCGCCAGTGTGGGGTGCAACAGCTTGATCACGACGGGGCGTGCAAGCGCCACCTCCTCGGCAACGAACACGCGCGACATCCCGCCACCGCCAAGCTCGACCTGGATGCGATATGCCGTTCCGAGATGTGACTGCAGCCGGTCTTCAAGCTTGTCCATTGTCGCCCCTACGAGACCGGGAACGAAGTCGTTTCACTCCACCGGCCTGTCCTTACCGCAAGGCGGCCGGGTATGGGCTCGCCAGAAACAGTCCTGGTGTCTCAGTTGGCAATGACATCTCATCGAATCGGCGTGTAACCACGCCTGATGCGAATCTCACCGGCCATATTCAACACCGAGCGCGACATAGAGCGCTTGGCTGCTGTCCTCCTTGCGTAGGCCGAGATTCCGAGTGCCAGTTGCTGCTCACATCACCTGAGGTTCTTTGCGCATGACCGCCAGACTGTTCATCGTTGCGTTCGCCACGGCCGTAGCCGCCGGACCAATCAGCGCACAGAGTCCGGGTGCGCCCTCCGGCAGCGGCGCGCGCACGAATCCGCCCGCCGGCGGCGCTGCGAGCGCCCAAAACAGCTACAACGGGCGCGCTGGCCAGCTGGACGTTCAGGTGCCAAAGGTGCAAGCCGACTTCAAGATTGACGGACACCTCGACGAGGAAGCGTGGAGCGGCGCTTCGATGCTGACCGGCTTCTCGCAGTTCGAGCCCGTCGACCGGCAGCCCGCCGATGACTCAACTGAAGTACTCGTCCTGTACACAGACTACGCGATCTACTTCGGGATTCGAGCGTTCGAGCGTCACGGGACCGTTGTCGCGACGCTGGCCGATCGCGACAAGATCGGCAGCAACGATCACATCCAGTTGATACTCGACACGTTCAACGACCGTCGTCGGGCGCTCGTCTTTTCCGCCAACCCCCTTGGCGTGCAGGCCGACGGCACGCTTACCGACGGCCAACACGGCGCCGACCTCAGCCCGGACTTCATCTTTGAGTCGAAGGGTCGCGTGACGCCGGACGGTTACGAGATCGAGGTTCGGATCCCGTTCAAGAACATTCGCTACCAGCAGACGGATATTCAGCAGTGGGGAGTGCAAGTGCTCCGTCGCGTGACGCACTCAGGTCACATCCAATCGTGGACGCCGGCCGAGCGGGGCGCGCCGTCGTTCCTCACGCAGAGCGGCACGTTTACCGGCCTGACCGGCCTGAAGCGTGGCCTCGTGCTCGAGGCGAATCCCGTGATGACGGCTGTCAGCCGCGGCGGGCCCAGGAGCACGACTGATCGGTCGTGGCAGTACCGCCGCGACGATCCTGAGTTTGGCGGAACGGTTCGCTGGGGTGTGACACCGAACATGTCACTCAACGCGACGGCCAATCCTGACTTCTCGCAGGTCGAATCTGATGTCGGCCAGACGATCTACGACCCGCGCCAGGCGATTTCCTTTCCCGAAAAGCGGCCGTTCTTTCTCGAGGCGAACGAGAATTTCCAGGTTCCGAATTCGCTGATCTACACGCGTCGCATTGTCTCACCCAAGGCGGCGGCCAAGCTCAGCGGAAAGCTCGGCGGAATGAACGTGGGCGTGCTCTCCGCCATTGATGACGCGGCGACCGCGTCGCCCGGACGCGTGGATCCGGCGTATAACCTGTTGCGCCTGCGGCGCGACGTGGGCCCGCAGTCCAACGTGGGCCTCGTGTACACCGACCGGATGCAAGGCGCCGACTATAGCCGTGTTCTCGGATTCGACTCGCGGCTCCTGCTCGGCAAGCGCCACGTTCTCAACAGTCAGGTGGCGGGAAACCTTTCGAGCGCCGCCGGATCGAGCGCCAACGGAGGCCCGCTGTTTGACTTCACGTTGACGCGCACCGGCCGCGAGACTGGCTTCAACCTCGTGTTCGAAGGCATCCACCCGGAGTTCGAGGCCGCGAGCGGCTTTCTCCCGCGTACCGGAATCGCCCGCGCGGTCTTCATTCCGCGACGCACCTGGTTCCCGAAGAGCAGCGTATTCGAATCGATCCAGTTCACACCGATTTTTGACAACACGTGGGAGTGGGATCGATTCGTAGAGGGCACCGAGCCCAACGATATCAAGGTGAATACGCAAACGACGGCGCGGCTTCGCGGTGGCTGGAATGCCACGGTGTATACCTGGACCGAAACGTTCAAGTACCCGACTTCACTTTACACCAACTACTATGTCGAGCGGCGTCTGGCCAATGGCACGGTGCGCGACACCGTGCCTTTCACCGGAACCGACCGGTTGACCAATTTCGGCGTGGACCTCCGACTCGGCACGCCGCAGTGGAAGACATTCGCGGCAAGCGGAAACCTGACCGCCGGCCAGGACGACAACTTTGACGAGTGGTCGTCGGCGTTGATTCTCTATTCCACCGTCGAAGCCGACTGGCGCCCCACAGGCAAGGTGCGAGTCAACGGGCGCTGGCTGGAACAGCGCGTTTATCGCAAGACCGACCGGTCGCTCGTGCGGCTGCGATCCATTCCGCGGGTGAAGCTCGAATACCAGGTCTCGCGCCCGATCTTCGTGCGGTTCGTCGGACAATACGACGGACTCAAGGTTGACGCGTTGCGCGACGATTCGCGCACCGAGAGCCCGATCCTGATTCGTACGGCCACCGGATACCGGCCGGCCGCTCCCGTGAACCGCGGCGGGCTACGCACCGACTGGCTCTTTTCGTACCAGCCGAGCCCGGGCACCGTGATGTTCATGGGCTACGGGGCGAGCCTCGGCAGCGAGCAGTTCAGGCCTACCGATCTCGAGCGAACGAGCGACGGATTCTTCGTCAAACTGAGCTACCTGTTCCGCATGTAGTGACTATCGCAGTCTACCAGTCAGTCGGTTCGTAGTCCTTGAGGAACTTGCCCCACACATGCTGACCCGTGTTGATCCCCGCGATGATGGGATCGACAATCCGCGCGGCGCCATCCACGATGTCGAGCGGCGGGTGGAACCGATGGTCCACGACTTTCCGCGCCGCAATCTCGACGGTGTCCTCGTCGGTCACCCAGCCAGTGTCCACGGCATTCATATGAATGCCATCGGTGTAGTAGTCCGCCGCCGACGTGCGTGTCATCATGTTGAGCGCCGCCTTCGCCATGTTCGTGTGCGGATGCCGCGTGGTCTTGTAACGGCGATAGAACTGCCCCTCAACAGCCGACACGTTCACGATGTGCTTGTCCCGGTTCGATGTGCGCAGCATCAGCGGCTTGAGTCTCGCATTCAGCAGGAATGGCGCCACAGCGTTCACGAGATGCACTTCGAGCAGCTCCACAGCGGGCACTTCGGCCATCAGCATCCGCCACGAGTTGCGGTCGCGGAGATCAATCTGCTGCAAGTCCTGGTCGAGCTTGCCTTGCGGAAAGAGATGCGCCTGCGGGCCAGCTTCGTCCGGCAGCAGCGCAACCTGCGACAGCTCGGCCGCGCGGGTCAGCCCGGTCACGTCTGCGAGCTGTCGCGCGGCAAGGGCACCGGCGGCGCCAGGCTCCCCATCCACTGAGCGCCCGGTGGGCGTGCTGTCGGGAAGCATGTTGTATGCGCGAACGCCCTCGTATGCGCCAAGGAGTTTGCGCGCGTGCTCGGGCATCGTGCTGAACGACGCTGTTTCGCGTTCCATCATGTGTCGGTAGAACTCCGGCGGGCGCCGAACGGTCTGGCACGCGTTGTTCACGATGAAATCGAGACGCTTGTGGGTCTCGCAGAGTTGATGGCAGAACGCTTCAACACTCGGCGTGTGCCTTAGATCCAAGCCGAATATCTCGAGGCGATGCGCCCACTGCTCGAAATCCAGCTCGGCAGCGTATCGCGCCGCCGAGTCGCGCGGAAATCTCGTGGTGACAATCAGGTGTGCTCCGGCACGGAGGAGCTTGATGCCGGCCTGATAGCCGATTTTCACACGCCCGCCGGTGAGCAACGCGACGCGCCCGTTCAGGTCCGCGAGCTCGCCACGCTTGGCATAGTTGAATGCGGCACAGGTCGGGCAGAGCTGGTCGTAGAAATGGTGAAGTTGGCTGAACGACTTCTTGCAGACGTAGCAGAACTGCGGCTCGATCGCCTCGCGAAAGCCCGGTTCATCGACGGTTTCCTGTTCGTCGCTCGCGGGCAGGCGGTAGTTCGGCGTCGTGAACACCGTCTGGCGGCGCAGCTCGCGGATGCCGGCCGTGCTGAGCTGCACTTCCGCCTGCTGTATGAATTCGCGACGATCGGCCTTCTTCTGTCGCTTGGCTTCTTTCACCAGCTGGCGACGTCGGATCGCATCGGGGCGTGACACTTCGCCTGCCGCGCGCAGAAATCGATTGCGAACGTCGGCCGGTGCTTCGATGAGGCGTGCCCGGTCGACAGCGAGTTCTTCGAGAAGTTCGGCGGCGGCGGCCACCCGCGCGACAAAGTCAGGATCGTATTGCATAGGCGCGAAAGTTAGCGGAAACCGCGTCCGTTTTCGGCTGCGAACACGGTCCCGCCTGTTGGCACATCTCGTCGAGCGCCTACCTGGGAACGGACTACCGCACCTTGAGGAAGATCGGGTTCGAGTAGAACCAAAGGTCTGTCCACGGATCTTCGTCACGGCCGTCGTCGAGGGGCTCGAGTTCGGTCGTGTTTGTGCCACGGATGCGTACATACATGTTGTGAGCCAGCGCCGGGATGGTTGTCGTGACGACGATGTAGTCGCCCGAACGGCTCCACTCCGCGCTCGAAAACCGAGCGAGCACCCTTGTCGTCGGATTTGTGTCCACGGTCGGGTCGTCCAGATGACCGTTGACCTCGCCCACGATCACGTCCACGCGGCGCACGGTCGGGTCATCACCGTGCGAGTTCGGGCCGACAGGGTCCTTGATGCGGACCGTGATCGTTACGTCAGCACCCGACTCCACCGCGAGCTCCCCACCAATCGCAGCCTCGGCACCGCCGGACGCGGCCGCGACCCACAGTTCGGAAATCAGGTCGCCAGTCGTCACGAAAATGCGTCCGCTTCGCACACCGTCCAGAATGTCGTCGTGCTCTTTTTCCGCAAAGACGTAGGTCTTTGAGTACTCACCCGGCCAGAAATCGGCGCCACCCTCGCGCCAATTCACGTGCGAGTCCGAATTGGCGGTCACCCACCAGCGACGCCCCTCACCAAGCATTGAATCCCAGAAGCCACCCAGTCTCGCGGTCATCTGGTCGTATCCGCCCATCGTAGGCTGCCGGCCGTACCCACCGCGCGAACCTGGAGCGATCGTGTCGCCCCCTGCACGGAAAACCATCGCCTGATGCCCGGGCGAACCCTCCATTCCAACGGCCACTTTCGGCGCGGTATTGTTCCACGCTCTGAGTTCGGCCGGCGCGTCCAGACCGTAGACGCCAATCCCAGTGGCCGATCGTGACGGATGGTGCGCAATGACTACCGGCGGCCGCTCCATGTCGCGCATATGGCTGAGCGCTTCGAGCATCTTCGGTTCGGTGTTTCGGAGCGAGTCCGGCGGCCACGCTTCCCTCGCCGCGAATCCGGATTCGATCTCGTGCAGCTTCGCGGCTTCATCGTGCGTGTGTGGCACTATGATGCTGCTGTGATCCGCGCCTGGAGTGTCGAACTCCATGCCGTAGAACTGAATGACCTCAGGCACAGTCTTGCGCGCCGCAACCAATTCCGGATACGCCATCTCGAGATTCACCTTCGAGTGGTTCGGTCCCCCGTGGTCCGTCGCGACCATCCAGCTCAAGCCGTACTTCCTGGCCATCAGCGCGTTCGTGGCGATCGGATAGATCGCGTCACCGCCCATGATGGGAGTGGGTGGGATCACATCCGTGTTCCAACCAACACTCCACCTGCTATGGATGTGGTGGTCGCCGGCGACCCAGGAGCGCCCCCCGGCGTTGGAAATCGCCGAGGTACAGGCGGCGGTCGACAGGGAGGCGGCGAGCGCGGCGAGGGCGACGCGGCGTAGAGGAGTCATGGAGTTGCGGACGTAGGGAAATGGTGGATTTCGGAACTTAATGAAGGAGGGCTTGGTCAGCTTCGGCGGCCTACCGTGGCGCCGCGAGAATCTGATCGAGGATCTTTTCCGCCATCCCGCGCGCATCAGCGTTCGAATCGTTCGTCAGGATGATGATCGTTGCGTGCCGATCCGGAATCCGAACGAACGCTGCACGCTTCCCGTCCGCGGTCGCGTACGCCGCCTGGCGCGCCACCCCTTTGTACGTGTCGGTCGTCCAACCACGCGTGTAATCAACATTGCGCCACGTGGTCGGCACTTCGAGGCCAAGGGACAGACGATAGAGTTCATCGACGCTCGACTCCACACGGAGTGAATCGGACGCCTTGGTCTGGTGGGCGCCGATCGGCCCGGAGATTCGTGTGACGCACTGTTGGAGCGGTGACGGCGGTGGTCCACCAGGTCCGCCGCGCCCGCGGCCTCCGCCTCCGCCCCCACCTCCGCGGCCCGCTTGCACGGGCATCTGAGCACACAGTTCGGTCAGCACCTTCGCGATTCCGCCAAGATCGAATTGCGGCAGCGTCGTGCGGGGCATATTGCGGGGCTGCTGCGAAACGCCAAAGGCGTGGTCGATGAACACGTCACCATTAATGGCAACGAGGACCGTCGCTCCGCCGGCGGCGGCATTGTTGTACCTGGCGAACATCGAGTTAATGAAGTCGAGCTTGACCGGCGACCGATCAATCGCGCGGCTCATTACGCGCCGCGTATTGAGGTTGTACTTGTCGCCGGGGTGCAGCGTGAGGAACGGATCGCCCGGGTTGTTGGCGTCCTTTCCGTTGTACACGAATGCCTTGTTGCGGCCAACGATCCACCCGGTATCGCCGCGAATCACCCAGGCGGTTCCCTCGTCCTCGGAGATCCCGAGCATACTCGGGTAGCGCGGCACGATGGAGTCGGCGATGTCGGGCAGTCGCGACCGCGCCACGACGTGCTGGTCGATGCCGACGTTCCGCAGGTAACCAAAACCCTTCTGGTACCCGGGATAGTCCATGATCGCGTTGTCGTTGGACGGCGCGCCTCGGACCATGAAGTCGCCGAGTATGGATGCGCCTGCGGATGAGCCGCCGACGACTCCGCCGCGCTCGAGGACCGCCATGATCTCATCCTCGGTCTTCGTGCCGCCGTAGTCCTGCACGATATGGAACTGCCGGCCGCCGTCAAACCAGACGCCGCCTGCCTTTCTAATGATTGCAGTGAACGAGTCGCTGTCGGCGATTTTGCGGTCTCGTGTGAACAACACGACCACGTTCCTGGCGCCGGCATCGCGCCACGCCTGGCCGACGTTGGGGCTGACAGTGTCGGAGCCCCCGGCGTTTGGGACGTTGAGGATGATGGCATCGGGTCCGCCCGCGGCGTCGATAAATGCTTTGCGTATGTCCGGTCCGATTCCGCCGCCGCCGACAACAACGAGGGTGCCACGCGCCGGACCGACTTTCACCGGTCCGGCGGCGAGCGGCTGCGCCGTGAATGGATCGCCAAAACCCTGGGGAGCCGGCCTGACCGGCGCAGTCGTGGCCTGAGCGGCAAGGCTCAACGGAAAGGCTAGGGCGGCAAGAATTGCGGTGCGCATGGCAAGGGCGGTTTGGAGGAAACGGCGATTCACCAAGTTGCGGCCTGCCGGCACGGAACGGAATGGGCGCGGTCGGTTCCGGCTTGCTGATGGTGACTTTCCGTACCAGTACGGGGTAGAGTTGACATGAACCAGAACCAACCGGCGAGAGCGATACGGGCCGTGTGCATAGCGGCGATGCTCGTGCTCACCGTGGCAACCTGCAGCTCTGCCGACCGTATCACGTCACCCGGCACAGAACTGACGGTTGGCACGTGGGGTGGCGACATGGCTGGCGCGATCGTCAACGACACCATCGCCCACATACATATAGGATGCACGTTTGGCGACCTGCCGGGCCCGATCGCGCTCAATGCCGACGGCCGGTTTACGGTGGACGGCAACTACACCCTACGCGCGTTCCCCGTGGTGCTCGGCCCGTCGCTTCCGGCTCAGTTCAGCGGCGTAGTGCACGGCAAGACGCTCACGTTCGCAGTGGCCAAGTTGTCCGCGCGCATGTTCCGCATGATCGACTCGCTCAAGACCTATGCGCCGACGGACGCGGACGTCACTAAGGTGAAGGAAACGATCATCCGCGGGCGCGAAACGACGACCAGGACCAACGGGTACTGGGCCAGCAACATCGCCTCGCGCGACAGGAACGGCGAAGACATTGGCGGACTGCTTGGGGCGTACGACGAAATGGCGACGGGCCTCACGGCCAAGCAGATACAGGATGCGGCGAAACTCTACTTCAACCTTCAACGGTATGTGAAAGTGATGCTGCTGCCCGCGGCTCCGACGCCATAGGGCGTCGGAGCGTTCGATGAGTATTCTGGATTGGGCACTGTGGCCTGGAGCAGGGCTGATAGTCTTTGGCGGTGCTGAAGCCACATGTTTTCGCGGTCTCCGCCATAATTTCCTTCGCAGTTCAGGTTTGGCTGGTCCGTAAGGCCCGCTAAGACTTGGGTGACAGCGGTCAACCCCGACGCCGAGCCCTCTTGAGCGCGCTCGTGAGCGCGCTCGTAAGCGCCCGATCGAGCGCATTCGAGAACGCCTGCTTCTCCTTGGCGCCATAGGCCGCTTGGCCGCCGGTTTCGACGCCGGAGGAACGGAGCCCGTCCATGAAGTTCCGCACGGACAGCCGCTCACCGATGATCTCGGGCGTGTATTCCTCGCCGCGCGGGTCGATCACCACGACACCCTTCGGCACGAGCAGCGCGGCGAGCGGGATGTCGGCCGTGACGGCGACGTCGCCCGCCTCGGCGTGTTCGGCGATGTAGCGATCGGCTTCATCGGCGCCCGAGTCTACGCGGACGCTCGAGAGGTGCGTGTACCCGGCGGGCAGCTGGACGCGCTGGTTCGCGACGAGCACAGTGTCGAGCTTGAGCCGGTCCGACGCGCGGAAGCAGACCTCCTTCACAGCGGCCGGGGCGGCGTCGGCGTCGATCCAGAGCTTCATCGCTGAGAACTTAGCCGCGCGCGCTGGCGCACGGTCTGGCGCATCGCGCCTCGCCCGGCAATCGTTCTGACCATGACGATGCCGCCAGCGCAATCCGGGAACCCGCTCCACGGCATCACGCTTGAGCGCGTGGTCACCGAACTGGTGGAGCAGATGGGCTGGGAACGCATGGGCCGGCGCGTGCGCATTGCGTGCTTCCTGAGCGACCCGAGCGTGAGCTCGAGCCTCAAGTTCCTGCGCAAGACGCCATGGGCGCGCGATAAGGTAGAGGCGATGTACCTCGACATGGTGCGCAAGCGCCGCTAGGCAGGCGGTGGACGCAGCGTCAGTCGTCGCCAACCGAGATATCGTACTCCTTCAGCTTTCTATAGAGAGTCCGCTCTCCGATATCGAGAAGCTCGGCAGCCTTTCGGCGATTCCCTCGCGTCTCTCGCAACGCCGCTTCTATAGAAGCGCGCTCGATCTGAGCCATAGTCATCCCCGGCGACACGGTAACCACGTTGTGCGCCACGACAGCAGCCGGCGGCTCCAGGCCACCCACTGCGGAGATGGCTCGGTGCCCGGACAATACCTCCCCCGCGCCCACCGACACTCCGGCTGGCCATCCGTGCGCCCCAATCTGAGCAAGGATCGCCCGGTCGTCGTCCACCCGCCGGCGCAGCTCTTCGACCTGCAGCTTGAGTTCCACCAACGACCGGACGATGAACTCCAGTTCCCGTCCGCCGGCCCGCTCACCTTCGCGCAGCACGGGACCGACGTGCACCGGAAGCATCCGCCCCGGCCCCTGATCGCGAATCGCCTGCGGAATATCCTCCAGGCCAATCGCCCGCTCCTGCGACAGCACCACCATCGACTCGACGAGGTTCCGAAGTTCACGCACGTTGCCGGGCCAGTAGTAGTCAACCAGTGCCTGCATCGCCTCGGGCGTGATGCCGCGGAACTCGCGTTCGTGCTGCTTGCTGAACTCCTGCACGAATCGCCGCACGAGCAATACGATGTCGCTCCGCCGGTCGCGGAGTGGTGGGAGATAGATCGAAAGCACGTTGAGACGGTAGAACAGGTCGCTGCGGAACGAGCCCCGCTCGACGCTCGCCTTGAGCGACCGGTTCGTCGCCGTCACCACACGCACATCCACGGGAATCGCGTGCGTCCCGCCCACGCGTGTTACGGCCCGCTCCTCGAGAACCCGAAGCAACTTCACCTGCGTCGAGTGCGGCACATCGCCGATTTCATCGAGGAAAATCGTCCCACCGTGGGCCAACTCAAACCGACCGAGACGACGCTCGGCGGCGCCGGTGAACGACCCCTTCTCGTGACCGAAGAGTTCGCTTTCGAGCAGTGTTTCGGGGAGCGCACCAACATTCACCGCGATGAACGGCTTGTTGCGCCGCGGACTGAGATGGTGAATCGCGCGCGCGACCAGCTCCTTGCCGGTACCGCTCTCGCCTTCGACCAGCACCGTACTCGTTACGGGCGCGATCTGCTCCACTTTCACGAGCACTTCGCGCACCGCATCGCTCTCGCCGTACAACCCGGTACGCTCGGCGAGCGCGCGGCGGTCGAGCAGCGCCTTTACGAGATCGAAAACGTCCTCGGGCGCGACGGGCTTGGTAACGACTTCACTGAACCCGGACGATCGAAGCCGATTCTGGACGTCGCGGTCGCCGATGTCGGCGAGGCCAAGCACCGCGGCACCGTCCCAGAGTTGCTGGCGCACCAGCGCCTGCGTAGTCGGGTCGAGAAGATTCCCGGTTACGACGATGACGTCAGGATGCTCGCGCTTCACCGTGGACGGGAGGTCGTCCATGGGCGACACGACGGCGGTCGCAATTCCGGCGCCCTCCAAGAGGGCGTTGAGGCGGACGGCGGGCTCCACGTCGGTCAACGTTATTAAGACCTTCATTACGACAACCGCGAGTGAACGGTTGACGGTTGGCGGCTTACGGCCGACGGTCGTGCGCGACGACGGCTACTTGTGGGTGCCATGTTTCCAGAACGGTGTTTCGCAGATCGTGCCGACGACGCGTTTGCCGCGGACGTCCACTTCGAGAGTGTTGCCGACGGTCGCATGCGCGGCGGGCACATAGGCGGTGCCGATCCCGTGCCCAAGCGATGGGCTCATCGTGCCGCTGCGCACTTCACCGCTGGCTTCGCCGTTCACGAATACCGGATAGCCGTGACGAGGGAAGGCGCGCTCGGCGATGGTGAATCCGACGAGCTTGCGAGACAGTCCTGCCGCCTTCTGCGCTTCCAGTGCGGCCCGGCCGGTGAACTCGCCCTTCTTCATTTTCACGAGCCACTGCAGTCCGGCTTCGAGCGGCGTAGTAGTGTCGTCGATGTCGTTGCCGTAGAGCGCCATGCCCATCTCGAGGCGCAACGAATCGCGGCAACCGAGCCCCGTTGGCGTCACGTCGCCCTTGGCCGTGAGCAGTTCCCACATGGCCGGCGCGTGCTGCGGATCGAAGTACAGCTCGAACCCGTCTTCGCCCGTGTATCCGGTGCGCGCGACGATCACGTTCTTGAACCCACCTACGGTGCCGCGCGTGAACCAGTAGTACTTGATCGCGCCCAGGTCCACGTCGGTGTGTCGCGAAAGAATCTCCTGCGCCTTGGGGCCCTGCAATGCGAGCAGCGCGACGTCGTCGCTGATGTCTTCGAGCTTGCAATCGAAGCGCGAGACCTGCTGCGAGATGTGCGCGAAATCCTTGTCCTTGTTGGACGCGTTCACGACCATCATCACGTGGTCGTCCGAACGATAGACGAGGCAGTCGTCCTCGAACGTTCCGCGCTCGTTGAGAATGCCCGAGTAGTGCACTTGCCCGACGCCGAGCGCCGCGACGTTGTTCGTCGTGACGGCATTCACGAAGTCCACGGCCTGTGGACCGGTGATGATGAACTCACCCATATGGCTCACGTCGAACAGGCCGCACGCATTGCGCACTGCATTATGCTCGGCCGTAATGCCGGTGGGGTACTGGACCGGCATTTCAAAGCCGGCAAAAGGGACGATCTTGCCGCCGAGTGCGAGGTGGATGTCGTGGAGCGGGGTGCGTTTGAGGGCAGACATTTTGGCGAGGAGGGCGAGCGAAGAGTGAGGAGTACGCGAGGCGTCAGGAGTGAGGAGTACGCGAGGCGTCAGGAGCCAGGAGCTCGCTCGGCTCCCTTGGCAATATGCCGAAGTGGCAGTGGTGGCGGATAGGAGAGTAACGATAATCCCCGCAGCATTCCGGTACCGCTGGACCCGCACCAGCGGGGCAACCATTCGTGCGCCGACGGATCTTGACTCGCTCAAGGAGATCGTATATGGTTACCCATATGAAGACGACCATAGATATTGCCGACTCGCTCTTTGAGGCGACCCGAACGGCGGCAGCCCGCGAGGGCACGACCTTTCGCGCGCTCGTGGAAGAGGGCCTGCGCACCGTGCTTGGCACCCGGAAGGGAAAGGCAGAACGGTTTCGCCTTCGTGACGCGAGCTTCAAGGGCAAGGGCGTGCAGCCTGGCGTGGACGTCCGCGACTGGGACGCGATTGCGAGCCAGATCTACGAGGGGCGCGGCGCGTGATTGCCGTAGACACGAACATTCTGGTGCACGCGCACCGCGCCGATTCCGAATGGCACGCGCCGGCGGCGAAGGCAGTAGAGCAGCTTGCCAACGCCAGTGCGCCGTGGGCGATTCCGTGGCCGTGCGTGCACGAGTTTCTGGCGGTCGTCACGCACGCGCGCATTTATTCGCCGCCGACTCCGCGCGACAAGGCGTGTGACCAGGTTGAGGCGTGGCTCGAGTCGCCGTCGCTCGTGATGCTGGGCGAGGACGGCGACTACTGGTCGGCGCTACGTGACGCGATCACAACGGGACGGATTGCCGGTGGCGCCATTCACGACGCGCGGATTGCGGCGCTCTGCCGCCATCATGGCGTGGCAGAACTTTGGACTGCGGACCGCGACTTCAGCCGGTTTCGCGCCTTGACGGTGAGAAACCCTCTGACTTGATCAGGCAGCGGCTGCCGGCGCAGGACCCGCGTCAACGAGCTTCTTTGACACCGGATCGATCGTGACGTTCAAGCCTTCCAGAGTGCGAGAGCCGAGTATCCTCAAGTCGTTCGGCTCGCCGAACACCACCTCGTCAGGCGTAAACGCATCGCTGGCATGGATCCACACGGTGCCCGTTGCGCGTTCAACCACGGATCCGCTTGCCTGACGAAACCGTTTCACGCGCTCGCGAGCAACGCCGAGAGCCTCGAGCTCTGGCGCCGGCACCAACGTCAACTCCGATCCCGTGTCCACGAGGAGTTGCTCCACTCGGCGCCGCGGGCCGCGCACCGCCGGGTTTTCCAGCTCGATGTCGATTCGAAACGTCCCCATGTCGTCCATGGTACCTCCTGAGCATGTGCTGAGAGGTACCGAATTCACTCGGCGGGTGTCAATCGAACGCCGAGTGTGTGCCGAGCCGCTGGAGCGCTTCGGCGAGGGTGTTTTCGGTGGCTGCGAAGCAAAGCCGCATGTGCCCTTCGCCCGACTGCCCGAACGCCGCACCCGGCGCGAGCGCGACGCCAGCTTCTCGAACCAGCGTCGAGGCCAGCTGAGCCGAGTTGGTGAGGCCGTCGATTCCGAGAAACGCGTAGAACGCGCCTTGCGATGGCAGGAGAGTGATGCGCGACAACGCGCCGAGCGCTGCGATCACCTGATCGCGCCGCGCGGCAAGATGCGCGCGCAACTCTCGAATCGAGTCTTCTCCGCCCCGCAGCGCTACGATGCCCGCCTGCTGCACCATCGCTGTTGGGTTGGACGTCATGAACTCGGCGGCAGCGTACATCACGCGTATTGTGCGCTCGCTCGCCTGCGCCCAGCCGAGCCGCCAGCCGGTCATGTTGTAGGTCTTGGAAAAACTGTTGATCACGATGAGCCGGTCGCGGTCGGCCGGCGCGGCCATCACACGCGAAAAGCTCGGGGCGGTTTCCACACTGAACGTGAGCCGTTCGTAGACTTCGTCCGAAAGAATCACCAGGTCGTGCTGCGCGGCGAGTTCGGCGAGCGCGCGCTGCTCCGTTTCGGTGATCATCCACCCTGTGGGATTCGACGGACTGTTCACGACGATCATACGCGTGCGCGCGTCGATGGCGTTCGCGATGCGCTCGACGTCGAGCGTGAAGCCGCTGGCGCCGCGCGCGAGCGGTACCTGGCGCGCCTCCCCGCCCGCCATCACGACGCCGTTCACGTAGATGGCGTACGCGGGCGAGACGATCACGGCGTTGTCGCCCGATCCGACGAACGCGCGTATTGCCAGATAGATCGCCATCGAGCCGCCCACCGTGCAGATGATTTCGGACGGTCGGTGTTCGACGCCGTGCAACTCGTGCACCTTTGCGGCGATCGCTTCGCGCAGTTCGGGAACGCCGGCGGTATGCGTGTAGAACGTGTGTCCGGCAAGCGCTGCGTCGTGGGCGGCGCGCACGATGAACTCCGGCGTCGGAAGATCAGCCTCGCCGTAACAGAGCTTGATGCATCCCGGAGTACGCTCGGCGAGCGTCGCTACCTGAACGAGGGGCGACTCGGTGACTCCCTCGAGTTCCGGGCGAAAGCGTAGCGTCACTTTCGGAGGGCAGCCTCACGCGCCTGCACGCCCCGCACCGCGCCCAGAATCATCCGGTTGAGCGCTGCGATCGAGAGGCCACCTTCATCTGTCGGTGGAATGGTCGCGAACCCGATCGCCGACGCCTTGGGATAACGCCGGAAGATCTGCTCGAAGAGCGTCGCGAGCTGCTCGCTCGACGGCCCATTGGGAACCTTGTTGCCGTGGGCCATCACCTCGCGCGGATCGAGCACGTCCATGTCTATATGGATGTAGAGCACGTCCACTGCGCGATTCAGCCGATCGAGCTGGGCGAACACCGCGGGCGCCGCATTGCGAAGATCGTCAACACTCACTTGTTCGATCTGCGAGGCGTCCAGAAGTTCCTGCTCAAGCGGATCGGTGAGTCGCACGCCGCCCATCACGACATCCACGTCGCGCAGTGGCGGCTCGAGTTTCGCGTCGCGCCGCATCACCTGAAGCGCGCGACCAGTCGCGACGGCCACCGGCATTCCGCCAAGCGAACCGCTGCGCGTCGTTTCGGGCGTATTGAAATCCGGGTGCGCGTCGAGCCAGAGCATTCCAATGCGCAGCGGCCGACCGTCTGGCCCCGAATGCTGGAGCCCGGCAACGAGCCCAGGCATGGACGGGCACGTCGCCAGTAGTCCCACGGTGAAGTAGCCGTCCCGCTCATTCTTCGAGACGATGTCGGCGTAGTGACCGAGCGCCATGCCGAGTTTCTTCCAATTGCCGTATTCAGTGTCCTGAGGCGGAACGAGGCGCGACTCGTGGAGCCGCACGATGGCGCCGAGGCGCGCAAGCGAATCCTGAATGCCGCCATTGGCCATCGTCTCGGGGCCGCGTGACGTGCCGTTGGGCGAGAACGGTTGCTTGGAAAGCGCGACGCGGAGTTTGCCGTCGGCGCCGGTATAGCGCTGGGCGCGCGCGGTTGGTGCAGCGAAGGCGAGGAGCACCGCGAGAGGAACGATGCGGCGTGCAAGTGTGTTCAGCGCATCCATATGGTTCGCACTCCCTTGAGGTTGTCCGCTGCCAAACGTATGCCGATGGGCACACGCGAGCCAGCGCGCCGAATGGAAATCCGACGTGCAGACCGGCATATTCGGATTCCCCCAAGCAACCCCAACCGCGCGCGGCAACAGGCATGGCCATCGGCAATTTCCACATCGGCATCATGGGCAACCTCTTCTCCGGGAAGACGACGCTCATGGACGCCCTGACCGCCGAGCCGTACCGCAGCGAGCTGCAGCAACTGATGGGCGGCGCCGAGATGTATTCGTTCACCGAGCGGGTGGATAAGGATTCGCTCACCGATCGCTGCCTCAAGTTGTTCTACGAAGACCGCATCGCGAACATCTTCGCCACCGAGGTGGCCTTCCTGCAGATGCGGGTGCTGCAGCAGCGCGAAATTCGGCACTTGATGACGCGCGAGAACAAGTCGCCCGTGATCGTGCTCGAGGACCGGCCGTTCCTGGACGGGCCCGAAGTGTTCGTGCCACGAATGATCGACGCGGGCGAAATGCCGGCGGCGCACGCCGAGCTTTACTACACCCTCTTTAACCAGACACTGCATCACGATCGGATTCGTCTCCCCGACCTCACGGTGTACCTGCGGACGGAACCCGAGCTCCTCGAGAAGCGCCGCACCAAACGGGCCGAATCGGGCGACGCGTATGCGCAGACGATCACTATCGACTACCTGAGTCAAATCCACGACCACTACGAACGGCTCGTCGCGAAATGGCACGAGACGCTCAGGAAGTACCAGGAACTGACCATCGTGCCGCCGGACTCCGACATCGTGATCCTCCCGGCGGAAATCGACATGTACGATCACCCGGACTATGTGCACGTCGCCGCGGGGATGATTCGCGAGCGGGTACGGCGGATGATAGCCGCCAGGGTGAGGAGGGCGCGTGATGTGTGAGGAGGACGTGAGTGGTGAGGAGCGAGGGGCGCTCGCGAGGAGTGAGGAGTGACCGACTCGATCCTTGCCGTGCGCGAAGACCCGTCCATCAAGCGGCACGAGATCGCGAACCGGCTCACGCAGGTCGAGCGGCGACTACTCACTTACCTGTCGAAGAACCAGACGCTGATTGCCTGCTGCGGCAACATCGGCGCGGGGAAGAGTTCGCTCGTCAAGCTCCTCGCCTACAGCACCGGCATGAATGCGCTCTTCGAGCTCCCCGACGACGGATTCGAAGATCACATCGCGAACAACCCATCGCTCTTTCCGCTCCTCGCCACCGCCAAGCACTCGGCCAAGCGCACGCTCGGCCGCTACTACGGCGCCATTAACGACTTCATTGCCGTGCAGGCCAAGGCCAAAGCCGGCTCTGCGGCCTGGACGGCGGCCAAAAAGAACCTCGAACACGCGGCTCTCGACATTCAGCACGCGTATCTCGATTTGCGAAAAATGCAGTTGCAGGCCGCGCCGCACCTGCAGGCGTCCACGTGCATTGATGGGTCGCCGCTCGCGGACCGGTACGCGTTTTGCGAAGTGCTGCATCGCGACATGGACGTGCCGTACCTCACCGCCGACGCGCTGGACGTGATCGACGCGCGGCTACAGGATGAGTTCCGGTCACTCGCCCGCCCCGGACTCGTGATCGTGCTCAAGAGCCCGGTGGACTACCTGCTGCAGAACATCCGGGAACGCCAGCGCGACGAAGAGCAGGCCGGCGACGACGACATTCCGGAAGGGCTCTCGCGGCTCGTGCATGCGCTCAACGGACGCTACGACTCGTTCGTCGCAAACATGCGTGCCACCGGATGGTACCGCGGCCCCGTGCTCGAGATCGACGTTTCAGAGATCGACTTCGTGTCGAACGTGCGGCACCTGATCGCGGTGTACGAGGGGATCGAGGCGCTGCTGGTGCCGAAGGAGTTCAGGGCGTAGCAGGATCGCGCTGGAGCGGCGCCAGCACCCGGAGGCACTCGTCGGTGTCGCGCACACGGAAAAACCACGCACGGCCGTCCGTGCAGCGCAGGTAGATCGCCGGCTTGAATAGGCCGAACGCGAGCGGCGTGCACCGCCAGAGCCGGCGCGAGAGCCAGACGTCGCGGAAGCGCAGCATCGTGATCTCGGCGATTTCCGCCGTCGGAACCGCGACAGAGCGATAGCTCAGATACTTCACCGCAATCCCGTCTTCGAACACGAGAAGTTTTCGCGGCCAGCGTGAGAACGCTGCGACCACGAGGAACAGCGTCGCCGCCGCGAAGGATCCGTAGATCGGCCACTGCACCCAGAAGTTCGGAATAGCCGTGAGCCACCGGTCTGCGAGTACCAGATAGCCCTGCACGAGCAGTCGGAGCCCGACGGCGAGCACCGCAAGCGCCAGTGGGAACAGCACCCCGCGATGCACCAGTGGCAGGCGAAAGCGCGCAACGTAACGGAGCCGCGTGATGTCGAGCGTGCGCAACAGTGCCCGCCGGGCCACGAACACGACGCCGGCGACGATCGACGCGAGAATGACCACCAGAATGCTCTGCGGCAGCGGCAACGGCGCAGCCACTTGCACGACGCGTCGCTCCGTCGCAAAGACGTCGCGCGCAAACCGGCTCAGCTCGGGTTGCGTGACCGACTCGAAGTCACTCACCACGTCGGGAAAATCGCGATGGATCCGCGAATCGTAGAACGTATTCATCGCCCAGCCGGCGAGGGCTCGCGCGCTCGCTGTTTGCACCCGAAGCGTTCGCGCCACGCTTGCACGTTCAGCCATGAAGACAGAATCGCTCAGCGTACCGTCGCGAATCGCGGCGATTTCCTCATCGATCACATCGCGCGCCCACTGAAATTCCGCAGCCTTGATGGTCGAACTGATTACGAGTACTGCTGCCTGGCGCCGTCGCTCGACATAGGCCGAAACGCCGTAGGCGGCCTTGCGTTCGCCAAATCGAAGCCGATTGTTCAGCCGTTGCTGCAGCAAGCTGGCAATGAATTCCAGGCGCACGTCGTCGGATGGTGACCGGTGATACACCTTGTACCGGTCGGAATACGACACGTTCGACCGGTCGATCCATGCATAGGACCGGCGCTCGCGACCCGGGTTCTTGAGGGAATCGGTGAACGGCGCGGGATCGCGGCCCGGAAGCGCGCCAAAAGTCTTGCGGGCGGCGGCGACAGCGGCGTCTCGGTCAACATCGCCTACGATCGTCAGCGTCATTCGCGACGGGGCGTACCAGCGGTCGTAGAAGTCGCGAAGCTGGTCCGGCCCGATCCGGTTCAGGCTCCGGAAGAAATCCACGTCGCCCGTGGTTCGGGCCGGCGCGATGCCGAACTCGCGGCGCCAGAAACCGGGAAGGCGAAGCCACGGCGGGTCAACATACCACGCAACGAACCAGTCGGACGCTTTCCGGGGAACGGCGCGCACTTCGACCGCGACCGGCTCGCGTTCTCTCATCACTACCCCTGGGTCCATTGCGTGCGGCGAGGCAATGCGGCCGAGCCAGTCGATCGCGAGCAGTGCGTGCGCCTTGTCGATGTTGACGAGGTATGCGGTGCGATCCCACGAAGTGAAGCCGTTGCTCGCGCCACCGCGATCGGCAATCTCGCGCCAGATTTCCAGCGTCGCCTTGCCCAGATGGTCGGCGAAGAGCATGTGCTCGAGGAAGTGCGCGAGTTGCTCTTCCCCGGCAGGGTCCTGATCTGAGCCAACGGCGACCGTGAAGTTCACCGAGACATTCGGCTCACCCGGCAGCCGCTTGAACCAGATCTTGAGGCCGTTCGCGAGGACGATCGTCTCAACGCCGGCAAAGGCATTGCGCGGGACAGGAAGATCCTGGGCGCCGAGGAGGGACGAGCAGAGCAGGAGCGTGAGGGGGCGGATAATCGCTATGCGGTGTAGGGTAGGAACCGGGGGCCGAGCGACAGGCGATTGATAGTACGATTCGCCGGCTACAGGCGCCATCTGCCAGATCGGGTGCCAACCCATTCACCCCGCGCGATATTTCCCCCGTGCACACACTCCGCGTCTTACTCGCCCTCGGCCCGCTCGCGCTCTCGTTCATGCGCGATCAGCGGCGTTGGCTCTGGTGGGGTGCGGCCGTGCCGCGCGATCCCGAGTTCCATCAACGCCGCGCTGATCGATTGCTTCGCACGATCGTTGGCCTCGGCCCCAGCTTCGTGAAGATCGCCCAACTCTTCGCCACCCGCGCTGACCTGATTGCGGAGCCGTACATCGGCGCGCTCGGTTCGCTCGTGGACCAGGTGCCGGCGTTGCCGTACAGCGTCATCGAACAGGCTATTCAAGGTGCGTACGGACAGAACGTAGACGAACTGTTCGAATCGTTCGAGCGTGAACCGGTCGCCGCCGCGTCGCTCGCTCAGGTGCACCGTGCGCAGTTCGACGGTGAAACGGTCGCTGTGAAGGTTCTGCGGCCGGGCGTTGAGGCCCACGTCGCGGCCGACGTAACCGCCGCCCGCCGCATTCTCCTCTGGCTTGACCGCTGGTGGGGACATCCACACATCAAGCGCGAACTCACCGCACTCTCCGCGTTCGAAGTGCGCGTCCGCGAGGAAGTCGATTTTCGGCAGGAGGCAGCGTATGCAACTGCGATCCGCGAGAACTTTGCAAACAACGACCGCGTAATCATTCCCAAGGTCCATTCTTCCATGACGCGGCAGCGCGTCATGGTGATGGAGTTCGTCGAAGGCACGCGACTCGACCGACTCGACGCGGCCAAGGTGAACGCGAAGCACATCGTTCAGACGTTGGTCGAGTTGTACGTGCAGATGGAGTTGATTGACGGACTCTTCCACGCGGACCCGCATCCTGGAAACGTGATGCTCGCGCCCGACGGCAGGATCGTGCTCGTGGACTTCGGCGCGGTGGTACGCGTGCCGATGGAGATGCGCAGGGCGCTCGTGCACACGTCGATGGCGGCCATACGGCGCGATCCCGACGCCGTGACACAGGGTTTCGTGGATATGGGGCTCGTGCAGCCGGGAACTGACCTCGCCGAGATTCGATGGATCTCCGATTTCCTCATTCAGAGTGCTTACTCCCGCACGACGGCGCGCGAGCGAATCGACTCCATGCTCGCAGACCGCGTGATGAAGGCGTTGTTCGATTCGCCGCTCGTCCTCACTGAAGAAGCGGTCTATTTCGGGCGCGCCGCGGCGCTTATCGAAGGCATCGGCACGCGCTACGACCCGTATTTCCAGATCGTGCCGGTGGCGAGTCCCGTCGTGCTTCGTATGCGGTCCAGGATCCTGCGGTCGCTTGGGGAGTCCGTGAATCCCAGCGTCGAAGAGATCGCCACGGTCGCCGGCTACGCGCTTGGGCGAGCGGCGCGGTGGGTGACAGACTTCGTGGGGCGGAAGTCACCGGCGGAAACAACACCGGACGCCGGGACAGACGATTCGGCTTCGGAGCCCCCTCGAGTGACCGCGCGTGCGGTCATAACAGTCGCAGTTCTCGTATTGGCCACGACGCTTTCGGCATGTAGTGCCCTTCCGCGTGACGCGACTGGTGAAGCTGAGGCCGATCGACGTGTGCGCGGCTGCCTAGGGCACCCAGCCGTACTGGTCGCCCAGGTAGGTAACGAGCGCGGCTGCGAGCGCGCCGGCGAACTGTGCACGGTTCAGCGCCGTGTCGCGCACGCCGGCGAAATTGCACTCGATCTGGATTGCATCCGTCGGCCCGCCGGTGAGTGAGCCGTGCCTCAGCGTATTGTATCCACCGTTGAAGTACGACTCGCCCACGAGCGGCGCCGGGTCGGCCGGCGACGGTACTGCCGCGTACCCGGCAGCGGCGATGAGACCACCCAGGCTCGCCGTACCGCGCAGCAGAGCGGTTGACGCGATTGACCCCGCTCGATCAGCCACCAACCGCTTGATGCTGGACCCGTCAAGCGCTCCTTGCGCGTCGAGCGTGGAGTCGCTCAACCGAAGCGTGGTCCCCGAGAGCAGGTATCCGAGCTCGAGTCGCGGCACCGTGTGGGCGTGGCCATGGAGATCGATCACCAATCCGCGCCCCGGCGACGCGCCAATGAGTTCCTTCGCGCTGTCGATCGCCGTGTGCAGCGCCATCCACACCAGCTCGAGGGGCGCATAGCCCCCCGTTGCTTCGACGATCTCGCGATTCGCATCGAACTTGCGACGGTGCAACACATTGATCACGAGTGACGGCCGCTTGCCCGTGCGGGCCTGAAACGAATCGGCGATCTGGCGCGCGAGATCCTGCGTGTTGGCGTCGTTGGTCGTGACGCATTCCGCACAGTTGCGATCAGGAACGTTCTCCGGCGCCACCGATCCGCCATGCGGCGCGATGATGATCAACGGGGCCGTGCCGAAGGCGAACTCGGGGTAGACCGAAGCGTCGAGTGGTTGCGGAGTGCCGGGCGTCTGATTGCCCGGAGGCGGCGTGGTGGTATTGGGTGTCTCGGCCGGCGCAGTCGCGCCACTGGAACACGCCGCGACCACGAGCATCGCGACCGCAAACGCGCCGGTTGTGGCGCGCATCACGCGTCTACGCCTTCGCGAGGTCGCGAAGCGCCGCGGCCACTTCCTCGGCGTGGCCCTCGGGGTTCACTTTGGGAAAAATCATCTTGATTCGCCCATCGGCACCAATGATGTACGTCGTCCGCTCGACGCCCATGTACTTCCGCCCGTAGAATGTCTTCTGTATCCACAGGCCGTACTGCTCGGCCACCACGTGCCCCTCGTCGGCCAGCAGCGTGAACGGCAGGTCGTACTTCTTTTTGAACTTGGCGTGGCTCTTCACGTTGTCGGGCGATATGCCGAGGATAACCGCCTTGCCGCGCTTGAACTTCGGGAAGAGATCGCGAAAATCGCACGCTTCCTTCGTGCAGCCTGACGTGTCGTCCTTGGGATAGAAGTAGAGCACGACAGTCTGACCTTTCAGGCTGGAGAGCTCGAGTTCTTCGCCCGTGTCGGTTTGCAGCGTGAAGTTCGGAGCCGCCTGTTTGAGTGTCGGCATGCTGGTTTTCTTCGAGTTGACGTGTCGTGCGCTACTGGTGCGCAGCGAAAACGCTCGCGACGTCGCGAGGGTTCGTGCTCCGCAGCAGCGCCAGTGTGAGCAGAACCCGCGCCTTCTGCACGGGAAGATCGCCGCTGCCGACCGCGGCCGGCCCCTTGCCGTCGCGGGATGCGCCTGTGCCCACGGGAACACTGCCGGAGCCGGTTCGGCTCCCGATGACGACGACCACTCCCTTCTCCATTGCGCGGCGCATCGCCGCCCCAATGCCCGGCGACGTGCCACCACGGCCGACGCCCGCGACGACGATCCCCTTCGCCCCGGCGACCACGAAGGCGTCAATGGCTGCGCCGTCCGCGCCCGCGTACACGTACGCGATGTCCACGCGCGGCAGTTCGCGCACGCCGGCGATGTCGAACACCGGCTGGCGTGTCGCAGACCGATGCCAGACGATGTGCTCGGGGTCGGCGATGCCCAGCGCGCCGCGATAGGGGGCGCCGAACGCATCGGGACGCACGGTGTTCATCTTGGTTACGTCGCGGCCGGCAAAGATCTCATCGTTGAGCAGCAACATTGTCCCGCGCCCGCGAGCGCTCGGCTCTCCGGCCACGCGCACCGAGTTGTAGAGATTTGCAGGGCCGTCAGTGCCTATTCCGTCCGACGGCCGCATCGCGCCGGTCACGATCACGGGTCGCGGGTCGGCCACGGTCAGGTCCAGGAAGTACGCGGTCTCTTCAATCGTGTCGGTGCCATGCGTAACGACGACGCCGGAGAGCTCCGGCCGCGCGCGCAGAGTGTCGGAGATTCCGCGCGAGAGCCGCAGCCACATGTCCTGTGTTATTGATCCTGACGCGACGTTCGAGAACTGCTGGCCGGTAACGCTCGCGATCGAGGCGAGGGCTGGTACGGCGGCGAGCAGCGCATCGACACCGATCTTGCCGACATTCGCTGAATAGTAATTCGTGGACGCGATCGTCCCGCCCGTGGCGACGATGTGCACCTGAGGCTTGCCAGCCGCGGCAGCCGCCGGATTCTGCGCCGGGAGCTTCGCGGCGCCCAACAGCGCACACATGGCGGCAATGGCGCGCATCGAATTCCGAGGCGCGGACTGCAGGTTCAAAGGCATGGAAATCCTCAGGCTCTACGTGCGGTGACTTGCTCCAGGCGGCGGGAAACCGCCCGGGCTACTTCTTCGTGGCAGGCTTCTTAGCGGATTTCTTCGCGGATTTTTTTGCGGATTTCTTTGCAGGCTTGGGAGGCAACGACTCTGCATAGGCCAGCCCCCGCTCAGCCAGTAGTTCGTCGTAACTCATCGGCGGCGGGATTTGGCCCGTTGCGACGCAGCCTTTGCGGCCGTCATCGCCGCCTTCGTCACCGCCTTCGTCACCGCCTTCGTCACCGCCTTTGCGGTCGCCTTTTTCGGTCGCGGCGTCTCGAGCGATTCCCCACCCATCAGCGCGGCCATGATTGCTTTCTGAATGTGCAGACGGTTCTCTGCTTCGTCCCACACCCTGCTCTGAGGGCCGTCGATCACCGACGCCGAGACTTCTTCGCCGCGGTGTGCCGGGAGGCAGTGCAGAAAAATGGCGTCCCTCGACGCGCGTGCCATCAGCGCGTTGTCCACGATGAAGCCGCTGAACGCGTTCATCCGCTTCGCCCGCTCCTCCTCGTGCCCCATCGATGCCCACACGTCGGTGTTCACCACATGCGCACCCTCGGCGGCCTCGCGCGGGTCGCGCGTGAGCATCACCTTGGTGTGCTTCTGCGCGCGCCGGAGCGTGATCGGGTCGGGGTCATATCCCTCGGGACAGGCAAGGCGCAGCTCGAAACCGAGACGGTGGGCCGCGTCGAGCCACGAGTTGGCCATATTGTTGCCGTCGCCAATCCAGGCGATGCGCTTTCCCTCGTAAGTTCCGAGCGACTCGTTCACGGTCAACAGGTCAGCCATGATCTGGCAGGGGTGCTGCGCGTCGGTGAGGCCATTGATCACCGGAATGTCGGCAGCGCGGGAGAACTCCTCGATGTCGCCGTGCGCGAAGGTGCGGATCATGATGCCGTCGCACATTCGCGAGAGGACCCGGGCTGTATCAGCAATCGGTTCGCCCCTGCCAAGTTGAACATCGCGCGGCGAGAGAAAGAGTGAGTGGGCTCCGAGCTGCCAGGCGCCGACTTCGAACGAGACGCGCGTGCGCGTGGACGATTTCGTGAAAATCATCGCCAGCGCCTTGCCGGCGAGCGGACGCTTCTTGTAGCGCCCTGACTTCATTCGAGCGGCGAGCGTGAAGAGCGCGTCAATCTCGGACTTGGTGAAGTCCGTGATGGTCAGGAAGTCGCGGTGCGGACGCATGGGGAGACAAAATGTAGCTCCGTCACCAGCCGTCTGGGCTGGACCTTCGCCCGTGCCTATTTCACCGCGGCCAACGCACCCCTCAGGCGCGTCATCAGAGCGCGAATGTCGTCCGGCGTTACCGCTCCCGCCGAGAGCCGGAACCATCCTGTCTCGTCGCGCGCACTGAACGCCTGGAACTGCACCGCCGCGAGCCCGCACGAGCGTAGAAGATATCGGCGGATATCGTCGTTGGTCACGAGCCGCTCACCGCCCGGCGCCGTCTTTCCATTCAGCCCGAAGCGCGCGCTCAGGTAGATCGATCCGCGCGGCGGCGTGGAGTCGACATCGTGTCCATCGGCCTTGAGCGCGGCGATGCCATCGGCGAGAAACTTGAGCCGGCCCTCAAGGCCCGGGAGCATCACCCTGTGAAACGCCTTGATCTCATCCGTGGCGCCGAGGAGATCCGCCGTCGCGATCTGCTCTGCTCGCGGCGCCCACGCTCCAACGTGCGTGAGCAGGTTGGACATCGTCTTGATGACGTCGGCCGGGCCTACCGCCCAGCCCACACGCAGCCCGGTGGCGGCAAACGACTTGGAAATTCCGTCCACGAATATCGTGTACTTGGCCATGTCGGGACGAACGCCAACCGGCGTGAAGTGTTTTCCACCACCAAAGGTGAGCATCCAGTACATCTGATCATAGAGCAAAAAGAGCGGACGCTCATTCGCGCCACGGCGCGCATTCTCAGCGAGAACGGCGTCGCAGATTTCGCCCAACTGCTGTTCATCGAACAACGTGCCACAAGGATTCATCGGCGAGCATAGCACGAGCAGTGACGCACCGCGTAGACTCGGAGCGAGTTGGGCCGCTGTAGGGAGGAAGCCGGTTTCAGCCGTGCAGGGAACTTCCACCGCCTGCGCGCCGACGATCGGAGTGTAGTACTCGTTGCTCCAGCTGGGCGTGGGGTACACGACGCGGTCGCCCGGGTTCACGACCGCGCGGTACGCACCGTAGATCACCGGGCGCCCACCGGAAACGACCAGGACGTTCGAATCGGTGTAGTCGAGTCCGAGCCAGTCCTTGTAGAACTTCGCGACGGCCGTTCGAAGCGCCGGCATGCCCGCAGACGGCGGATAGTTCGTCTCGCCCTGTTGCACGAGTCGCGCAAGGTTTTGCGCGAGGCGCTCAGGAATCGGGAAATGCGCCGGGTCAAAATCGCCAACTGTGAGATTGCAGACCGGTTGGCCGCTCGCAATTACCTCGCGCGTCTCGGCAGCAATCGTGAGAATCAGCGACGGCTTGAGCGTGTCGGAAAGCGTGGAGAGCCGGCTGGCGGACGATGTGGGCAATGCTGACGGCGAGGTGTGTGGGGCGGCGGTTCCGGTCATCGCGGGGGGCTCCTTTCGGTTTTTTTTCTTCGGTCGTCCTAGAGAATGTAGCGCCGCAGATCCTCATCTTCGGCGATGGCTTTCAGCCGGTCGCGAACAACCTTGGCGTCAACTTTGATCGGTGCGGTGCCTCGATCCGGAAGCTCGTAGAGCACGTCTTCGAGCAGCGTCGTCATCACCGTGTGCAGCCGTCGCGCGCCGATGTTCTCCATCTTCTGGTTTACGTGCGCCGCGGTGCGTGCGATCTCTTTGATTGCGTCGTCGGCGAACTCCAGCGTCGCGCCTTCGGCGGCAACCAGCGCCGCGTACTGCTTGGTGAGGGCATTCTCGGGCTCCGTCATGATCCGCACGAAGTCAGCCTCGGTGAGCGGCTTGAGTTCCACGCGAATCGGGAAACGGCCCTGCAACTCTGGAATCAGGTCGCTCGGCTTGGAGACGTGGAACGCACCTGCGGCGACAAAGAGGACGTGGTCCGTCTTCACCATGCCGTATTTCGTTGGCACGTTGGACCCCTCAACGATCGGCAACAGGTCTCGCTGCACGCCTTCGCGCGATACGTCCGGGCCACCCATTTCGCCCCGCGAACCGGCAATCTTGTCGATCTCGTCGAGGAAGATGATCCCCAGCTTCTCGACGCGGTCCATCGCGTCCGCCACGACCTCGTCGTGGTTGATGAGCTTGTCGAACTCCTCGTCCGCGAGAATGCGACGCGCGTCGGCGACCGTCACAGTCCGTTTCTTCTTCCGCTTCGGCATCAGCTCAGAGAGCATATCACCAATGTTCGACATCGCGTCGGGCGCGCCCGGCTGCCCCGCCACGTCAATCTGCGGTCCACGCTGTGTTACCTCGACCTCGATCTCACGCTGCTCGAGTTGCCCGTCAATCAGAAGCTGCCGCAACTTGTCGCGCGTGCGCTTGTGGCGATCGCGTACTGCGTCCTGCTCCGCCGTCACACTCCCTTCGGGCGAAATAACGAAAACGCGCTCGGCATCAGGCACCGCACCCGCACTTTGAGGGGCGCCCGGTGCGGCGTCGGCAGGAGTCGGAAGCAGCAGGTCGAGCAGCCGTTCGTCCACGCGGTCGTGCGCGAGGTCTTCCATTTCCTGCTCGCGTTCCGTGCGCACGAGGTCGATTGCACTCTCGACGAGGTCGCGCACCATGCTCTCCACGTCGCGCCCGACGTAGCCGACTTCGGTGAACTTCGACGCCTCGACCTTGATGAATGGCGCGCCGGTCAGCTTGGCGAGCCGTCTGGCGATTTCCGTCTTGCCGACGCCGGTCGGGCCGATGAGGATGATGTTGTTCGGCGCGATTTCCTCGCGAATCGATTCCGGCGCGCGCTGACGCCGCCACCGGTTGCGCAGCGCGATGGCCACCGCTTTCTTGGCGTCGGCCTGGCCGATGATGTATCGGTCAAGTTCCGCGACGATTTTTCGCGGGGTGAGGTCGGCCAGGCGGGCGAGCGCCTGCTCTGTTCGGTTGGTTGGCATCGTAAGGAAAGATACTATTGCGAACAGGCCGCCCCGGGCCCATCAAGGATCGGATCCACGGGGCAGCCACCGGGCAGCCACCGGAACCGCGCCCCAAAACCGCAAGGAGACCGCTGCTTATGGATGGGCCGCACCTGACGCACGGAATGGAACGCGCAGAGTTGCTGTTGCGCGGCAACAGAGTGGCGGAACTCACCTTCGACGACCTGACTGCGAGCGAGCGGGCGATCGTGCTCGAGGCGCTGAAGCAGAAGCTGGTGCGCGCTCATCGGCGGGCCGTTCGCGCACACGTCGTCGGAGTGCTGCTGACTGTCGGGTTTCTTGCGGTTGGCGCCGTCGTGTTTGTCATCGGCCCAATGGCGCGCATTGGGCCGACCGGAAACGTCCGAATGACCGAACTGGGACTGGAACTGCATGTTTGGCTGGCAGTGATCGCCGTGATCGCGCTCGGCGGCGCAGCCGGTGATTACGTCATTCGGCGGCGGCGACGGCTCGCCAGCATGTGGGAGCGCGAATCACGGAGTATTGCGGACGCGATTGCCCGCGCGAGGTAGGAGCCGGCGCGTCAGCGCTCGGGCTCGAGTATCGTGATGTTCGTGTTGGAATAGATGCAGATCTCGCCGGCAATGGTGAGCGCCTTCTGCACGATCTCGCGCGGCGTCAGTTTCGTTTCGCGAAGGAGCGCACGCGCGGCAGCCTGCGCGTACGGACCGCCCGAGCCAATCGCCAGCACGCCGTCCTCTGATTCGATCACCTCGCCGCTCCCCGACAGCACAAATCCGTGCATCGTGTTGGCAGCGATGAGCTGCGCCTCGAGCCGGCGGAGGACGCGGTCGGACCGCCATTCCTTCGTCAGCTCAACGGCTGCGCGCGGAAGGTTGTCGGGAAATCGGTCAATCTTCTCTTCGAACTTGTCGAACAGGGTAAAAGCGTCAGCAACCGCACCGGCGAATCCGGCAACTACCGTTCCGCCTTTGAGCACACGCACCTTCGTTGCATTCGACTTGACTACCGTGTCGCCCAGCGTAACCTGGCCGTCGCCGCCGATGGCGACCTTGCCGTCGTGGCGGACGCATAGGATGGTGGTGGCGTGGAATTGCTGCATGGTGGAAAAGCTAATACGGGTCGACGGCCGACGGTTCGCCCGGCGGCTAACGGCCAACGGAGACTACCGACTGCCCGGACGCTGATACCAGCAGTTGACCGCACGGCCCGCAACGGCGAGACTGCCGCAATGCCCTCTCCCATCGCTTTTGCCGACGTTCTCGCCGCCCGTGAGCGACTGGCACCGTACCTCGTACCGACGCCGTTGCGGGAGTATCCGCAGCTCAACGAACTCGTTGGCCACGATATTCGTGTCTGGGTCAAGCATGAGAACCACCACCCCACCCAGAGCTTCAAGATTCGCAACGGACTTTCGGCGGTCACGGCGCTCACGGCGGCCGAGCGCGCAAGAGGAGCCATCGGCGCGAGCACCGGGAACCACGGCCAGGGAGTTGCGTACGCCGGAAAACTGCTGGGCATTCCCGTCGCGATTTGCGTTCCCGAGAGGAACAACCCGGAAAAGAACGCGGCGATGCGCGCACTCGGCGCCGAACTTATCGAAACCGGCGTGAACTATGACGCGACGGTCGTCGACTGTGGGCGAATTCGCGACGAACGCGGAATGACGCTCGTACACTCGACTAACAACGTCAACGTGATCGCCGGTGCCGGGACGATGACACTGGAGATCATCGAGCAGGAGCCGTCCATCGACGCGATCATCATCGCGCTGGGCGGCGGCTCGCAGGCAGTTGGCGCGCTCACCGTGGTAGGCGAACGCGCGCCACACGTGAAGGTGTACGCGGCAGGCGCGGAGGGTGCCCCGGCGCAGTACGAGTCGTGGCGCCAGGGAACGCTGCTGTCGGGCTTGCCAATCAACACGTTTGCCGAAGGGATCGGCACCGGGTCGGCATACGAATTCACGTTCGACGCACTGAAAGCCGGGCTCGCCGACTTCGTCACGGTGACCGAGGACGCGATGTACGGTGCGGTGCGCGACCTGATTCGAATCACGCACAACGTTCCCGAGGGGGCCGGCGCAGCGGGACTGGCCGGACTTCGGAAACTGGCACCTCAGCTGGCTGGCAAGCGCGTAGCCATCGTGATGTGCGGGGGAAACCTGGCGATGACTGATCTGAAACGCGCGCTATCCGGGTGACCTGAACAGCGACTTCGAGTTGACGGCTGACAGTTCACGGCTGACGGCTGTAGGTCGTGCGCACAACCGGCAACCGTAAGCCGTTAACCGTAAGCCGTCCACCTGCTGTTGTCGTTGCCGTTACGCCCGTGGGTGCGCCTGCCTGTGCACTCGCTTTAGCCGCTCCACGCTCGTGTGCGTGTAGATCTGCGTCGTTGAAATCGATGCATGCCCTAGCAGTTCCTGTACGGCCCGAAGGTCGGCGCCGGCGTCCAGGAGGTGAGTGGCAAACGAGTGCCGAAGCGAGTGGGTCGACAGCCCGGCGCCTTCGTCCACCTGGCTGAGCCATTTCGTGACGCTCACCTGAATCGACCGGACGCTCATGCGTTTTCCCCGCGCGCTCAGAAACACCGCCGTGCGATCCACGCCAGGGCCAAGCCGGGCACAGAGCTGGTCACGAACGCGCTCGTATTCGCGCAGAGCGCGCTGCGCGTGATCGCCGACCGGCACGATGCGCTCCTTGCGTCCCTTGCCACGAACCTTCACCATCCCCGCAAGAAGGTCGAGGTCGGGCCGGCTGATTCCGCGCAGCTCCGATACACGCAGTCCGGCCGAATAGAACAGCTCAAGAATGGCGAGGTTGCGTACGTCCTGATATCGCCCGCCGGCCGCGCGAGTCTGGAGCGCGCTGAACAACATTTCGATCTGCCCACGGTCGAGATGGCCGGGGAGATACCGCTCGAGCTTTGGCGTCCCCACGGTTGCGGCCGGATTGTCGGCGACCAGATCCTGTCGGTTCATCCACGAGTAGAACGACCGCACCGCGGAGAGAGCGCGCGCGGCGCTGCGCCGGGCAAGTCCACGTCTCGAGAGGTGCGCCAGGAACGCTCGCATGGCGAGTCGGTCTACGCGCTCCCAGCCCCACTCGCCTTCCCCAAAGTACGGACCGAGAAATTCCGTGAATTCCGCGAGGTCGCGGCTGTACGCCTTGACCGTATTCGGCGACACGTCGCGCTCTTTCGCCAGGTGTTCGAGGAATTCCGCGACGCGGTCGGCCATGCGCACAACTTAGCGCGGCTCGCCCCCGGCCAGCGGCCCCTATAGAATACGAAGATGATCCTCGGCGTCGCGGGCATGATCGGATGTGGCAAGACCACGCTTTCCCGCGTTCTGGCCCAGCGGTTCGGCCTCCAGCTGGCCCTGGAGAGCGTCGACGACGACAACCCGTGGCTCGACCAGTTCTACTCGGGCACCGAGGGAATGCGGGACTACGGCCTCCACCTCCAGTTGCACTTCCTCTCGACACGGTTCAAGGCCATGCGTCGAATGCGGTCAATGGGCGGAAGCTGGGTCCTCGACCGCACCTGGTACGAAGACGCCGAGATCTTCGCCCGCGGGCTGTTCGAGCAGGGCTATATTAGCGAAGCCGACTGGAAGTTGTACGAACAGTTGTACGCTGAGCTGCTCCACGCACCGGCCGCGAGGCCGCCGCGAATGCTGCTCTACCTGGAAGGGCCGCTAGACACGATCCTCGAAAGGATTGCGACCCGCGGGCGCCCGGGCGAACGCGATGCCGATCCCGAATACTTTTCCGCCCTCCACGACCGGTACGTTCGCTGGATTTCAGCGTTCCGAAAGTGCCCGGTATTGCGCCTCGACGTGCGCGAATACGATGTGATTGGGGATCCGAACGCAGCCGAAGAAATTGTCGGACGCGTACGCAAGCAACTCGAGGGCGAGCTCCCTCAGACCGAGTTGTGGCCTGCGCCGACCACACCGCCCGGGCCCGGCGCCACACCGACCTCGGCGGCCCAGACCCGCAGATCGCGCAGCGCGCGTTCAGCGTAGAGCGCCTTTTTCTTCGCCTTGTCGCGCGGCGGGTCAGCGAGTTCCTCGAGCAACCCGAAATTGGCGTTCATGGGCTGGAAGTGCTTTGGGTCGGCCTCGCGCAGATATCGATAGATCGCGCCGAGCATTGTGGTCGGCGGCGGTAGCGTCGGCGATTCACCGCGAAGGATCCGGTCGAGATTGATGGCCGCCACCAGACCCGTTGCGGTACTCTCGGAATAGCCCTCGACGCCGGTCAACTGTCCGGCGAACAGCACCTGCGGGTCATCGCGCAACGATAGATGCGGCGTGAGCGCGGCCGGCGAGTTGACGTATGCGTTCCGGTGGATTGAACCAAATCGCAAAAACTCTGCGTTTTCGAGCCCGGGAATCATGCGAAATACGCGCTGTTGCTCTGGAATCCTGAGGCGCGTCTGGAACCCGACCAGGTTGCGCATACGGCCGGCCCGGTCCTCGGCGCGAAGCTGCACGACGGCGTATGGCCAGCGTCCCGTACGCGGATCGTCGAGACCCACCGGCTTCATCGGTCCGAACCGGAGCGATTCGCGTCCACGCCGCGCGATTTCCTCGACCGGCATGCACCCGTCGAAATACGGCACTTTGTCGAATTCGTGGGAGGTGAACTGGTCGGCCTCGGAGAGCGCCGTAATGAACGCCTCGTACTGATCGCGCGTCATCGGGCAATTGATGTACGCTGCCTCCGTTGCGTCGTCTGTGGCTGCCAAGCCATCGGCTGCACCGCTGACATCGCGTTGCATCGTTTCCTTGCCGTAGCGCGACGCGCGAAAGACAATCGCCTCGTCAATCGATTCCGCCGCCACGATTGGCGCGATGGCGTCGTAGAACGCGAGGGACTCGACGCCAAGCCGGGCACGGACGCACTCGGCGAGCGCGTCGCTTGTGAGCGGCCCCGTGGCAATGATGCCCGGCGTCGGCAGTTCGGTGATTTCACCCCGTTCCACGCGCACGAGCGGGTGCGACGTCACGCGCTCGTGAACGGCCAGTGAAAACACGTCGCGGTCAACCGCGAGCGCTGTGCCGCCCGGCACCCGCGCGCCGTCGGCCGCTTCGAGCACCGCACAGCCGAGGAGTCGCATCTCGGCCTTCAGGAGGCCATGCGCATTCGTGACTTCGGTGCTCTTGAAGGTGTTCGAACAGACCAGCTCAGCGAGGCGGTCGGTCTTGTGCGCCGCCGTTGAACGCACCGGCCGCATTTCGTGGATGACGACGTGGTGCCCACGCTCGGCGAGCTGGAACGCCGCCTCCGAGCCCGCCAATCCACCGCCGATGATGTGTACCGCGTTGCCCATCCGTCTCTCGCCTATTTCCTGTCGTCCAACTCAACCACCTGTCATGTCCGCTGTCTCGGCCGGCTCCGTCACCGACCATTCGTTTGCGCACTTCAGGCAGCGACGGAACGTTCCGCGGGTGCGATTCGACTTTGACTCCGCGCCGATGTTGCCACACTCCGGACACTTCTCCAGAACTGGTTTGTCCCAGCACACAAAATCACACTTCGGGTAGTTCTCGCAACCGTAGAACGCCTTCCCGCGCTTTTTGGACCGGCGCGCCGCAATGTCGCCGCCATCCTTGGGGCACTTCACGCCGGTCGGCATCGATCGTGTCCCACGGCACTTCGGAAACGCCGAGCAGCCGAGGAATTCGCCAGACCGGCCTCGTCGAGTCACCATCTGCTTGGCGCACAGCGGGCAGATGTGCTCGGTAAGCGTCGGCGGTACGCACTCGCCCTTGAGCGGGCGAGTGTACTTGCACGTCTTGGGATGGTTCTCGCACGCGACGAACGGCCCAAAAAACCCGCCCTTGGCGACGAGCTTGCCCGCACACGTCGGACACTTCTCGGTCGCGAGGGCGGAGAGGTCGTGGGCCGCCTGAATAAGCCCTTCGTAGTCCACTGTCGACAGCGCCGTGTCGAACGGACCCCAGAACTCCTTGAGTACGCTCTGCCAGCCGAGCTTTCCTTCCTCGACCTTGTCCAACTCGGCTTCCATGCCAGCCGTGAAACCGACATTGAATTCATTCGGGAATTGTTTGACCATCACCTTCTCGACGGACTCGCCCATCGCCGTCGGAAAGAAGCGCCGCTGTTCGAGTTCGGCGTAGTGGCGATCGGTGAGCGTCGAGATGATTGACGCGTACGTGGACGGCCGACCGATGCCGAGGCGCTCGAGCTCCTTCACGAGGCTCGCTTCGGAAAAGCGCGGCGGTGGCTGCGTAAAGTGCTGCGCCGGCGTGACGGCAACGACGGGAGCGTGCTCGCCCGGCTCGATCGCCGGTAGTGCCTGCTCATCTTCGAGCGCCTTCCCTTCGCCCTCTTCGCGCGTCTCCTTGTAGAGCGCCTGGTATCCCAGAAACTTCACCACAGATCCGGTGGCGCGGAACAGGTAGCGCCTCGTAGCCTCGATATCGAAGTCCACAGTGGTCGTGTCGAATACCGCCGGCGCCATCTGGCTCGCCATGAACCGCTGCCAGATGAGTGTGTACAGCTTGAACTGTTCGGGAGAGAGATGCTGCTGCACCGACTCCGGCGTGCGAGCGGGATCGGTCGGGCGAACGCCCTCGTGCGGTGAATCGGCATCGCCCGGCGCCCCATAGAGCATTGGCTTCGGCGCGAGAAATTCCTTCGGGTACTGGGTCACCAGAAACTCGCGCGCGGCCGTGACTGCGCTCAGCGCCACGCGCGTATCCGGCGTTCGCATATATGTAATGAGGCCGACCGCGCCCTCGGCGCGCCCGAGCTCGATACCTTCGTACAGATTCTGGGCCAACCGCATGGTCCGCTTGGAACCGAACCCGAGCTTCTTGGCCGCTTCCTGCTGAAGCGTGCTCGTCTTGAACGGTTCAGCCGGATTCTTGCGACGTTCGCGTCGCTTGATATCCGTGACGTCAAACGTCTTGCGGGCGCCAACGTCATTGACGATTCGGTCGGCGGCATCGGCCGTGGGGATCTCCGGCTTCTTGCCGTCCACGTGATGGAGCTTGGCCGTGAACTCCTGGCCGTCGTGCATCAGCGTCGCCGCGATGGACCAGTACTCCACGGCGTTGAACGCACGTATTTCACGCTCGCGCTCGACGAGCAACCGCAGCGCCACGGTCTGCACGCGTCCCGCGGAGAGACCCTTCTTCACGGTTTTCCAGAGAACCGGACTGGCCTTGTATCCCACCAGTCGGTCGAGCACACGGCGAGCCTGCTGCGCATCGACCTTGCGCGTGTCTATCTCACCGGCGCTTTCAATTGCCTTTGTGACTGCTTCCTTCGTGATTTCGTGGAACAGCACGCGGCTGATCACACCCGTGCCTTTGCCCTTGATCTGGGACTGGACGTGCCACGCAATGGCCTCGCCTTCGCGGTCCGGATCGGTCGCGATGTACACAGCCTTCGCGCCTTTCGCTGCCTGCTTGAGTTCTGCGACGATCTTTTCCTTTCCCGGGATCGTCACGTACTCGGGCTCGAAACCATCTGTCAGGTCAATGCCGAGTGTCTTGGTCGGCAGGTCGCGGATGTGGCCGACGGTGGCCTTTACCGCGTACGCCGACCCCAGGTACTTGCCAATCGTCTTCGCTTTTGCGGGCGACTCGACGATCACAAGTGAACGACCGGTCATGGCCGCAGCGACGCCAGGTGCCAGATACGACCCGGTGTCCTCAAGCGCAGCCACACGCTTGCGCGCCGCAGATTTGGCCGCCGCCTTTGCCTTCGCCGCGGCTTTGGGCTTCGCCGCCACCTTTGCCTTTGGCGCAGCCTTGGGCTTCGCCGCCGCCTTGGGGGTTTCGGCTGACGTAGTGTCGGCTGCTGTAGTCGCAGTTGGCTTCTTGGCGGTCTTCTTCTTGGTTACCATCTCTCTCTTCGAATTCGAGTCCGAACGGTCGCTGCGCCGACGAATGCGTCGCATCCGGGCCAATCCGGTCGCTTTATGGTTGTACGCTCACTGAAGACCGCTATCCTAGTCCGGTCGTTACAGCCCCGCAAGCGCTGTTATAGTTGCAACGACCTCATTTTCACGCACAAAATCAACCCTAACTGTATGATCTGCAAGGAGATACATAGACTCCCTCGCGGCGAGCAATGTTTTCAATTCCGAAAGAGGGTCTGGCCGACGTAATAGAGGGCGCGACGCCGCTCCGGCGGCCATCCGGGTCAGCGCGCGCGACGGTTCGACCTGCAGATAAATGACCGTCGCCACGGGCCGTAGCAGCTCCAGACAGCCGGGATTCGACACCCATCCGCCACCGGGCGCCAGCACGAAGTTGCGGACCTCGACGAGCTCTTCCGTGAGCTTCCGCTCGAGCGCCCTGAAACGCGGCTCGCCACTGGCGGCAAAGATCTCGGCCACCGTCGCTCCCTCGCGGCGCTCAATCTCGGCGTCGAAGTCGAGGAACTCGCGACCCAATCCTTCGGCAACGGCACGTCCTACGGTCGACTTGCCCGAGCCAGGCAGGCCAACAAGCAGGATGCTGGGCTTGGTAACGTCAGCGACCGAAACGGGCCGCGACGTCCGAAAGGTAGCCATCGAGATTCCGGCGTAGCTCGCCGAGTGAGTCCCCACCAAACTTCTCCATCACAGCGTCGGCAAGAACCAACGCCGTCATTGATTCGGCGATGACCGCCATTGCTGGCACGGCCGTTACATCGGACCGCTCCGCGGCGGCGAGCGCCGCGGCGCCTGTGGCTGCGTCGATCGTGGCCAACGGAGTCATGAGCGTCGAGATGGGCTTCATGGCCGCGCGCAACACGAGCGGTTCGCCGGTCGTGATTCCGCCTTCGAGTCCACCGGCGCGATTGGTGCGACGGCGCACGTTGCCAGTGCGCGGCGTTCCGGGGGCCGGCTCGATCTCGTCGTGCACTTCCGATCCGCTCTTTCGGGCCGCGTCGAATCCGGCGCCTATCTCCATTCCCTTCACGGCTGGAATCGAGAGAATCGCACGCGCGAGTCGGCCATCGAGTTTGCGGTCCCAGCTTACGTGGCTGCCGAGTCCCACCGGCAGGCCGCGCACGACGACTTCGGCGATTCCACCAGCGGTGTCACCGGAGGCCTTGAGTTCGTCTATCCGCGCAATCATGAGCTGGTCTGCGGCCGCGTCGAGCGTTCGCAGCGGTGAAGCGTCGGCGGCGGCGTTGAGATCGTCGGGAAGAGTGGTTGGCGAGGCAGCGTCGATACCACCGAGGTGAACGACATGTGACCCGATGGTGATGCCAAGCTGGGCGAGCAGGACACGCGCCACCGCACCGGCGGCCACTCGCGCGGTTGTCTCGCGCGCCGACGCGCGTTCAAGAATGTCGCGCGCATCGCGCCGGTCGTATTTGAGCATACCCGAAAGGTCGGCGTGGCCAGGCCTGACGCGTGTGAGCTGTCGCTTGCGGCCTGCGCCGGCATCTTCGTCTCGCAAGCCGGGGTCCATGATCTCCGACCAGTTCTTCCAGTCGCGGTTTCGAATCAGCATGGCGATCGGCGAACCGAGCGTTTCGCCGGCGCGTACTCCGCTCAGGAGCTCAATCGCGTCCTGCTCGATCTGCATGCGCCTGCCGCGTCCGTAGCCCTTCTGGCGCCTGGCCAGTTCGCCGTCGACGTCGGCCGCGAGCAACGGCACTCCGGCCGGCAGCCCCTCGATGATGGCCACTAGGGCGGGCCCGTGCGACTCACCGGCAGTGGAAAAACGAATGTGGGACATTGGTCAGTTTCAAGAGCCAAAAACGGGCCCGGCGGTGGAATTCAGCGCCGGGCGCGTTCAGGTCAGTCTGTCAGCGCGGTCACGGGCTGCCGGGGGGGGGCGCTGGCGCCGTACTACTTCGCCTTCGTCCACGATGTGCGGCGTGACCAGGATCAGCAGGTCCTGCTTGCGCTCGATCACGTCGGTCTGCGAGAAGAGCCGGCCGATGATCGGGAGGTCCATCAGGATCGGGATGCACGGGAAGAACGATGTGGAATGCAGCGCCGCCCTCACGCGATTTCTGGGCCCAGACGATGCCGCCCATCGAGTCCACAACCCGTCGCACCACTGTCAACCCGAGTCCCACACCATCGTCGGGCTCCTTCGAACTGAAAAACGGTTCGAAAACCTTTTCGAGGTTGCCGTGGTGGAACCCGTGTCCGGAGTCGGCGACAACGATCTTCACGACCTCTTCTACGTCTAGCGACTCGAGCCACGTGGACAACTTGTCATCGGCACGACGCGGGTGAACGATGCGACCGTCTTCGCCGTCGGTACGACGCGCTGAAGCCTCAATAAGCGCCTGGCGGTTGTACCGCTCGGCCCAAATCACGAGCCGTCCACCCTCCGGCATCGCTGCGGCCGCGTTCAACACCAGATTCGCGATGGCCTGCTCAAGCTCGAGCGCCGTACCGCGCGTCGGCTTCGGCGCCGCGGACATCTGGAGGTCGACCTCGATTCGCCTGAGTGCGCCCTGATCGTCGAGGAAGCCGAGCGTTTCGCGCACGGCTGCGTTCAGATCGGCACCTGTTTCGGACGCATCCTTCGGACGAACAAAGTCGAGGAACCCGTCGCGCAGCTTCACTACCCTGAACGCCTCGCGCTGCAGTGACGCAACGGTGCCCCTGAGATCGGGCGCCACTTTCTGCTCCAGCGAATGCGCGTAGTTGATGATCGCAGATACCGGATTGCCAAGCTCGTGCAGCAGCATGGCCACCAGACGCCCGCCACCAGCTAGCCGCTCGAGCTGCTCACGCTGGACCTTGATCTCAACCCGCAGTCGCTCTACTTCGGCAGCCGGATCGCTGGCTGCGTCGCTGGCAGAGTCTCCAGCCGCGCGCTCACCTTTCGGCGTTTTCATGTCTGGAAGATAGTGCGGGCCGGGCGACTGAGTCGCCCGGCCCGTACCTTCAAAGCTGATTGAATCGGATCAAGCCGACCTTAGCAAACCGGCTCGCCTTCGTTCGTGGCGGTGCCGCCAACTGCGATGGCGCACGTCTTGGCCGTAGACGTATGA